>DAIQQK010000261.1:0-3267 GCA_036786835.1 Acidimicrobiales bacterium | reverse complement strand
TTGTTGCCTCGCCGCCGGAGGACCCCCAGGCCGATGTGGCGCAGCTTCTATTCCGTGAAGCTCGCCACCGCCGTCGACGGAGGTGGCTGATCGCAGGGATAGCAGTCGCTGGCTTCGTGCTCGTTGGTATTGCGGCAGGTTTCGTGGCCAACGGCGGCGGCGGAGACACCCTCCCAACCCAACCTTCAAGCCCGGGAGCACCCCCACCCACTGTCGGTCAGAGTCACTCGGCTCTGCCAGGCACGACCGAGGTGGTGTGGTTCGCCTCCGGGCGACTCCACATGGGAAATCCGAGCCTGGGTTCTGACCGCGTTGTTGCCCAGGTCAATGCTGCTGCGACCCGCTTGGTCAGCATCGGCAGTCGGGTGTATTTCTTTCAGCGAGGTAGTCCCGATGTCTCCGCGCTAAACGGTGGGAACCGCATTGCCCAACTCGACACAGGGTCTGGCCGCGTGCATTTTCTCAGTGCTGGCATAAATGTCACAACCACCACTGACGGGCGCGATCTTCTTGTTGCCCTCGATCCCATCCACCTCGTCGAACTGTCCCCTACCGGTGCTCGACTTTCGCCAGTCTGGACAGTCCCGTCCGGCTACACACTCAATACCTACGCTTCCCAACACCCACTCGCCGCGGTGGCCGGTGGCATCGCTGTCGAGTCTGCGCGCCCGGCATCGCCGACTTCGGGTGCTTATGTTCTAGCGATCTGGTATCCGACGAGAGGCACCATTCGCGTCATAGGACGCGACGCCTTTGTCATCGGCTCGTACACACGGCCAGGGGCGAACCACAGCCTGCTCGCGTGGATCGATGGTAGCGGTGCCGGAGAGAATGTTGACCGGTTGGCCATTACTGACACCGCAACGATGCTGACCCGTCACATCTCCAGTCCGCAGAGCGGAGTGTTCTCGTCGGCAGTCCCGCAGTATGGACCACAGGTCATGGAGTTCGGCGGCAACTTCTTGGGCGGGGGAGCATTCTCCCCCGATGGCCGACAGCTCGCCGCATTCGTGTCGTCATTCCGGCCTCATGATTGGCCGAACGCTCAACTGGTACTGGTGGACCCGAGCACCGGTTCGGTCCAGCTCATCGCCAATACGGTCGTCCAGATCGGGGAACCCGCCGGTTGGGCCACATGGTCACCGACTGGAAGTCATCTGTTCGGTGGCAGCTATCGAGAAGGACCGGTGATTCAAGCCTTCGCATTGAAGAAGGGTCAGACGCAAGCAACTCCGCTGACCTTTGACAAGAACGCCGCGGATGACGTCACCGGCTCGGCGGTATCGGTTCAAGTGAGTGGGCGCAAACCCTCGTCGTCCTGATCCTCCCATGATGACGAGTGATCGGTCGAGCTGATCCAGAGTCGTACCCGTCCCAGCCGTCTCGAGAAACGAGGGGTTACTCCCGGAGTTCAGAGTCCCTCGCCCGCCACTTCGATCGTTGCCAATGTTGCCGGAATCCGCCTGGCAATACTTCACTTCCATCAAGTTTCGTGCCCTCGGCGTGCCCTCATGAAGGCGAAACAGGGCGAAACAGCGTGGCGCAGGGATAACGAAAGTACCCTGAGATTCTGGCACTTGACCTGGGCCTTCTTGCATTCTCCGTGGTAACAGCGCGGGGCGAGCAGCCGGTTTGCGTCCGGCCAGCATCGCCATGCCGAACATCGACAGCGACAAAGGCGCGAGCGACAGACCGGCCTCCATGGCGTTGTACTCAAGGGTCATCTGCAGGAACAGCGGCAGCGCGATCATGGCGCCGCCCAGCGTGATCTGCTGGAGCATCTGTTGCGAAATGCCGATGCGGAAGTTCAGGTGCTTGAACAGGCCCGGGTCCAACAGCGTCGGCTTCCCGTGTCGCTTGCGCCACACCAGCCAATACGCGAAGGCCGCGAGCGTCGCTGCGCCGATCCCCATGATCAGGCCTACGTACTGGCCACCCTCCTGCCAGACCAGTATGCCGAGAACGAGGCCACCCATGCCGACGATCGAGAGGATGGCACCGACGGCGTCGATCTGTCGTGGCCCGGTGTAAGGGACGTCCTTGACCAGCCGGATCTGTGACAGCACCACGAGGATGATCAGCGCCTCGAGCCCGAAACCCACTCGCCAGGACAGGTAGGTCGTGAGAAATCCGCCCAGGAGCGGACCGACGGCTGCCGCGATCGCCGCAGCCGCACCGACGAGCGCATACGCCCTCTTCTGGGCGCCGCCAGTGAAGTTCCCGTGGATGAGGGACTGCATCGCGGGCAGCAGCAATGACGCACCCAGTCCACCAACGATCGCCCAGAAGATGATGATGGTGTTCAGGTCCTGCGCGACTGTCATGGCCACAGCGCCGACGGCGTAGCCAAGTAGGCCGATCACGTAGGCACGTCGCCGACCCATGAGGTCGCCCAGCTTCGAGCTGGTGAGGATGAAGGCCGCCGAGACGAGTGCCTCCAGTGCGATGGCCGACTGGACCCCGCTCGCCGTCGTGTGTAGATCCTTGATGACCGCTGAGATCGACACGTTCATAAGCGACGTGTCGATCACCAGGACGAACATGGCCATGGCCAAGAGGAGCGCCAAGCGAGGGTTTCCCTCGTCGTGCTGCGCCAGCTCGGGATCGGAAGCGGTGCTCATGGCCGCCAAATCACATTTCAACCTTCCTATGGGTGCGAATCACCAGCTAGGGGCTTTGGTCCCTTCATCCCGACCGGTGGCTGTGGACCTATGACATCGAGTAGCTCGCTGGACCGTTGCGTTCGAATCAAGCACCTTCGGTCCTCCATGGCCACGTAGGGCTCACGACATTCGGCCCCGAAAGGGGGGACGCAGTTGGGGCTAGCGGCTCGCGATACATCAATCCAGAGGAAAGGCCGCTCGAGGTGTCCCACTTTGACGGTGGCAGAAGCACGTGTGGCACGCCTCCGAGACCGAACGGGCGAGGGCTAAACGGGTGTTCGTGGCGTCGCAATCGCTTCGAAAAGGCAACCTCTCTTGCGCCAGGAGCTCTGAATCCGTCCTATGCATATTTCGATCGTTGGGAACGGGGCCGGGTCCGTCGGGCAATACTTTGGTTCTATCAAGTTTCGTGCCCTTGGCGTGCCCTAGTGAATGCGAAACAGCGCGCAATAGCGTGGTGCAACGAGAGCGTAGAGGTTCTCAGATTCCAGCCTCTCACAAGGACTTTCGCCCATTTACCATCGTCAGCTAGCTGTTCCGACATGAGGGCAGATCCGACCTGAAAAGCGTGAGGTCACCGGATCGACGCCGGTCCCGACCACCG
>DAIQQK010000102.1:0-11883 GCA_036786835.1 Acidimicrobiales bacterium | reverse complement strand
ACATGCGAAGAGAGTAGAGCCTAATTGCCGCTCGGAGAGCCTCTTTTTGGGGGCCTCGACGGATGAGGCGAACGTCGGTGAGGGTGCCCTCGCGCTCGACGCGTCAGGAGGTCCAACGGCTGTGGACGAAGTTCATCGCCTCCGCCCGCGTCCGAGGGTCGTCGCGGAAGAGCCCCCGGACCGCCGACGTGATCGTGAGCGTCCCCGGCTTCTTCACGCCGCGCATCGACATGCACAGGTGCTCGGCCTCCACGACGACCAGCACACCTCTCGGCTCGAGCGCCTCCTCCATCGTGTCCGCGATCTGCGTGGTCATCCGCTCCTGGACCTGCAACCGGTGGGCGTAGGTGTCGACCACCCTGGCGAGCTTGGACAACCCCGTGATGCGGCCGTCTTCGCCGGGTATGTAGCCGAGGTGGGCGCGTCCGATGAACGGCACCATGTGGTGCTCGCAAAGCGACGCGAACGGGATGTCACGAACCATCACCATCTCGTCGTGCTCCGCCGCGAACGAGACCGTGAGGTGATCGGCGGCATCTTCGGTCATGCCCGAGAACAACTCCGCGTACATGGCCGCTATGCGATGAGGAGTGTTGCTGAGCCCCTCGCGGCTCGGGTCTTCGCCGACCGCTTCGAGCAGCTCGCGGACCAGGCGCTCGACGCGCTCGATGTCGACGCTCACTTCCTGTCCGTTCAGTCGACCTCTACAGGACCCTGGTACAAACGAATGTCCGGAAGGTTCCTGTAGCGCTCGGCGACGTCGAGGCCGTATCCCACCACGAAGCGAGGTGGGATTTGGAAGCCGACGTAGCGCAGATCGACTTTGGCCCTCAGCCTGCTCTCCTTGACGAGCAGCGCGCAGACCTCGAGACTCGCCGGCTGGCGGGCGAGGAGGCTGCGGCGCAGGTACGAGAGGGTGAGGCCGCTGTCGACGATGTCCTCGACGACGAGGACGTGCTTGTCGGTGAGATCTGAGTCCAGGTCCTTGACGATGCGGACGACGCCGCTCGTCGTGGTGGCGGACCCGTAGGAGGCGACCGCCATGACGTCGACCTCCACCGGCAGGCGTATGGCACGCGCCAAGTCGCTCATGAACACGAAAGCGCCCTTCAGGACCCCGACGAGCAGGGGCGGACGTCCCTGGTAGTCGGCGGTCAGCTCCTCGCCGAGCTCTGCGACGCGCTTTTGCAGCGCCTCCTCGCTCACCACGATCTCACCGAGGTCGGGGTCGAGGCTCCAACGGTCGAGGCTCTTCGCGCTTTCCACGCTTCTCACGTATCCGGCGCCGCGGGTGCCGTCCCGCTCAACGACGCACCGCGCTCGAGGAGAGAGCGCTCGAGTGGAGAGCCCCCGAGCGTGTTCGCCTCTCACGCGCCGGACGGGCCATCGGGCGCAGACACTACCGGACCCGGCGAAGAGAGTTGCCGGGACTCGCCTCGGGGGTCGGAGTCGACCGGCCGTAAGGGCTCAGAGGTCAACGCTCCGCGCGACCTTCGCACCCGCACGCCCGGGACGACGTCGGTGGCGCGTGTCGATCCGCGGGCCACCGCCAGCACCCGCTCGACCGCCGCGAGATCGGGTGGGTAGCCGTCGTTGCGCAACCACATCCTGGCCGCCCTCCGAGCCAGCGCGCCCGGCGCGCCGGCGAGTGCCTTCGCGTCGGACGCATCGATCGCGGACGCAAGCTCGTCGAGCAGCTCGGACTCGGTGCGCAACAACTCGGCTTGACGGGCGAGGATCGGGACGACGTCTCTGCCGGCGATCTCAGAGCACAGTGGGAGCAGCTCGTGGCGCACTCGGTTTCGAAGAAAGCGTGCGTCATGGTTGGATGGATCGCGAACCGGCTCGAGTCCCTCGCTCGCGCACAGCGCCTCGGTCTCGGCTCGTCTGAGAGACAGAAGCGGGTGCTCGTGGCCCGGGCTCATGCCGCCGAGACCGTCGAGCCCCGCACCTCGAAGGAGGTTCAGCAACACGGTCTCGGCCTGGTCGTCCATCGTGTGGCCGGTGGCGAACCCCTCGGGGAGAACCGAGCGCCTCGCCGTCCTCGCTCGCGCCTCGAGGTTGGGCCCGGGCACGACTTCGACCGTCCGCGCATGGAACTCGGCCCCGTAGCGCGACGCGGCCGCGGCCACCACTTCGGCCTCGTGATGAGACCCTGCTCGCAAGCCGTGGTCGACGTGGATGGCGGTCACAGTGCAGCCCGCTGTCGTTGCGAGAACCAGCAGAGCCAGGGAGTCGGGACCGCCCGACACGGCACAGACGAGAGGCTCGCCTACTTCGGGAAACGTGCAGCGCGAGAGCAACGAGAGCAGCTGGGCGGGCGAGCCCTTCCGACCATGTCCGGACGTGGCCGGCACGGTCATCTCGCGGCGACGCGGTCCTCGGTGACGCGCTCCACCCAAGCTTCCGGGTGGTTGATCTCGTCCATGGTGGGCAGCATCTCCGGGCCCTCCCAGACTCGCGACAACAGCTGCCGCCCTCCTTCGTCCTCGACCGCTTTGATGAAGCGCTCGCCCTGCTCGTACTGCCTCAGCTTCGCCTCGATACCGACCAGCTGCTGGAGCAGGCGAGCCGGACGACCTGCACGGCGGCGGCGCTCGCGCATCACCCGGCCGAACCACGCAGCGTCGGGAACCGACGAAGTACCGGCGCGGTCCATCGTCACGTCTCCGTGACCCTCGAGGAGGCTCATCATCGCCTGCACCCTCCCGATGACCTCGAGCTGCTCGGGGGGAGCAACCAGGCCGAGCAGACCGGCCTGCTGGAGCGGGTTGCGCCCTTCGCGCGCCGCTGTGGCCGCGCGGCGAAGCGCGTCGGCGAAGCGCTTCGGATCCGGCGGCATGTTCGAGAGCAATTGATCGACGAGCGAGAGAAAGTGCGGTCGTAGCCACTCGACCCCTGTGAACTGACAGCGATGGGTCACCTCGTGAAGGGCGATCCAGAGCCGGAATTGCCGGCGCGGAAACCCGTGGCGGCGTTCGAGGGCGACGATGTTGGGACCTACGTAGGAGACGAAGTCACCGCTGTCGTCTCCGTCTGCGAGCAACAGGTCGTACTGGCCGAGGACGCGAGTCGACATCCAACCGAGGATCGTGCCGAGCTGTGCCCCTGCCATCCCCCGCGCCGCACCGGCGAGAGGGCCCGGCAGGGATCCCGTCTCCAACTGCTCGAGCACCGGATCGAGCAGGCGACGGAACGAACCGAGGTTCGTCCGCACCCAAGCGGGGCGGTCCACCACCCTGGCGCGCGCCGAGCCGGAGGCCGGTCTCAGGCCCGTCTCTTCGACCACCAGCTGCTCGGCTTCGGAGGTGACCTCCTCGAAATCGCGCTCGAGCTGTTGCTTCGTGGAGAGGTCGAGACCGGGCGCAGTGGAGCCGGCGAAGGGGTTCCCCGCCCCTACCCAGTTTGCGACGCGTTCGGCGACGTCCCAGGAGACGGGGTTTGCCATAGCCCCAGTGTACGGATCACCGGGACCCGGCCGCGCCGGATCCCTGACGATCCGCTACGGCTGTCCCAGCCGGCTAGGTGCTAGGCGATCTTCTTGCCGCGCAGGCGTGGAACCGTCTCTGGCTCGTGGTGATAGCAGTACTCGCCGTCGTTGTAGATCGAGAGCTTCGTGTCGCAGCCAGGCTCGCCGCACGCCCGTCCCTCCGGGAACGTGCGCGATGGACGCCCGCGACCCGTGAACCACGTTCCCCCGATCGAGACACCCCCGCCGTCGGATCGATCATCCATGTCCCGCTCAACCTTTCAGTCGAGGTTCGCTACTTTCCCTTATACCCGTCAGCACTCCCGATATCGGCATGGAAGGTGGGTGCGCATGAGCAAGACGGCAGGGTTTGGGAGACAGTTGTGAAATCGGGCCGCTGAAACAATCGGAAGCACAGAGAAGTGCGACAGAAGTGTGACAAAAGGCCGGGTCCTAGACCCGGCCAAAGATGAGTGGCTCTAACTCTGCCGCCGGTGCCGAACCACTAATCGTTCTTCTTCACTTCTTCCATGAGCGCGTTCTCCACGCGCTTTCTCAGTGAGTCGGGAACGTGGTCCTTACAACGATGCGCTATCACCGAGCGGAGCTCTGCCTCGAAGTCGAACGCCTCGAAACAGGGAGGGCAGTCGTCTAGATGACGCTTTATCTC
This sequence comes from Acidimicrobiales bacterium, assembly GCA_036786835.1. GTDB lineage: Bacteria > Actinomycetota > Acidimicrobiia > Acidimicrobiales > UBA8190 > Bog-564. The sequence goes on along the minus strand of DAIQQK010000102.1, from coordinate 7,744 downwards.
CTCCCTGCGCTCCTCGGTCAACTCGCCGTCGAGATACGTATAGAGCCGGTGGAGCGTCTCGTTGCAGTCGAACTCGGAATCTTTCGATCCCACTTTCTCCCCTCGCTCCCGTCTCCGCTCGCCCTGTCTCAGGACGCCTCAGTGGCCAGGCTCGGCGGTCCCCACCAAGCCTTCTGCCACGCTCGTACCTGCCAACGCTTTTTGGAGCGCTCTTCTTCCCCTGTGGATACGGCTCATCACCGTACCTATGGGGACCTCCGTGATGTCGGCAATTTCCTTGTAGGAGAAGCCTTCCACGTCGGCGAGCAGGACGGCGATCCGAAACGACTCCGGCAGCGACTCGATGGCCTGCTTCACGTCGTCGTCGGTCAGGTGGTCGAACAGCTCTTCCTCGGCCGACCGGCCGGTGCCCGCGGTTTGTAGGCCGTCGAGCCGGTGGTAGAGGTACAAGTCCTCCACGTCCTCCACATCGGCCTTCTCGGGACGGCGCTTGGAGGCCCTGTAGCTGTTGATGAAGGTGTTGGTGAGGATCTTGTAGAGCCAGGCCTTCAGGTTCGTCCCTTCCTCGAAGCGGTCGAAAGCCCGGTAGGCCTTCAAGAAGGTCTCCTGGACAAGGTCCTCCGCGTCGGCGGGGTTGCGCGTCATACGCAGCGCCGCGGTGTACAGCGCCGGCATGTGCTCCATCGCTAGATCGGTGAACGCCGCCCGGTCGGCCATGGGGCCACGATAGTCATTGGATGTGTCGCCTCGAACAGGCCCAAGATGGGCCCACGAGACGAGACCCCGAGTCCCCTCCGTTGGAACCGAGCGGACGCTTCGAGTTCGAAGTGACCGGACGATGCGCCGCACCGGTCGAGCGCGTGTGGCCGCTCGTCGGCGTCGCCGAGCGCTGGAAGGACTGGGCTTGGATGACCCGGACGTTCCTCTTGCGTCCGGGAACCGACGAACCAGAAGGAGTAGGCGCGCTTCGCCGCTTCGCCGTCGGCCCCTTCGGCAGCGTGGAGGAGGTCGTCGCCTGGGAACCTCCGCACCACCTCCGCTACGTCGCGCGCAGGGGGCTGCCGGTCCGCGCGTACAGAGCGGACGTGCACCTCGAGGAGGACGCCGGAGGGACGGTCGTCCGATGGAGAGGATCACTCGACCCTCTTGTGCCGGGCACCGGGCCGGTCGTGCTCGCATACGTCCGAGGTCTCGTCGGCGGGTTCACCAGGAGGCTTTGCCGCCATGCCGACAGGATCGCGGGCAGCTCATGACCAGCTCGGACGACCGAGCCGGTCACAGCGTTCACAGCGTCCTTCGCTGTCACGTTCACTCACCCGCGAGGTCCCGGCGACCGAATGCGAGGACACCGAGAGAGCCGGCCGCCACTCCGACAGCTGCGAGCACCGCTTCGACGCTCCAGTTCGGACTTATCGCCGGTGCCGCTGTCATCTGGTGGAAGACGGAGGTGTCGAGCACCCAATGATTCAGGTTGATCGCTCCGCCGATTATCTCCACCAATAGAGCCCAGGAGATGAGGCCGTAGACGACGGCTGATGTGGCGCGTGGACGTACCCCGAGGGTCAGCGCACCGATGCCGAGGACGCACATCGCGGGTGGGACCACGTTCATTCCCGCGGCGACAAGGGAGCCAACGCTCACGCCGCTGTGCTGGCTCGCCGCACCCAACCACGCGAATACTCCGGCGCCCAGCCCTCCGAGCACGAGCGCGACCGTGGTCACCGTCAATCGACCGCCTATCCACGAGCTGCGCGACACCGGGCGCGCCAGGAGATGGTCGATGTGACCGTCTGCCTCCTCTGCACGTGTCGAGCCGAGAAGCCCTGCCCCGAGGAACGCGACCATGATGGCGGCTATCAGGAAACCGACTCCCAGATAGGTCTCGGCGTTCAGGCCCGGGGCACCGAGGCGCGCGAGCACGCGGCCGACAGACGTGTTGCCCTTCAGAGAGTTGCCAGCCTGTTTCGACACGAACCCGATCAGTAGCGATCCGGCGGCGATGCCGACGCACCATGCGATGACGCTGGCGCGCACGAGGCGCACTGCGAGCCGGGTCGGCCCCGACAGCAGAGCGGGATGCATCGCAGAGGTTGCCCGATCGGGAAGGGTGCTGGCTCCGAGGTCGCGCCGCCCGGACATGTACGCGGCCGACGATGCGAGAACGAGGACGAGGGCGATGATCGGAATCAACACCAGCGGACGAGGAGAGGTGAACGGCTTCAGCTCCTCCACCCACCCGAGCGGTGTCAGCCAGCGGAGCCACTGAAGACCTGTCCCCGAATCCGCCACCATTCGAAGCGCGTAGAACGCGCCGAGCAACGTGGCCGCGTAGCCCGCGGCCTGACGCCGGGTGGCAGCCAGCTGGCTGGCGAGTGCCCCCGAAGCGAGGAAGACCGCTGCCGGTGCGACCAGCGTGACGGCAAGGAACAGAGCCGACGACGGTGAGATGTTGACCTTCGACGATCGACCGACCAAGACGGTGATCACGGCGGTGAGGGCCCAGAGCACGAACAGGCCCGCGCCGAGGCCGAAGAGCGCCTCGACGACGGCTCTCCTTCGCGTCGTCTGCCCGGAGAGCAGAAGCTCCCAGCGCCCGGCATCCTCCTCGCCACGCAGGAGGCGTGTGCTGGTGAGCAACCCCCAGACCGCACCGACGATGCTGAGCACGCCTAGACACCTCCATACGGTGAATCCGGCCACCGTCTGGAGTTGGCGGGCGGGGCCGATCAGGGCGTTGATGGCCACGTTGGAGCCGAAGGTGGCGGCGAACTTCTCCCGAGCAGCGGGCGTCTTGTAGGTCACCGCGTAGCCGAAGGCCGAAGTGGCGACGTATGCGCCGAAGACGTATCCCCACAGCGCACCCGAACGCACCGCTTTGCGCGCCGTCTGCCATGCGATGACAGCAGCAGGCCAACGGCCGGCGCGCGACACGAGAGGGCGTGACACCGATTCCGACACGGGTGCCGACACGGCGAGCTCAGGTCGCATGTGCGGCGTCGTCCTCGACATCGGAGCCGGGGCCGTAGTGGGCGAGGAACAGCTCTTCGAGCGAAGGCTCTCGGCTCAGCAATTCGTGGACGCCCGAGGAAGCCAACACTTTCAACAAAGGCTCCACCGAGCCGCGAACCTGGCATCGCACGGTTCGACCTTCGACCTCCACCGAGATCACTCCGGGCAGGCGAGAGACGTCGGGCACGGATCCGTCGAACGTTGCCTCCACGCTCAAGGCGGAAAGGTGACGCATCTGCGCCAGAGTCCCCATCTCGACCAGCACGCCCGCTCGCAAGATGCCAACTCGGTCGCAGAGGGCCTCGACCTCGCTCAGGATGTGGGAGGACAAGAAGATGCTCTGGCCCCGCTCTCGCGCTTCGTGGACGCTCTGGCGAAACGCTTGTTCCATCAACGGATCGAGCCCGGCGGTGGGCTCGTCGAGCAGGAGCAGATCGGCGCGTGTCATGAGCGCGGCAACGAGGATCAACTTCTGTCGGTTCCCCTTCGAATATGCGCGGACCTTCTTCGACGGATCGAGGTCGAAGCGATCGATCAGCTCGTCTCGGTACCCGGTGTCGACCTGACCCTGCACGCGTCCAAGTAGGTGGAGAGTCTCAGCGCCCGTGAGCGACGGCCACAGGCTGGCCTCACCCGGAACGTAGGCCAAGTGCTTGTGTGCTTCGACTGGCTTGCGAAGACAGTCGAACCCGAATATCTCTGCTCGCCCTGCAGTTGGACGAACCAACCCGAGAAGGAGCCGGATCGTGGTCGTCTTGCCGGCTCCATTGGGACCCAGGTAGCCGACGACCTCGCCGGCGCTCACCTCGAGGTCGAGGTTCCGAAGGGCGACGACGCTCCCGAAGCTCTTGGACAAGCCCTCGGTCCTGATGGCGGTCGAAGTCACACGGTTCTCCTATAAGTCCGGGACCTACTGAAACCTTGTGACAAAACGCGAAGGACGAGCCTGGGAGGAGACTTGAACTCCTGACCTGCGCATTACGAGTGCGCTGCTCTACCGGCTGAGCTACCCAGGCGAAGCGAACGACCAGGCTACCGGACCCTCCTGCGCGGCCGTTTCCCCACGTGGACTACAAGGTCACAGCCGACAGGCGCACCATCAAAGCCTCGAGCATGAGCGTCTCGTTGGGGTTCCTGACCAACTCCCCGACCACTTGCTCGACCGAGCTGATCGCACCGAGGAGCGCTCCGACGCGCTCTTGACCGTGCGAGGACGAGGCATCGGGGCTCGATGCAGCCTGGGCGAGGCGGTCCCTGTAAGCGCCCGCCAGAACTCGAAGTCCTGCACGCAACTCGTCCATACGCCAACGCCTCTCCTCGCGGTGCTGACGATCCTCGACCTGCTTGCGGCCCGGCACACTACGAGCGCCCATGGCCTCGGCCTGGGTCGTCAGAGCTTCGATCTCGGCGCGGTGGTGGGACCGCAGTGGCTCGCACGCGTCCTCACAGGAAGCGAGCAGCTCCGAGGCGAGCGTCGCAGCGGAGGACCCCGTCCCGTCGAGGCGCGTCGGCACCGACCGCCAGAGCTCGCGACGGGCTGCGAAGCCCTCGTCCTCCGCCAGAAGGCGGGCGCGGTCGACGCTCCCTCCAGCTGCCTCGGCAACCTGGACCGCTCGATCGCGCTCGACGCCCAGGGCCTCCAGCCAAGCCGCGAGCTCCGCGGCCGGAACTGGACGCAGCTCTATGCGAATCGACCTGCTGGCGATCGTGGCCAGGTCGGCAGGGACCGATTCCGCCAGCAGCACGAAGATCGTCGAGCTCGCCGGCTCCTCGAGTGTCTTAAGGAGCACCGGGGCGGCGAGGCGCGCCAGATGAAGGTCGGGAACCACGATCACCTGGCGATGTCCCTCGAGGGGACGCCGCTGTGCAAGTCGCACGAGGCTGCGCGCGTCGTCGACGGTGATGGACGCGCCCGTGCGGGTGACCTCGACCAAGTCCGGATGGGTGCCGGCGAGCGCTCGTCGGCAGACCTCGCACGACCCACACCCTCCGGTGGGGCACAACAGCGAGGCGGCGAAACCACGCACGAGCTCGTTCTGGCTGAGTCCCGGAGGCCCGACGAGCAAGTACGCGTGCACCGGACGGCGCGCCCCGGCGCTCAGCTGCGACACCGCGTCCCGCTGACCGACGACCTGTGCGAACAGCGAAGGTGACGGCAGTAAGTGCGCGTCCCTCTCGTCCAAGGCTCTCGCGGCGCTCATCTCGCCAGGCGCTTCGCGATCGCGTCTGCCACCAGCCCGGCCACTTCCTCTTCGGTCCCCGTGCCGTCGACCACGACCCAGCGTTCGTCCGACGCCGATATCTCGGCGTAGCCGTTGCGCACCCTCTCGTGGAAGTCCTCGTCCAGGCGCTCGAGGCGGTCAAGGCGGTCGGCCGCAGAAGCGAGATCCCCGAGCCGTCGGCGGGCCACTCGAAGGGGCACGTCCACGAGGATGTTCAGATCCGCTTCGATGCCGCCGGTGGCAAAGGCGATCAGCCTCTCGAGCTCCGCGATGTCGAGTCCCCGGCCATACCCCTGATAAGCGAGTGTCGAGCCCGAATAGCGGTCGCATATCACCCACAGCCCCTTTTCCAGAGCCGGGGCGATCACCTCGGAGACGTGATCAGCGCGATCGGCCGCTAGCAGAAGGGCCTCGGCGCGCGCCGAAATCGAAGGCAGCTCGGTGTCGAGGAGCAGGCGGCGCAAGCTCGCACCGAGGGCGGTCGCCCCGGGCTCGGAGGTCACGATCGCACGTTCCTCGCCGATCGATTCAGCGAAGAGCTTCGCCTGGGTGCTCTTGCCACACCCGTCGATGCCCTCGAAGGCGATCAGAGACCCGCGCTCGCTGCTCATCGCCGAGCCCGGGGCACTAGGACTCCTCGGCGCTGGAAGCCTCTGCTGTCTCTGCTGCCTTCATGGCATTCGTCGCCGTGGCGGTGGCCTTGGTCGCTTTGGCGGCCTTCTTTGCGGTCGCCTTCTTTGCGGTCGCCTTCTTTGCCGATGCCTTGGTTGCCTTCTTGGCCTTCGCGGCCTTGGTGGCTTTCTTCGCCTTCGTGGCGCGCCGCGCTCTAGGCGCAGGCGGTCCTGCTGCCCTGCGATCGGCGAGCAGCTCTGCGGCGCGCTCTGCGGTGATCGTCTCGGGGTCGTCCCCCTTCTTGAGCGAGGCGTTGGTGGTGCCGTCGGTCACGTACGGTCCATAGCGACCGGAGCGCACCACAATCGGGGTATCTGTCTCGGGATCCGGGCCGAGCTCACGAAGCGGAGCCGCAGCCACCCTTCCTCGACGGGCCTTCGGGCGTGAGAACAGGTCGAGCGCTTCCTCCAAGGAGATCGTGAGCAGCTGCTCCTCTGATTCGAGGCTGCGCGTGTCGGAACCCTTCTTCAGATAAGGACCGAACCGGCCGTTCAGAGCCTGGATCTCCTCCCCCGACGTAGGGTCGTCGCCGACGGCGCGCGGAAGGCTCAACAAGGACAGTGCGTCGGCCAGCGTGATCGTGTCAGGCGACATCGACTTGAACAGCGACGAGGTCCGGGGACGCTCGTTGCCTTCCATCTCCCCGAGCTGGACGTACGGACCGAACCGGCCGCTTCGCGCGATGACGGGCTGGCCGGTCTCCGGGTGGGTCCCCAGTGTGCGGTCCCCCGAGGGCGCCTCGAGCAGCTCCTGGGCCCGGTCGATGGTGAGCTCGTCCGGCGGAAGGTCGTCGGGAACCCCGGCTCGGTCCTCGCCTCGCTGGAGGTACGGCCCGTAACGCCCGACGCGCACCACGATCTGTCGCCCTTCGGAGTCGGCGCCGATCGGGATCGAGTTCACCTCGCGGGCGTCTATCTCGCCGAGATGGGACGCCACCTCGGCCTTGAGTCCCATGCGATCTTTCCCGTGGTCGGCGAAACGAGGCGAGGCGCTTCGGACCGTGGACGACCCGTTCGACGAGGAGCCGGAGGCGCTTGTGGAAGACCCGCCGTTGGCGGACGATCCACCGTTCCCCGAGGCGCTCTCGCCGAAGTAGAAGCGCGTGAGCCAGGGCAGCACCTCTGTGTCGCCCTGAGCGATCGCGTCGAGGTCGTCTTCCATCGCGGCGGTGAACCCGTAGTCGACGAGATCACCGAAGTACCTCTCGAGGAGACCCACGACAGCGAACGCGGTGAAGGAGGGTACGAGAGCCGAGCCCTTCCTCCACACGTATCCGCGCTGCTGGATCGTGGTGAGGATCGATGCGTAAGTCGACGGCCGGCCCACACCGAGCTCCTCGAGCGCTTTGACGAGCGAGGCTTCGGTGTATCGCGGCGGGGGCTGGGTCGCGTGGGACTTGGGCTCGATGCCACGCTCGGCAAGAGCATCACCCTCGCTGAGTGCCGGCAACCGGACGTCGCGCTCTGAGATCTCCGAGTCGGGGTCGTCGGAGCCCTCGACGTACGCGCGCAGAAAGCCCGGGAACGTGATCACCGTTCCGGAAGCGGCGAACTCCGCCTCGGAACCCGAGTCGACCGAGTCGGCAACCGACCCGGCGCCTGTCGGTGTGCCGACGACGCGAACCTGGGCGCTCGTTCCTGTGGCGTCAGCCATCTGAGAGGCCACCGTGCGCTTCCAGATCAGGTCGTAGAGCGCCATCGCGTCCCCGTGCAGCGCGTGTGAGGCCTGCTCCGGGGTGCGTAAGGTCTCGCCCGCCGGTCGGATCGCCTCGTGGGCTTCTTGTGCGTTCTTCACTTTGCGCAAGAAGCCCACGAGGCGATCCGACCGGCGGGCGAGACCTT
>DAIQQK010000260.1:0-3316 GCA_036786835.1 Acidimicrobiales bacterium | reverse complement strand
CGAGAGCGTGTCCGACCAGCTGAACGACGGCCAGCTCCTGGTCCTGCGCAGCACCATCTTTCCGGGCGTCACCCGAATGGTCGAACGCCTCGTGGAACGTCTGGGAAAGTCGATCGATGTCGCGTTCTGCCCGGAACGCATCGCAGAGGGCAGGGCCATGGACGAGCTTCACTCTTTGCCGCAGATCGTCTCGGCGCGCACGGTTCGTGGCTCGGAGCGAGCGGCTGAACTCTTTGGCAGGATCGCCAAGACCATCGTCCAGGTCCAACCGGAAGAAGCGGAGCTGGCCAAGCTGTTCACAAACTCGTATCGATACATCAAGTTTGCCGCAGCAAACCAGCTGTACATGATGGCGAACGACTTTGGCGTCGACTACGAGCGCGTCCGTGACGCGGTCGTACAGGATTACCCACGCGCGGCCGATCTTCCCGGTTCTGGCTTTGCGGCGGGACCATGTCTTCTCAAAGACACCATGCAGCTCGCTGCGTTCAACAACAACAACTTTGCTCTTGGCATGGCGAGCATGCAGATCAACGAGGGTCTCCCCCTCTACCTCGTCTCGAGAATGGCGGCGAGGTATCCACTGGACACGATGACGGTCGGCATTCTGGGAATGGCGTTCAAGGGGGAGTCGGATGACACACGCAGCAGCCTCTCCTACAAGCTGAGGCGAGTCCTCAAGGTTCGTGCGGCGGATGTCCTGGCGACAGATCCCTACGTCACGGACGATCCCTCCCTTAGCACTCTCGAAGACGTGCTTGCCCGCGCCGACCTCGTGGTCATCGGAGCGCCACACGACCTCTATGCCAAGACCGAAATCGACCAACCGGTCGTGGACGTCTGGAACCTCAGGGGCGGGGGAGTGCTGGTGTGATGCCCCGAGTCTCCGTGGTCGTTCCTGCCTACCAGGAGGGAGCCGGCATTGAGGACGTGATCCGTCGCCTCCTCGAAGCAGTCACCCTTCCCTGTGAGATCGTCGTCGTCGTCGATTCGCCGGACGACAGCACGGTTCCCTATGTCGACAAGTACGCCCGCATTGACGATCGGATCAGGGTCTTGGTCAATGACATCGCACCGGGCCCAGCCCAGGCGATTCGGTGCGGCATTGCCGAAGCATCGGCACCAGTGGTCGTTGTGACCATGGCGGACGGCTGCGATGACCCCCAACAGATCGACGACTTGGTGCGTCTGGTCGAACGAGGCGTGGTGATCGCTGCCGCGTCCCGCTACTCTCATGGGGGTCAGCAGGTGGGCGGACCCTTCCTGAAGAGCCTGCTCTCCCGGATGGCCGGCCTTTCGTTGTGGGCGTTGGCGCGGGTGGGTACTCGCGACGCCACGAACTCATTCAAGGCATACGACGGTGAGTTCGTGCGGGATGTGGGCATCTCCTCGAGTGCGGGCTTCGAGATCGGAATCGAGTTGGTGGCAAAGGCGAGGAGGGCACGACTTCCCGTGGCGGAGTTGCCGACCATCTGGCTGGAGCGGCACCAAGGTGTTTCGAATTTCAAACTCGCCGGCTGGTTGCCGCACTATCTGCGCTGGTGGAGCTTCGCCTTTGGCCCACAGCTGTCGGTCGAGGCGATCAGGAGGGCCACCGCGGAGGGAGCTGACCAGTGACCACCGTCCTCGTAACGGGTTCTGCGGGTTTCATCGGCGGCTACGTGGTGAAGGAGCTGTTGGATCGTGGCTACGCGGTGATCGGGGTCGACAACTACTCCAAGTACGGCCACGTCAGCCGCTCGTATGACGCGCATCCCGAGTACCAGTTCGTCGAGGGAGATGTGCGCAATGTCGACCTGATGAAGGACCTCCTGAAGGACTGCGAGCACTTCATCGCCGGCGCCGCGATGATCGGCGGCATCTCGTACTTCCACACATACGCGTACGATCTCCTGGCGACCAACGAGCGGATTACCGCAGCTTCGTGCGATGCAGCCATCGCCGCGCACTCGGACGGCCGTCTCGAAAAGGTCACGTACATGAGCTCCTCCATGGTGTTCGAGTCGACGGACGTCTGGCCGTCGGTCGAGGGGCAGGAGCGACGTGTCCCACCTCCGGCATCCTCCTACGGGTTCCAGAAGCTTGCCGTCGAGTACTTCGCCCGGGCGGCGTTCGATCAGTACGGCGTTCCCTACACGATCGTCCGTCCGTTCAATTGCGTCGGGATCGGTGAGCGCCGTGCCCTGGGTGACGTCGAGATCCTGAGTGGCAACGTCAAGCTGGCCATGAGCCACGTCGTCCCCGACCTCGTGCAGAAGGTGCTCAAGGGCCAGGATCCCCTCCACCTCCTTGGTGACGGCAGCCAGATCCGGCACTACACGTACGGCGGGGATCTGGCCCGGGGCATCGTGACCGCGATGGAGCACCCTGCGGCACTCAACGAGGACTTCAACCTGTCGACGCCGGAGGCGACGACCGTGCTCGAACTGGCCGAGGCGATCTGGGTGAAGGTCAAGGGCCCGGATGTTCCGCTCAGGACGGTGACCGATCCGCCCTTCCCTCACGACGTGCAGCGGAGAGTCCCCTCGGTGGAGAAAGCGGAGCGCCTACTCGGCTTCACGGCCCGGACGGGTCTGGACGAGATCCTGACGGAGGTCGTCCCGTGGATCGAGCGTGCCATGGTGGACGGCTCCATCTGACGCACAGGGCAATCTGACCGTTCGTGTCTTGCGAAGGCTCGGTCGCTCAGGGCTCATCAGCTCGACGAGCTCCGTGGAGCTCCACCCGGACGCTGATCTCGGGATAGACGCGCACCATCAGCATGCTCGGCGGTTTCATGCCGAACTCGCGGATGTCGAAGACATACTCTCCAGTGAGGGAGATCCCACCGTCATGAACGTCGATGTGCATCTCGTGCTCGAACGTCCTCGTCTTGCCGTGGAACGAGACGTCTCCCGTGACCGTGTACCGGGGATGCGGAGCAAGAGTGGAGATGTTCGTGACGCGGCCGACGATGGTCGGAAACCGCCGGGCGTCCATGCGGCGACGCAGCTCGTGGTCGTAGAGCTGGTTGCCGGACGTCAACCTCGCCACTGCAAGTTCCAACTCGCCCGACACGGGAAGGTCGAGGTCGAGGGATCCGTCGTCACGAACGGAGGTCTCGAACCAACCCGTGATCCCCCTGGTCTCGGTGTTGATCGGATGCAGGCTCGAGCGACCGCTGACCCAGATGCACGAGCGCACCGAATCCAATGTGTACCGAGTGAGACCCATGCCAGATTTTCCGTTCCCCGGGGTGCGCCTCCTCCCGGATCCGCTGCACGCGAGACCCGATACTGGCATAGAGTCGAGCGGTGGCCCGTCTCGAGATCCCACC
>DAIQQK010000101.1:10671-12003 GCA_036786835.1 Acidimicrobiales bacterium | reverse complement strand
GCGAGTCGGTCGCGCGGGCGCTCAACCGCGAGTTCGTGCGCATGTCGCTCGGCGGTGTGCGCGACGAAGCAGAGATCCGCGGCCACCGGCGGACGTACGTGGGTGCCCAGCCCGGACGTCTGGTGCGGGCCATGCGCGAGGCCGGGTCGATGAACCCGGTCGTCATGCTCGACGAGGTCGACAAGCTCGGCGCCGACTACCGGGGCGACCCGTCGTCGGCGCTTTTGGAGGTTCTCGACCCGGCGCAGAACCACACCTTCAGGGACCACTACCTGGAGGTCGAGCTGGATCTGTCGAAGGTCCTCTTCATCGCGACCGCGAACGTCTCCGAGACCATTCCTGGTGCGCTGCTCGACCGCATGGAGGTGCTGCGCCTCGACGGCTACACCGAAGACGAGAAGTTGTCCATCGCCCGTCACCACCTGCTGCCGCGCCAGATCGAGCGTTCGGCTCTGCGGCCGGAGGAGCTCGAAGTCTCCGACGAGGCACTGCAGAAGATCTCGGCGGACTACACCCGCGAGGCCGGGGTGCGAAACCTCGAGAGAGAGATAGGCCGGCTGACACGAAAGATCGCCACCAAGCTCACGTCCGGGCAAGCGGATGCTCCTGTGCGCGTCGGCGGCGAGGACGTGAGGCAGTGGCTCGGACGGCCGCGCTTCTTCTTCGAGGCAGCGGACCGCACCGCAGTCCCTGGCGTGGCCACCGGGCTCGCGGTCACTGGCACCGGCGGTGACGTGTTGTTCGTCGAGGCGACGGCGATGGACGGCCCCGAGGGTCTGGCCCTCACCGGTCAGCTCGGGGACGTCATGAAGGAGTCGGCTGAGATCGCTCTTTCGTACGTGCGCTCGCACGCGGGCGAACTTGGCATCGACCCGAGCTCGTTCGCCGGCAAACGCTTCCACCTGCACGTCCCCGCGGGCGCCGTTCCGAAAGACGGGCCTTCCGCCGGTGTCACGATGACGACGGCGCTCGTCAGCTTGTTGACTGGTCGCGCCGTGCGGCCGGTTGTGGGGATGACGGGGGAGGTCACGCTCCAAGGTCGCGTCCTTCCGATCGGAGGGGTGAAGCAGAAGGTGCTCGCCGCCCACCGTGCCGGGCTAACCGAGGTCGTCCTGCCGAAGCGAAACGGTCTCGACCTCGAGGACGTCCCGGAAGCCGTGCGAGAGGAGATGACGTTCCACCTCGCGGACACCGTCGACGACGTGCTCGCCCACGCGCTCGTGACCGACGAGGTCACGGGCGCGCAGGCAGCGCCGCAAGCCGCCTGATTCCCGTCGAGGCGGCATCGTCGCCTCAAATGGGGTAAGTCAAACAGGGTGACGCCGGCTGCGA
>DAIQQK010000101.1:0-10571 GCA_036786835.1 Acidimicrobiales bacterium | reverse complement strand
AGAAGGCGCCCGTGAAGAAGGCGCCCGTGAAGAAGGCGCCCGTGAAGAAGGCGCCCGTGAAGAAGGCGCCGCTCGGCGAGTACCGATCCAAGCGCGACTTCTCGCTCACGCCGGAGCCGAAGGGCGAAGAGACACCGGGTGGCAGGACCGGCCGACGTTTCGTGGTCCAGAGACACCGGGCTCGAAGGCTCCACTACGACTTCCGCTTGGAGGTCGATGGGGTGCTTGCGAGCTGGGCGATGCCGAAGGGGCCGTCACTCGACCCGTCGGTTCGCAGTCTGGCAGTGCACGTCGAGGACCACCCGATCGAATACCGCGACTTCGAAGGGGTGATCCCCGGCGGTCAGTACGGGGCGGGAGACGTCATCGTCTGGGACCGCGGTACGTGGGAGCTGCACAAGGTGGACGACCCCACCGACGCCATCGCAGAAGGTGAGGTCCACTTCGAGCTCGACGGCGAGAAGCTGAGCGGCCGCTTCGTGCTCGTGCGGACCCGGTCCGACCAGCGAGGTCAAGAGCAGTGGCTGATGCTCCACAAGAAGGACAACCACGCACAGCCGGGTTGGAGGACCGAGGACCACCCTCGATCGGTGAAGAGCGGGAGGACGAACGAAGAGGTGGCCGCCCATCCCGATGCGATGTGGCGGAGCCACCTGCCCGCCGAGAAGGCAGAGATCCGCGTCGAGCGTGAGCCCGAGAGGAAGCCGACCGAGCCGGTCACCGGTCCGACGAAGCCGGTCGCCGGTCCGACGGACGCGGAGATCACGGCTCTGGACTCCCTTGGGGACGACGGCGTGTGGGAGCTGCAGGGGCGGGAGCTGAAGCTGACCAACTTGAACAAGGTGCTCTTCCCCGCCCGCGAGGACGAGGGCCCGATGACGAAGCGGGACCTCGTCCGTTACTACGTCGAGATGGCTCCGACGATCGTGCCGTATCTCATCGACCGGCCGGTGAACATGCACCGTTTCCCGAACGGTGTCGACCGCTCAGGCTTCTGGCACAAGGCGGTCCCCACCCATGCACCGGACTGGCTCAGAAGATGGCGCTACGAGCTCGCTCGGCCCGGAGATACAGAGATCTACGCCGTGATCGACGGTGCGCCCGCGCTCGCTTGGATGGCGAACTTCGCCGCTGTCGAGCTTCACGCGTGGACATCTGAGGTCGAGGACGTCCGGCAGCCGACGTGGGCGCTCATCGACATCGACCCCGGGACCAAGACCAGCTTCGAGGACGTCGTCTTGCTCACCCAGATCTTCCGAGCGGGGCTCGATCACCTAGGGGTCTTCGGAATGCCGAAACTGACGGGAAGGCGAGGTGTCCATATCTGGATCCCGATCGTGCGCGGCTACAGCTTCGACGAGACGAGGACATGGGTGGAGAAGCTCTCTCGTGCCGTCGGGGCCACGGTTCCAGAGCTCGTGAGTTGGACCTGGGAGAAGAGCGCTCGAAAGGGTCTGGCGCGCCTCGACTTCACACAGAACGCAATCAACAAGACCCTCGCCGCTCCCTACAGCGTGAGGGCAGCGCCGGGGGCCCCGGTTTCGGTGCCTGTCGAGTGGGACGAGCTCGACAGCCCCGATCTTCGAAGTGACTCTTTCACTTTGCGAACGGTGCCTGCTCGCATCGCCGAGGTCGGTGACCCGTTCGAGCGTCTGCTTGGTCGCGCGCAGCGCCTTCCCGAGCTGTGACTCCTAACCTTTTCGAGGTGCGTAGAGGGTTCGCCGCGTCCGGAATCTGGTTCGTCGTGGCGATCGCGGCGACGGTCGCCCTGGTGGTCTCACCTGGCTCGGGCCACGCATCGGGCACCCAGGGTGTGAGCTCGGGTCTCCATCGCGAGGCGGTTCGCTCCGCCGGACAGAGCACGGTGCCGACCACACTCGCTCCGTCCACGACGGTCGCGACGACCACCACGACCTCTCCGCCGCCCAAGCCTCCCTACAAAGTCGACGACGGCGTGCTCAACCTCGTCGACCCGAGCCGGAGCACCCCCGCGAGAGGAGGCGTCCCTGCATCGTCGGGGCGGGTGCTCTTGACCGTGATCCGACGCCCGTCAGGCCTCACCGGGCCGCTTCCGTTAATCGTCTTCGCTCACGGATGGAACAGCGACCCCGGCGTCTACGAGGTGCTCTTGGACACCTGGGCGTCTGCCGGATATCTGGTGGCTGCGCCTACCTTCCCCGACTCGGCGGACACCCGTCCGGGCACTCCCGTCAGTGACTTCGCCGAGCAGGCCCTCGACATGTCCTTCGTCATCACCTCGCTCCTCGGGGGGGCAGAGGGGCCCGTGGACGCCTCGCGGATCGCGGTTGCAGGGCACTCCGACGGAGGGAGCGACGTGGACGTGTTGGCGCTCGACCCGCAGTTCGCGGACGCCCGGGTGAGTGCTTACCTATCGATGTCGGGTGACATCGACGTCGGGCTACCGGGCCCGTGGGACTCCACACGCGGCGCGTTCGAAGCCATCGTGGGCACAGACGACCAGTACAACGAGCAACCGCTCACGACCCAGGCCTTCGACACGGCGGCGATGCCGAAGGTCATGCTCACCGTCCAGGGAGGCGACCATATTTCGATGTACCTCGGGAGCTCCCCTTTGTCGGTCGCGCTTCGCCAGGAGACCCTTCGCTTCTTCGCCGCGGCACTGGGCCACGGGACGCCGACCTCGGCAGAGCTCGCGGCGGACGCCTCCCCGACCGGGGACCCGGCGATCACGATCACGGCGGGCCAGTAGGCGAGCTCCCGGGCGATGTCCACACCCTCCGAGCCGGTAGGGCTGGGATTTCATCTTCCGCTCGCGCCCAGAGCCCCGTGGTGTCACCCGGTCGTAACGGGCCGTTCACCTTGGAGCGGTTAGTCCACACGGCTGTGGAAACTTGGCATCGGTCCAGCATGGTCCGTGTCATCTACCAGCCTGGCCCGGGTTCTCTAATAGCTTCTCGGAGGTGGCAGGTGGTGGCTCGGCACCGGGGAGGGGCGAGCGGCGCTACCTCGAGAGCCTGCTCCCACGTCCCCGGCGGGTAGAGCTCTCCGGGGAGGTCGATCTGGGCGGCGGACGCGACGCAGTGTCCGTTCGCACCGTGACCGACCGCTCCATCCGCCGCGAGGGTTATCGCATCTCGATAGACGCCGATGGCAACTCCACGATCGCCGCCAGCGACGAGAGCGGGTTCTTCTACGGACGCGCCACGTTCGATCAACTCGTGCGCGTCCACGGCGCGGGTCACCTCCCTGTGGGGACCGTCGAGGACTGGCCGGACTTGGCCGTTCGCGGGGTGATGCTGGACGTGTCGAGGACGAAGGTGCCGACATTGGAGACCCTCTTTGGCATCGTCGACAGGCTGGCGTCGTGGAAGGTGAACCATCTCGAGCTCTACATGGAGCACACCTTTTCCTACGCTGCGCACGGCGACGTCTGGGCCGGCGCGGATCCGTACACCGCTCGGGACATGGAGGAGCTCGGTGCGTACTGCTCGGCACGCCACGTCGAGCTGGTCCCCAACCAGAACACGCTCGGGCACATGGAACGCTGGTTGTGCCACGAGCGCTACTCGGCACTCGGGATAGCCAAAGGCGTGGTGAAAGGGCCCCTCGGGATGCCTTTCCCAGCGTCGACGCTCGACCCCACGAATCCGCGGTCGCTCGACCTCGTCCGCGAGCTCCTCGGAGAGCTCGGCGCTTCGGTGCCCTCCGGACGCTTCCACGTCGGTCTCGACGAGCCTTGGGAGCTGCCGGCGGCGAGGCACCTCGAATGGGGGAGCTGGGTGAGACGTCTGCGGTCGGCCCCCGAGCTCGAAGGGCGCGAGATGCTCGTGTGGGGCGACTTCCTCGCTGCGCACCCGGAGCTCCTCTCGGCGCTGCCGGATGGGTTGACCGTGTGCGAGTGGGGATATGAGGCCGACCATCCCTTTGCGTCTCGAAGTGAGGCGCTGTCGGGCGCAGGGGTGGGTCACTGGCTCTGTCCGGGTACGTCGAGCTGGCTCTCGATCCTCGGACGTGTGTCCAACGCGATCGACAACTGCCGCGCAGCAGCTGCGGCCGCGTCGTCGTCGGGAGGTGACGCGAAGGGCATGCTCGTGGCCGATTGGGGCGACTTCGGACATCTCCAGTACCTCCCCGTATCCGAGCCCGGGATGGCAGCGGTAGCAGCCCTCTCGTGGTGCGAGAGCTCCAACAGGCACTTGAACCCGGTCTCGGTCGCGGCGCTCCTCGACCTTCATTGCTTCGACGACCCCGAGGGGCATCTCGGAGCGGCACTCGTCGCGCTCGGCGACGCGCACACGCTCTTGCCCTGCCAGTTCCCGAACGTATCGACGTTGGTGCTCAACCTTTACTTCCCGCAGCTCCCGGTCGGCTCAGGGCTCACCTCCGACATCGAGGTGTCCCACCTCGATTTGGTGGAGTCGGCGATCGACGATGCGGTCACGAAGCTCGGCAGAGCGCGCCCGGCGACCGAGCACGGGCGCACGGCGGTTGCCGAGCTCTCCAACTCGGCGCGCCTCGCGCGAGTGGCGTGTCGAGACGCAAGAGAGCGGCTTCGAGCCGGAGCCGGCGGGCGTCTCGAAGACGTGGCACCTCGAGCTCGTGCCTGGCTCGCATCCGAGCTGGCAGATGTGATCGCCGAGCACCGCGACCTGTGGTCGAAGCGAAACCGCCGAGGTGGGCTGGAGGAGTCCTGCGAGTGGCTGGAGCACCTGCGCCGTTGCTACCTGGCGGGTGCCACCGAGCCGGACTGGGCCAGCCCCCTCGTAGAGAGGATCCGCCGCAGCGAAGAGGGCAACCGGTGAACCGGGCGGCGAAGGAACCGGCGAAGCCACCGACCGTCTTGCACCTGGCCCCTCACCCTGACGACGAGCTGGCTGGTTGCCCTGCGACGTTGATGGCGCTCCGCGACGCTGGCTGGAGGGTGGTCAACCTCGTCTGCAGCCTCGGCGCAGCTCAGGACCAGAGGTCTCGAAGAGGAGAAGAGGCCCGCGAAGCAAGCAGGAGAGCGGGATTCGAGTTGAGGATCTCGGAGGCACCTCTTCGGGAGCATGACGTCCTCGAGGTCGTCTCGGATGCGATCGAGGGCGATGCACCTCGAATCCTCGTCGCTCCGAGTCCCCACGACGCTCATCCGTCCCACGAGCTCGTCGGCCGATCGGCGATCGCGGCGTGCGAGGGTCTGGAGCGATCGGGCGGGACGGTTCCGGTGGTTTGGCTCTGGGGGTTATGGGCCGACCTGGCGTTCCCGACTCTGGCCGTGGCCTTCGGCGAGGATCGCATGCGCGAAGTGCTCGAGTGCTTCGACGCCTACACCGGGGAGCTTCTTCGAAACGACTACCGCAGGTTCGTCCGGGGACGTTCCGAGGTGAACGCCTCTCTCGGCCCCGAGCGAGTCTTCGGCTACGGAAGCAACGCACCTGCATTCCCGGCGTTGCAGTTCGTAGAGCTCATTTGCGAGCTCTCTCTCGTGGGGGGTGACTGGAGGCTCGGCTCGGCGCGATGGCTGGACCTAGCGGAACCGCTCGGCAAACCGGGGTCTTCTCCCCCCGACTCGCCTTCCTATTCCCCCGACTCGCCTTCCATGACGGAGTGGCTCCACAGCCCGAGCCTTTCCTCGCTGTACGGCCGCCACAAATAGAAGGTGCGCCTGGCAGAGCCAGAAGGCGGCGCGTCGCATCCAGAGGTCCTACTCTGAGGTGATGGCCGAAAAATCGAAACCGACCGGCGAGACGAAGAAGCCGGGAAGGACCTTGAAGGAGAAGCGGCAGGCGAAGCACGCCAAACAGGCTGCTCAGAAGCAGGCGAGAAAGAGCTGGGAGACGAAGTGAGCGTGCGCCGCCGAGCCGGCGGACAGACCGGCGGCCGGCAGGCGCCACCCCAGAGCGAAGCAACGAACTGACAGCCACAGGAGGCATCGATGGGCGGTGAGATAGTTCTGCGCGGCGGGACCCTCGTGGACGGTACCGGAGCCCCCGGACGCAAGGCCGACGTTCTGGTCGAGGGCGGGCGCATCACCGACATCGGCGACTCGCTCAAGGGGGAGCGAGAGCTCGACGCCTCCGGACAAGTCGTGGCCCCGGGATTCGTCGACATCCACACGCACTACGACGCTCAGGTCTTCTTCGACCCATGGCTCACGCCGTCGTCGTTCCACGGCGTCACGTCGGTGGTCGCCGGCAACTGCGGGTTCTCGATCGCACCCATTCACCGCGACTTCGTGCCCCTCATGGCGCGCACCCTTCAGCACGTGGAGGACATGAGCTTCGACACATTGTCGGTGGGCGTGCCCTGGGACGAGTTCGAGACCTTCCCCGAGTACCTCGACGCCGTGGAGCGCCGGGGGGCCGCGCTGAACTACGGCTGCTACGTCGGGCACACCGCAGTACGGCTGTACGTGATGGGAGAGGACGCTTACGAGCGTCCCGCCACAGACGATGAGATGCTTCGTATGCAGGAGGTGATCGCCGAGGCGATGGCAGCAGGTGCAATGGGATTCGCCTCGAGCTTCTCGCCGACCCACAACGGCGACAAGGGGCGTCCGGTGCCGTCGCGTGTGGCGGATATCGGGGAGTTGCGCCGCCTGCTCGAGCCGCTGCAGCAGGCGAACAAGGGAGTGGTGGCACTCCTGCCTGGTGGGGTCATCTCGAATCGAGACGTGATCGACCTCGCCCGCGAGGTGCAACGCCCGATCACCTGGACCGCTCTTCTCACGGTGAAGGGCTACCCGTACCACGAGAAGGTGATCAAGCAGAACGACGCGGCGCGTGAAGAGGGTGCAGAAGTCTGGCCCCAGGTGTCGTGCCGCCCGCTCGTCTTCCAGATGAACCTGGCAGAGCCGTTCACCTTGAACATGCGGCCGAGTTTCGCCAAGTTGATGGACACGAGCCACGAGGAGCGCTCGGCGGCGTATCGCGACCCGTCGTGGCGAGACAGCGCTTGGCAGGAGCTGTCTGGAGCCCAAGGAGGGCTGCCGTTCAACTGGGCTGCTGTGTCGGTTGCCGAATCACTTACGCACCCCGAGCTCGAGGGTCGCCAGGTCGTGGAGCTCGCGACCGAGCGCAACTGCACCGCGCTCGATGTCGTCTTGGACATCTCGTTAGAAGACGACCTGTTTTCGCGCTTCTGGTCGGTCGTGGCCAACGACGACCCGGACGGGATTGCCTGGCTGCTACCACGGGACAACGTGCTGCTCGGGCTTGCCGACTCCGGAGCTCACGTCTCGCAGCTGTGCGACGCGTGCTTCGCCACGGACCTGCTCGGGCCTTGGGTGCGCGACCGCAAGGTCATGTCGCTCGAGCGAGCGATACACAAGCTCACCGGTGAGCCCGCCGCCGTCTACGGCCTTTCCGACCGCGGCACCATCGAGATCGGGAAGGCTGCTGACATATCCGTCTTCGATCCCGAGACCGTTGCCCCCGGACCGCTGCGACGGGTGTTCGATTTCCCCGCAGACGGAGAGCGACTCACCGCCGACGCCCCAGTTGGGATGACCCATGTGCTCGTGAACGGAGTCCCCATCCGCGAAGACGGCGAGGCGTCGAAGACGGGGCTCGACTCACGGCCGGGAGTCCTCCTGCGCAGCTGACTCGAGCTCGCAGCTGGCTCGAGCTCGCAGCCGACTCGAGCCGAGGGCGGCTTCGCCCCGATATCGTCGAATCGATGGAGCTGCAGGTCCGGACCATCGACGCCTCGGAGGTCGCTGAGTGGCTCGCCGCGAAGGACCTCGGGTTCCTGAGAGCGCAGGTCGAGGATTACGAGGAGCTGGCTCTCCACGTCCGAGAAGCGATGGACCTCGACCGCACGTGGGCGGCGTTGGACTCGGGGCGCGTCGTCGGCACGCTTCGTTCGTTCGAGACTCGGCTCACCGTTCCCGGGCCCGCAGAGGTGACCGCCGCAGCGCTCACGAACGTCACCGTGTCCCCGACCCACCGGCGGCGCGGGCTTCTCACGAAGATGCTCGCGGGCGACCTCACCGCGAGCATGGAGCGCGGGGAGCCGCTCGGGATCCTGATCGCTTCTGAGTTCCCGATCTACGGGCGCTTCGGTTACGGGGCTGCTGTCGAGTCTGCGACTTACACGGTCGACACCCTGGGCACCCGTTTCGGAACACGCAGCTCCGGGAGCGTCGAATTGGTCGACCTCGCAGTCCTTCGAAAAGAGGCACCGGGACTCTACGACGCATACCGAGCACGCCAACCCGGAGCTATCGAGCGCGACGAGAAACGCTGGGACCGAGATCTCCACCAGGTTGCGTGGCCGGGGGACGAGCCACCCAGGGGGTACAGCGCGCTCTATCGAGCGGAGTCAGGTGAGATCGAGGGGTATCTCCGCTACCGCGCGGAGCCGAAGTGGGACGACATGCGCCGACAGGGCCAGCTCGTGGTCGAGGAGATGCTGGCTGTCACCCCGGCCGCCTATCACGGTCTGTGGAGGTATCTCTGCGAGGTCGACCTGGTGGCGACGGTGAGGGCCACGGACCGCAGCGTCGACGAACCCCTCGTCTGGTTGCTGGAGGACGGAAGGGCCATGCGCCAGACCTCGCGGTTCGACTTTCTCTGGGTCCGGGTGCTCGACGTGTGCGCCGCGCTGAGCTCGCGCCGGTACATGGTCGACGGTGGGGTTGTGATCGAGGTGGAGGACGAGCTCGGTTTCGCCCGAGGCCGCTACGTGCTGGAGGGGGGACCGCAAGGTGCGCTCTGCACCCGCACGAACGAGCCCGCCGAGTTGGCGCTCTCGGTCGGCGAGCTCGGGTCCGTCTACCTGGGCGGGGTGACCCTTCGCTCCCTTGCGGCCGCGGGCAGGGTGGAGGAGCGAGAGCCGGGAGCGCTGGCGAGAGCCGACCTCATGTTCCGCTCGGCGACGACCCCTTGGTGCTCGACCTGGTTCTGAGCAGGGGCGTTGGCCTGTCTGCTCGGTGTCTGTCCGGGTCAGTCCGAGTTACCCACTGCGGCGGACTCAGCTGCGGCCTTCAGGTGGTCCAGGGTCTGTTCCATCCCAGCACGGTTGTGCGAGGCGCGGTCGGCTACTCCGCTCACAGGTCCGCCGAGAGCCTTCGCGATCGGGCCTCTCTGGTCGATCCAGGTCTCGGTGACACGACACCCTGCCGTCGTTGGCTCGAATTCGTAGCGCCACTCCGAGATCTTGAGCCCGGCCGCCTTCACCCTGAAGCTGAAGATACGGCCGGGCTCTGCGTCGACGACCTTTGCGACGGTCTTCCAACTCCTCTTGCCGTTGCTGTTGGAACCCTGGAAGGTCGACCCGGGTTGTGGTCCTGTCGCGTTGCGCAACCACTTGCCTCCGTCGTTCTCCGGGGACCACTCACCCATTCTCGTTATGTCGGAGACCATCGCCCACACCTGGTCCGGGCTTGCAGTGATCTCTCGCGAAATGCTCACCTGTTCGGCCATGGGCGAAGGGTAGTGCCTGGCTCCGCCTAGCTGATCCTTCGGGGCCTCGAGTCCTACGCACTGGACGCCGCCTCGGCGTCGGGCTCCGGGGGAGATTCCTAGCTCGCTCCGTCCTGGTCGTACGGGCGCTCCGACACCGGGCCGGTCTCGAGGAGGCGTACTCGTGGGCTGCCCGAGGGCACGAGCCGCGGCTTACTCGCCGCTGCCTGGAGATCGCAGACGTGCCTCCGGGTGGCGGACCAGCCTGCAAAGCCGGAAACGGCCTCCTCGGACCAACCACAAGTGCAGATCGCGATCCAGCCCCGCCTGCGTCGCCTGACGTCTGTCTGGTGGGGCATGCCGCGATCGAGGCTCGCCATCACGTTCTTGATGCCCGGCCGGTCCGAAACTCACACCTACGGCTCAGGCCCCTGAGGGAGGTCCGGCCAGGCGAACGCCCCGGCGGGTCAGTCCTCGGCGCCGCTCCCTGCGGCCACGAGCTCCGCCGGCACGGCTGAAGCGTCGCCGGCGTGCACCGCTCGGGGCTCCTCGCCGATGCCCCGAAGGATGTAGGCATCCGGGTCGAAGTGTCTCGTGCGCTTGCGGAACTCCCATGTGAAGCCGGGCCAGAGGGTGGTGTTGCGGCCCTTCGGGTCCAGGTACCAGCTGCGGCAGCCGCCGGTGTTCCAGACGGTGTCGTCGAGGCGGCTCACCAGCTCCTCGTTGAAGCGAGCTTGCGCGTCGGGGCGCACCTCGAACGTCGCGAGATCCCGCGATCGCATGTAAGCGAGGCAGTCGAGCACGTACGCGATCTGCGACTCGATCATGAAGACCATCGACGTGTGCCCGAGTCCGGTGTTGGGTCCGGTCACGAGGAAGAGGTTCGGGAACCCGGCGACGGTCGTCCCCTTGTACCCCTGCATGCCCTCGTCGGCCCAGGTCTCTTCGAGGCTCGTGCCGTTGCGACCGAAGATGTGCGACGCGGCGGGGAAGTCGGTCACGTGGAAGCCCGTTCCGAAGATGATGGCGTCGACCTCGTGCTCGCTCCCGTCAGCCCCGATCACCGATCTCGGGCGGATCTCCCTCACGGCTTCGGTGACGACCTTCACGTTGTCGTTCTCGAGGGACGGGTAGTAGTCGCTCGCGATGAGGATGCGCTTGCAGCCCATGGTGTAGCTCGGGGTGAGCCTGGCGCGGAGGGCG
>DAIQQK010000259.1:0-3338 GCA_036786835.1 Acidimicrobiales bacterium | reverse complement strand
GTGGAAGGCGTGCGCGCCATGCTCGAAGGTCGCGATCCCCGTTTCGAAGGTCGCTGAGCCCGGGACCTCCGAGTTCTCGAGATCGCCGACTCCCAGCCGGTAGACACCCGCCCAAGGGGTGCCACGGTGTCTACCGGTGACGCGTTCAAGCGCCGATCTGGCAACCTGCACGTTCGAGCGGTTGCGCTTGACGTGCCTATGCGACCTGAACCGTGCTGGCTCTTGAGGTCGCAGGAGGGATCTCCTCGCCGTGTTCCCGAAGCGGTGCGATGTGCAACACACATGGCCTCGCGAATCTTCGACTTCACTTCATCGAACGTCGCACCAGTTGCCACGAATGAAGCAGATCAGGAACATAGGCCGAGTAGCTCTGACCGGCATCTTCGATCACGACCGCATACTCGGTCATCGCTGCCTCCGTGGGAGACCGGCTCGCCTCACAATGCCATGTTCCTCCCTCGAGCCACGTTGCCGGGCTCAAGCGCCGGTGACTTCGCCAGCAAGGGTGAGGTGACAGCCGTACAATCCTGCGGCCACAGGGCAGTCTCCTCCAGTGCGGCTCGCCCCGTTGCGAGACTGCGTCTCCGTGTGGCGCCTGGGCCGCAAGCAGCAGAGGCCCGTTAGAGGGGGCCTGCCGTCGCACGGAACCACAGCCCAACGCCTATGGAGAGGGTGAGACGGTGATCGCCGCGCCGATTCCGGTCGGGTACATCCAAGGCGCTGGGTGCGCGCAACCAGCACATCTCGCTCGGTCCAAACGGATACGTGATGCGACCGGGATCCCCTGAGACCGCCCCGATTACGATGCCGTCAAACCCCCATGCCTGGGGGGACCCCATCCGACTCCGGCACTTCTCGCGTGATCGAGACCGCCGCCTGAAATGCCGACAAGAGGCAGTTGGTGACCGGTCCTAGGGTTTGCCAGTGCCTCGCAGGTGGATGCCGTAGGGAGAGCCGTCGCCGGTACCACCTGTAGACGACAGCGAGGACCACGAGCCACAACACCTCTGCAGCGCCACCAAGCAGCCAAGCGAGGACGCCTGGTCCAGAATCAAACGGGAAGCCCCATGTCAGGGCCAGAGGCCAGAAGAGCAGGGCTATGAAACCAATGTCCTTGGCGATGGCTATCTTCCAAGACTCGGTTTGCCCTGCGGTCCCCCGTTCAAGTGTCATGGCGTTCACTCTACGATGGCCCGTAGCGAGGAAGGCGATCGCTGCTCGCTATTACCGGTTCTGTGCGCCCCGACAGGCCAGCCGAAACGCCCTCAGGGCCACTCGGGATCACCCGGGTTGGGATGGAGGTCGAGTGGAGCGGCGACGCGATCCACCGCAGGCTATCGGTGTCGCTCAGGGCGAGACGCGACCCAGATCGGTATCGTGCGGTCAAGTCGGGCGGAAGAAGCTCCTGCTAGCCAGGCAGACGCGGCACAGCCGGGGCAGGCAAACGGTCCAAACGCCGATTCGATTGACCACTTACAATCCCAGGTTAGTGGCCGTGGCTGACACCTCGATTTCATCGGAGCATGTGGGCGACTACCTCGATCGCTTTGTCGCAAGCTGCCGAGCCGACCGTTCGGTTCGGGGCGTGATCCTCCTGGGATCAGCGGCAGGTGACGGTGCTGTCGATCCGCTTTCCGATCTTGATCTAATGGTCATAACCAACCAGCGCCGACATGTTTCCTCACCGGAATGGCTGGATTTGATTGATCCGCCACCCTTGTTCTCATGGACCTATCAGTCGCCGATCGGCGGTCAAACAGTTCGCCAGGCGATCTACGGCGGACCGCTGGTCGTTGATATCGCGCTCGTGTCCAGGGTCCAAGCCTTTCTCCTGGGAATGGCTGTTATGGGCCTCTCCCAACTCTCCGCGCTTCGTCGTCATCTGCCGGTTTCGCTGACTGTGCAGCTTGACGCATGGCTTGCCATTACAGGCCGAGGGACGAAGGTGCTGCTCGATAAGCACGGTCTGGCCAAGCGCATGGTGGCCTCCGTAGCGGACGTGGCTCCCAGGGTCCCGACGCAACACGTGTACCTCAACACTGTGCACAGCTTCTTCGGGTTGATCTTGTGGGAATCGAAACAGCTCGTCCGTCATGAGCTGTGGATGGCGTTAGGGACCGTCGATCAGCAGGTGAAGCAGGGCCTTCTCACGATGATGGAATGGCATTCCATCGCTGCTAATCCAGAACTTGTTGACACCTGGTATGGCGGACGGCGGGTACAGGAGTGGGCAGACCCGAGGTGGGCAACAGACCTCCCTCAAGTGTGGCCAAGCTATGACGTTGAAGGAGCCTGGGACGCGCTTTTCGCCACGTTCGACCTGTTCTCGAAGGTGGCCAACGAGACAGCACAGTCTCTTGGGCACCCGTACCCGGTCGATGAAGAACTGAGAGTTCGGAGTTGGATCAATGCTCGACGACCAGCGGCCTCTTCTGATGATTGACCAGCCGCGCAAATGCCCGAGAGCGAGCTGGCCGCAACGTGCCCCAGTGCGACCGCTTTCGTGGTGACCGGTAACACCAGACAGGATGCCCTCGGGCGCCAAGCAGAGCTTGCGCTTTCGGAAGGGGGCGATCGCTTGCTTCCCGACGTCTTGCACTGACAACCACTAGTATCTCGGCCCTACAGGGGGTGCTGTGGCCGAAGTCGCTCTGGAAGAGGAGGCCAACTCTGCCCTGCCCTGGGCGGGCCCGGAGGTCGTGGCCGTCGCCGTCCTTGTCACGGTCGGACTGCTCACGTTGGGGGGACTGGCCGAGGGTATCTACGTTGCGACCAGCAACTCCCAGCCCTTCGTTGACCCGTTCGCGAACGTGTGGAACTCGATCACGTTCGGTGCTTCGTGGGCCGAACCTCTCCTTGCCCTATTCCTCCTCGGCGCGACAGGGGTCTGCTGGTGGCACGTCGACCGCTGGAGCGACGACGTTGACGACTCCTCAGGAGTCTTAGAACCCGCACAGGGATACATCCGCCGGGCACAACGCATTGCCTCTTGGGGACTCGGCGGTCTGAGCCTCACCGTGCTCGGTTCGGTTACGGGCCTTATTGCGAACATCGGCATCGTTGTCCTAAGTCACTCCATAGGAGTGGCTGGCTCCCGAGTAATCGGTGCCGTTGCCAGTACGACCGCCGTCTTGGCGATTGGAGTTGCCGGATGGCTAGTCGTGCGTGAGACGCGACGTATGGCAGTGGTGGACTAACTACCTGCAACCCCTGCGCCGGGCGCTTGATGGAGATGCCGCAGACCGACCTGGGCTGGTCAGCACCTGCCGTAGGTCAGGCTGACCGAACCCGCTCAGGATGGCTCATGCGGCGATCCCGGTCACATGGACCCAGAGCCA
>DAIQQK010000100.1:0-12056 GCA_036786835.1 Acidimicrobiales bacterium | reverse complement strand
GCGCGACGGTCGAGGCCATTGCCACCGAGATCAGGCTGCTGGCTCGCACGGAGGTCGGGGAGGTCGAAGAGCCCTTCGCACCCGGCCAGAAAGGGTCCTCGGCGATGCCGCACAAGCGGAACCCGGTCCTCTCCGAGCGGCTGTGCGGTCTCGCCCGCCTGCTTCGCGGATACCTCGGGGCCGGCCTCGAGGACGTGGCACTCTGGCACGAGCGCGACATCTCGCACAGCTCGGTCGAGCGGGTGGCCCTTCCGGACACGTGCCTCCTGACGCACTACGTGCTCCGCCGCTGCTCCTCGTTGGTGGACGGTCTGGTCGTCCACTCCGATCGCATGCGCCGCAACCTCGAGGAGGGATCTCGCGGTCTCGTCTTCAGTCAGGCGGTGCTCCTCGCGCTCGTCGCCGGCGGCATGGAGCGCGACGCCGCGTACAGGATCGTCCAGCGTGACGCCCGGCGTGCGATCGAAGAAGACCGGCACCTGCGCTCGGTGCTCGAGGACGACGGAGAGGTCACCCTCGACGCGCGGTCTCTGGACACGGCGTTCGACCTGGGACGCTCGCTTTCGAACGTGCACAGGTTCCTCGACGCCATCGAGCACGTGGAAGGAATGGAAGACAGATGACGATGACGCTTCTTCATTCGGGCAAGGTGCGCGAGCTCTACGACGCCGGCGACGACCTCATGGTGATGGTGGCCTCGGACCGCATATCGGCCTTCGACGTCGTGATGGCAGAGCCGATCCCCGAGAAGGGAAGGGTCCTCACCGCCATGACCGTCCACTGGCTAGGTGAGCTCGAGGACCTGGCCCCGAGTCACCTGGTCTCGGCGGACCCCGCGGACTTCCCACCGTCTGCCGGCGAGATCGGCGGCGATGCGGGGATGTCGGCCCTGGCAGGACGCGCCCTTCTCGTGCGCCGCGCGCAGATGCTCCCGCTCGAGTGCATCGTGCGTGGCTATCTCGCCGGCTCGGGTTGGAAGGAGTACAAGGAGTCGGGCACGCTGCACGGCACGGCCCTTCCGCCCGGGATGAAGCAGGCCGAGAAGCTGCCGGAGCCGCTCTTCACCCCCTCGACGAAGGAGGTCGAGGGACACGACAGGAACATCGACTTCAGCGAAGCGGTGGACCTCGTCGGAAAGGAGATGGCCGAGGCGGCGCGCGACCTGTGCGTCGAGGCTTACCGTCGTGCCGCAGAGGCGGGCGAGCGCCAAGGTCTGCTCGTCGCCGACACGAAGTTCGAGCTCGGCATCATCGACGGGAAGCTCGCGCTCTGCGACGAGGTGCTCACTCCCGACTCGTCGCGCTTCTGGCCAGCCGGCGAATGGGAGCCGGGCACGAACCCGCCCGCGTTCGACAAGCAGCCGCTGCGGGACTGGCTCGAGGAGACCGGCTGGGACAAGACCCCGCCACCTCCGAGCCTCCCCCCAGAAGTCGTCGCGGAGACCTCCGAGCGGTACATCACCGCGTACGAGCGGATGAGCGGCAGAAAGATCGCCGACTGGTACGGTTCGAAGGCGTGAGGCGCTCGTGAGGTTCGAGGCGCTGGTGGAGGTCCGGCTCAGGCAGGGGATCTCCGATCCCGAAGGTGCGACCATCGAGAGGGCGCTCCCGGCTCTGGGGTTCGAAGGCGTCTCCGACGTACGTGTCGGGAAGTCGTTTCGCTTCGCGCTCGAGGCCCCCGACGAAAAGACCGCGCGCGAGCTGTCCCAGGCGATGACGGACCGGCTTCTCGCCAATCCGGTGATCGAGGAGGCGGAGGTGCGCGTAACGTGAGCACGCGCGTCGGCGTCGTCGTGTTCCCGGGGACCAACTGCGAGCACGACGTGGTGAAGGCGATCGAGACCGTGGCGTCGTCGGTCCCGGTGCCGGGCGCGAGTGTCGAGCTCGTATGGCACGGCGAGAGCTCGCTCGACCATCTAGACGCTGTGGTGCTGCCCGGCGGATTCGCCCACGGCGACTACCTGCGCCCAGGCGCGATCGCCCGGTTCTCCAAGGCCGTGGAGGCGCTCGCCCGGTTCGCAGCAAGCGGCGGTCCCGTGGTCGGGATCTGCAACGGCTTCCAGGTGCTGACCGAGGCCGGGCTCCTGCCCGGAGCCCTTCAAAAGAACCGTGGACTTCGCTTCTTGTGCACCGACGTGGAAGTCCGAATCTGCACGACGCGGAGCGTCCTGACAGGGTCGCTAGTCGAAGGTGAGAAGCTCCGGCTTCCCGTCAATCACTTCGAGGGCAATTACACCTGTGACGCCGCCACTCTCGAGAGGCTTCGGGCCGAGGACTGCGTCGTGATGCGTTACGCGAGCAACCCGAACGGGTCCGTCGACGACATCGCCGGCGTCTGCAATCCCGAAGGAAACGTGGTCGGACTCATGCCCCACCCCGAACGAGCGTGCGATGCGCTCACAGGAGCGCTCGACGGAGTCGGACTGCTCGAGTCGCTTCTCGTCGCAGCGGACAGGCGCGCCTCGCTTCCGGTCTGAGCCTCAGCGGCGGCCGCGACTCCCGCCCCGGATCACTCCCGCTCGCTGGAGCACCACAGGGCTCACCCCCGCAGCGCGCCAGACGCTGTAGGTGATGCCTTTGCGTTGACCGTAGGACCTCGCCACCTTCACGAATTCCCGCTCCAGAGCGCCCAGGTCGTCCCCGGCTCGCACCCGGTCCAGCTCTGCCTCGAGGTCACCCTTCTCCTTCAGCAAGTGCAGCCGCGACAAAACGTCGGCAGAGGCGAGCTGATCTTCGATCGCGGACAGCCGGCGCGATATCGAGTCAGGAGTGCGACGCCTGCCACGGCGCGGGCGGTGCCGCTCCACTGCCTCCAGATAGCTCCGGACCGCCCGGCCCTCTGCCCGCCCCGACGCCAAGGCGGCCTTGTGCTCGGTGGACATGCCGGTGCGCTTCCTCGCCTTGGCGGCAGAGGTGCGCGCGCCGGCAGATCGGGATGCCGACGCGGTCTTGCCGGCGGACTTTGCACCGGCGCTTCCGCCTCTGGTGGATCTCGTGCTGCTAGTTCTGCCAGTCGGCACGAGAGCCATTGTTGCACTACCTCGCGCTCTATTTGCAAACCGACAGCCCAGTCCATGCAAGGGAATACAGTCGGGCCCTTTTTGTGAATTCCCTCCTGGTCATTTGCCTCGTGCTCGAGTCCGGTTCGCTCCGTGCAAGTGTCGACGGGGCCGGGCGCCGGGGCGGGTACGGTGACGACCGATGGACGTGGCCGAAGAGTCGATCCACCGCGCCCTCGGCCTGACCGACGACGAAGCCGAGAAGATCGAGCGGATCCTCGGACGCCGGCCCAACCATCTCGAGCTTGCCATGTACGCCGTGATGTGGAGCGAGCATTGCTCCTACAAGTCGTCTCGCCTTCACCTGCGGCGCCTGCCGACCGAGGGCGAGGGCGTGCTCGTCGGCCCCGGGGAGAACGCCGGAGTGGTGGACGTCGGTGACGGAATAGCGGCGGCCATCCGCATCGAGAGCCACAACCACCCGTCTGCGGTCGAGCCCTACCAGGGGGCGGCTACCGGTGTCGGGGGGATCCTGCGCGACATCTTCACCATGGGAGCTCGCCCCATCGCACTCATGGACCCACTTTTCTTCGGGCCGCTCGACGACGCGCGAAACCGCTGGATCTTCGAAGGGGTGGTGTCGGGCATCTCGGGCTACGGCAACGCGGTGGGTGTCCCCACCGTGGGAGGCGAGCTCACATTCGCGCCCTGCTACAGCCGCAATCCGCTCGTGAACGTCATGTGCCTGGGCCTCATGCCCAAAGAGCGCTTGGTGCTCGCGCGGGCGAGCGGCGAAGGGAACCTCGCCGTGCTGCTCGGAGCGACGACCGGACGAGACGGCATCGGTGGGGTGAGCGTGCTCGCGTCCGCAGGTTTCTCCGAGCACGACGTCGACGCAGCAAAACGACCGAGCGTGCAGGTCGGGGACCCGTTCGAGGAGAAGCGCCTAATAGAGGCGTGCCTCGAGCTGCTCGACCGGGGGCTCGTGGTCGGCATCCAGGACCTAGGCGGCGGAGGCCTCACGTGCGCGACCTCCGAGACCGCCGCTCGTGGCGGGATGGGCATGGACGTGGACGTACGAAGCGTCGCGCTGCGAGAGCCCGCCATGGAGGCGTTCGAGGTGATGACCTCGGAGAGCCAGGAGAGGATGCTCGCCATCGTCACCCCGCAGGATCTCGGCGCGCTCGAAGAGGTCTGCATGCGCTGGGAGGTGCGCGCCCGAGTGGTGGGCACGGTGACCGCTCCGGAGGCTTCCGACGTGCCGGCGCAGGGCGCTGGCACCTTCACCGATCCTGCGACCACCGGCGAGGTCGGCAAAGAAGGGCGGCTTCGGATAGTGGACTCCTCCACGGGGGACGTGCTCGCAGACGTGCCCGCCGCATCTCTCTCCGAGGACGCCCCCGTCTACGACCGTCCGATGGCCCGGCCCGACCGCATGGACGAGCTGGCGGCGCAGGACCCGGCCGCCCTGGAGGCACCCGCTGACTGCGGGGCGGACGTGCTCGCGATGCTCGCCGACACCTCGTGGGTCTACAGCCAGTACGACCACCAGCTGTTCCTGAACACCGTCGCCGGACCCGGTGGCGACGCGACCGTGCTCCGGCTGGCGGGTCCGGGGATACCACCGAGCGAGCGGGCACTGGCGATCTCGACCGACTCGAACCCGCGCTGGTGCGCGCTCGACCCGCGACTGGGCACGACCCTGACGGTCGCAGAGTCCGCGCTCAACGTCGCGTGCGCCGGTGCGAGACCCGTCGCGCTCGTCAATTGCCTGAACTTCGGGAACCCCGAGCACCCCGAGGTCATGTGGCAGCTCTCGGAGTCGATCGACGGGATGTCCGAGGCGTGCGTAGCCCTTCGCATCCCGGTGATCGGCGGCAACGTGAGCCTCTACAACGAGAGCGCCGGGTCCGACATCGACCCGACGCCGGTCGTGGCCACGTTGGGGGTGATCGAGAGCCTCGAGCGTCCCCCGCCTGGGGCCGGCCTCGCAGAGGAGGCTTCGCTGCTGCTCCTGGGTGAGGCGTCGTCCGCCCTCGGCGGTTCGCGCTGGGCGGTCGAGCTGCGTTCCCATCTCGGCGGCCGGCTGCCGGGCATCGACCTCGGCCTGCAAGGCGCTCTGCTCGCCCTGGTCGCGCAGCTCGTGCGCGCCGGCGGGCTCGTCGACGCCGTCCACGACGTGTCGGCCGGGGGTCTCGGGGTCGCACTCGCCGAGTGCGTGCTCTCCTCGGGGGTGGGATGCGAGGTGGCGGGGGTGAACGGGCACGGCGAGTTGTTCAGCGAGTCGCCGGGACGCGTCGTCGTCTGCAGCAAGCGCCCCGACGAGGTGCGCGCTCGCGCAGAGGAGATCGGCGTGCAGGCAGCCGTCATAGGAGAGACAGGTGGGGCCCGCCTCGTGGTCGAAGGTCTCGTGGACCTCTCGGTCGGTCAGGTCGCAGAGGCCTGGCGCGACGCTCTGCCCTCGGCTCTCGGCGAGTCCGCCTAGAGGTTCGCTCGGTTCAGGGCCGACGGGCCTCGAGGTGCTCGAGGACCTCGTCGGGCACCTTCAGGTCCCCCGTCCCGGTGCCGACCTCGAGGTCGGGCTTGAAGCTCCCGTGGTAGTCCGATCCTCCCGTCGCGACGAGGCCCGTGCGCCGGGCGATCGCGGTGAGCTGCTTTCGCTCGTCAGGCGAGTATCGCCCGTAGATCGCCTCGATCCCGCCGAGGCCGGCCTCCGCCAGCTCGGAGACGATCTGCTCGAGCGGCCGAGGTTCGAGGCCGAGGCTTAGCGGATGAGCGAGGACAGCGACCCCGCCCGAGGCCCTGGCGAGCTCCGCCACGTGCTGCGCGGTGATCCTCGCCTTCGGGACGTAGGCGGCCCTCCCGTCTGCGAGGTAGCGGTCGAAGGCGTCCTGGACGTCCTCGGCTGCTCCCGCACGCACGAGGGCCCTCGCGAAGTGGGGTCGTCCGAGCCCCTTCTCGCTTCCGGCCTCTTCGACCATCGCTTCGTAGTCGATCGAGATGCCGAGGTCGGCGAGCCTTTCCACGAGCTTTCGGTTGCGCTCGGCGCGGTCGTTGCGAAGCGCGGTGAGCTCGGTTCTGAGCGGGCTGTCCTCGTCCTCGACGAAATACACGAGGACGTGGACCGATCCGCTGAGCGGCGCGCTCCCTGAAGGCGGAGCCGGCTTCACGCAGGACACCTCACAGCCTGCGACCAACCGGATACCGACGCGCTCGGCAGCCCGGCGTGCGCGTTCGAGACCCTCGAGGCTGTCGTGATCGGTGAGAGCGACCGCCGAGCACCCGGCCGCCGCCGCCATCTCCGGGATCCTCTCGGGCGCCTCGGATCCGTCCGAGACCTTCGAGTGGGTGTGCAGATCGATCACCGGACCCGCAGGCTATCGGTGCGTGTGGCTCGGCGGCCCTGGGCAGGGCCCGGGTTTGCCGGCCTCGCCGGGTTGGCCTCGCCGGGTTGGCGTCGCCGGGTTGGCGTCGCCGGGTTGGCCTCGGCGGGGTGGAGGCCCGATAGGCTCGTCTGCGCGGCGAGAGGGATGCGCTTCGCGGATCGGAGCGCTACGAGGGCAGCGAATTAATGAGTTCCCTTTGAGGGAGTCCTGCGGCGTCTTCGGCGTCTACGCCCCGGGCCGGGGCGTGGCTCAGCTCACCTTCGATGGCCTCTTCGCCCTCCAGCACAGGGGCCAGGAGTCCGCCGGCATGGCCGTGAGCGACGGTGACGCGATAACCGTCGTGAAAGAGATGGGCCTCGTCACGACCGTGTTCGACGAGCGCACGCTCTTGTGCCTTCCGGGTGATCTCGCGATGGGACACACGCGCTACTCCACGACCGGAGACTCCAACTGGCGCAACGCCCAGCCCGTGTACCGCTCGGTCGGCGGTGCCGGGTTCGCCCTCGGCCACAACGGCAACCTGACCAACACGGCTGCTCTCGCCGCCGAAGCAGGGATGCTCCCCGGGGTCGTCGCCTCGGACAGCGACCTCGTGGCCGAGCTGCTCGCGATGAGTTGTCCCGAGGGGGGGGAGGGATCGCTCGAGCTGGCGCTGCAGCGGGTCCTGCCGAAGGTCGAAGGAGCGTTCTCCTTCGTGCTCCTCGACGCGACGCACGTGATCGGCGTGCGCGACCCCAACGGTCTGCGCCCACTGTGCCTCGGGTGGCTGGCGCCGACGCAGCATCCCGAGGGTGCGGGCAACCCAGAGGGGTGGGTCCTCGCTTCCGAATCTCCCGCTCTCGACGTGGTGGGCGCCACCTTCGTGCGTGAGCTCGAGCCCGGGGAAGCCGTGGTCATCGACTCCTCGGGCGTGCGCTCGGTGCGTCTCTTCGACGACGCGCGCGTCGACCCGAAGCTCTGCATCTTCGAGTTCGTCTACTTCGCGCGGCCCGACTCGCGCCTGTACGGGCGCGAGGTCCACGGCGCGCGTAGGCGAATGGGGGAGATGCTCGCAGCGCAGGCCCCCGTAGACGCCGACCTCGTGATGGGGGTCCCCGAATCCGGAGTTCCTGCCGCAGAGGGATTCGCCCGCGCGAGTGGGATCCCGGCCGGACAGGGGCTCGTGAAGAACCGCTACATCGGCCGCACCTTCATCACCCCCGGGCAGGACGCGCGCATGGCGGGGGTGCGCCGGAAGCTCAACCCCCTTCGCGAGAACATCGCCGGCAAGCGCCTCGTCGTCGTCGACGACTCGATCGTGCGCGGCACCACACAGCGGGCGGTCGCGAAGATGCTTCGCGAGGCCGGCGCGTCGGAGGTGCACCTTCGCATCTCGTCTCCGCCTCTGGTATGGCCGTGCTTCTACGGGATCGACATCCCCGACCGTGAGCAGCTCGTCGCAGCCAACAGCTCGATCTCCGAGCTAGAGGAGTACCTCGATGTGGACTCGCTCGCGTACCTCTCCCTCGAGAACCTCATCCAGGCAATCGACGCGCCCGGCGCCGGGTTCTGCACGGCGTGCCTCACCGGTGAGTACCCCGTGCCGGTGCCCGTCGACGTCTCGCGCACGCGAGCCAAAGAAGCCCACGCAGCTCCCGCCAGGGCTTAGGGCCTGACCCCGTGTCGGAGAGCGACGCCGGCGCCCAACGCCCGCCGGCACCGGCCACGTACGCCGCTTCGGGTGTCGACATCGCAGCCGGCGACGAGGCGGTGCGGCGCATCAAGGTGGCGGTCGCCTCGACGTCGCGCCCCGAGGTGCTCGGCGGCATAGGCGGCTTCGGCGGTGCTTTCTCTTTCGACCCGACCAGGTACGAGAACCCCGTGCTCGTCTCCTCGACCGACGGCGTGGGCACCAAGGCTTCGGTAGCGCATGCGGCTGCGAGATACGACACGATCGGGATCGACCTCGTGGCGATGTGCGTCGACGACATCGTCTGCGTCGGCGCGGAACCACTCTTCCTCCTCGACTACGTGGTCACGGGCAAGCTCGTGCCCGAGCAGATGGAGGCTCTCGTCTCGGGAGTGGCCGAGGGTTGCCGGCAGGCGGGGTGCGCGCTGCTCGGCGGGGAGATGGCCGAGCACGCAGGATCGATGGGTCCGGGTGCGTTCGACCTCGCGGGCTTCGCGGTCGGCGCCGTCGACCGCGCATCGATGCTCGGGCCCGAGAGAGTGGTCGCGGGGGACGCGCTCGTGGCTCTGTTCTCCCCCGGGCTGCGCTCGAACGGCTACACGTTGGCGCGCCACGTGCTCTTGGAGCGCGCAGGACTTTCTCTGGACGACCCGGCGTACGAGGGCGCGGGTCACTCGCTCGCAGACGAGTTGCTCAGGCCGTCTGTGATCTATGCCCCGGCCGTGCTCACGGCAGCGAAGGTCGCGGAGGTCCACGCGGCCGCCCACGTCACGGGGGGTGGGCTCTTGCAGAACCTCACCCGGGTGCTGCCCCCGGACTGCGACGCGGTGGTCGATCGATCCGGGATCGAGGTGCCGCCGATCTTCTCCGAGGTCCAGCGGCTCGGCGACGTGGACCCGTCCGAGATGGAGCGGGTGTTCAACCTGGGGATAGGCATGATGCTGGTCGTCGAACCCGGATCTGTGCCGGAGGCAATTGCCGCTCTGGAGTCGGCCGGGTGCCTTGCGGCCCAGGCCGGGCGCGTCACCGAGGGCAGCGGCCGCGCGCACCTCGGGGACCGTTAGCTCTTAGGGTGGCGGGCATGAGGTTGCCCGGCCCGGGGTAGTAATGAAGGTGACGACCCACCCCTGCCCCTCTGTTGCAGTCGCGCCCGCAGTGCAGGCACGGCCAAGATCCACGGGAGACGGTGATGGCAACTGCAGCTTCCACCCCTGCCGGGGGATCCGGCGCGCGCGGAGCTGACACGATGACGAGTCGACCAGCGCCCGGCATGCGCAGCGCGCCTTCCATGCCGCGTGCGAGAGTCCCCGAGACACTCGGTCAGCGCTACCGGCTCGTGCGCATGCTCACCGAGTCCCTCGCGGAGCCACTCTCCCCCGAGGACCAGACGGTTCAGTCGATGCCCGACGTGAGCCCCACGAAGTGGCACCGCGCGCACGTCTCATGGTTCTTCGAGACGTTCATACTGCGCGGTGGGCTGTCCGGTTACCGCGCCTTTCACCCGGTATACGAGTACCTGTTCAACTCCTACTACGAAGGAGTCGGGGACCGGTACCCCCGCCCCCGGCGCGGCGTGGTCTCGCGCCCCGGGGTGACGGAGGTGGCCGCCTACCGTTCGCACGTGGACGAGGCGATGGACCGGCTGCTCGCCGGCGCTCTCGACGCCCCCACCGATGCGCTCGTCGAGCTGGGACTGCACCACGAGCAGCAGCACCAGGAGCTGATCCTGATGGACATCAAGCACGTGCTCTCGTGCAATCCCATCCAACCGGCGTACACGACGCTCAAGGCGGTCGAGCCCTCCGTCGCTCCACCTGCCTCGCTCTACGAGAGCGACGGCGGGATGGTGGAGGTCGGGCACTCGAGCGCGGACTTCGCGTTCGACAACGAGTCGCCGCGCCACACCGTCTTCCTCGAGCCGTACGCCATAGAAGCGCGACCTGTCACCTGCGGCGAGTGGATGGCCTTCATCGATGACGCCGGTTACCGGCGCCCCGAGCTATGGCTCTCCGACGGCTGGGCGGCCGTGTGCGAAGAGGGGTGGGAGGCACCGCTGTACTGGTCGTGGACCGATGACCGGTGGTGGTCGTTCACCCTCGGAGGCCCCAAGCACGTGGATCCCGCAGAGCCGGTCTGCCACGTGAGCTACTACGAGGCCGACGCCTTCGCCCGTTGGGCCGGGAGCCGCCTTCCGACGGAGGCCGAGTGGGAGGCGGTGTCCATGGTCTCGGACCCGTCGAGCGGCGCCTACCTAGACCTCGCAGTGCTTCACCCGCGGCCGGTCGAGGCCGGCTCCTCGATGTTCGGCGACGTCTGGCAGTGGACGTCGAGCTCGTACGGTCCTTACCCCGGCTTCCACCCTGCTGCGGGAGCGGTCGGCGAGTACAACGGCAAGTTCATGGTGAACCAGTACGTGCTGCGCGGCGGGTGCTGCGTCACCCCTCAGGGCCACGTGCGAGCCACCTACAGGAATTTCTTCCCTCCTGGGGCGCGTTGGGCCTTCTCGGGCCTTCGGCTGGCCCACGATTCGTAACCCTCCTGCTGATTCTCGAAACCCCTACCGATAGAGGAGAACCGATCTCGATGACGGCCGGCACCTTGACGATCGACGTCCATCTGACGACCGACGACCTGCGAAGCTCGTTGGAGGAGGACGTCCGAAACGGCCTCGGAGGCCAGCACAAGTGGCTCTCGCCGGTGTGGTTCTACGACGACCGCGGCAGCGGGCTCTTCGACGCGATCACGCGCCTGCCCGAGTACTACCTGACGCGATCGGAGAGACGGCTGCTCGAGGCGAACGCCCACGACATCGCGACCATCGCCGCGGCCGGCACCCTCGTCGAGCTCGGAGCGGGCACCTGTGAGAAGTCGAGGGTGCTCCTGGGGGCCATGCGGGAGTGCGGGACGTTGCGACGCTACGTGCCGCTCGACGTGAGCGAGAGCACCCTGTGGGAGGCGGCCAACTCGCTCGCGCACGAGTACCCGGGCCTGACGGTGAACGCAGTGGTCGGCGACTTCCTCCGCCACGTCGACCGCGTCCCCGGGGACGGGAGGCGGATGGTCGCCTTCTTGGGGAGCACGATCGGGAACCTCGCTCCCGAAGAGCGGGCAAGGTTCCTCTCCGACCTCGGATCGACGATGGAGAGCGGCGACATGCTTCTCGTCGGCACCGATCTCGTGAAGGACGCCGAGCGCCTGCTGCTCGCCTACGACGACACCGCCGGTCTCACGGCAGCGTTCAACCGCAACGTCCTGCTCGTCCTCAACCACGAGCTCGGGGCGACCTTCGACCCGATGAGCTTCAACCACGTCGCGGTCTGGGATCCGGAGGAGGCGTGGATCGAGATGCGCCTTCAGTCCACCGAGGACCAGGAGGTCGAGATCGCAGATCTCGCGATGACCGTGAGCTTCAGCGCCGGCGAGGAGATCCGAACCGAGATCAGCGCCAAGTTCACACGCGAGACGGTGGAGAAGGAGCTCTCGGGTGCGGGATTCGAGGTCGTGTCCATGTGGGAGGACCCAGAAGGCTTCCTGCTCACGCTCGCCTCCCGCTAGGAGCGGGCCACCGGGGACCTTGGACCGCCACCGACCGCCTAGGACCACAACGTGAGAGCCGCCGCATACGAGGAGCTCGGCCCCGCCGACGTCATCAAGGTGAAGGAGCTTCCCGACCCCGACCCCGGCCCAGGCGAAGTGCGGGTGAGGGTGCACGTGTCGGGGGTGAACCCGACGGACTGGAAGACGCGCTCGGCGGGCCCGGGGAAGCAGATGCAGTTCGACTACGTGGTGCCCAACCAGGACGGGGCCGGTGTGATCGACGCTGTCGGGGAGGGCGTGGACACCGGTCGTGTCGGTGAACGCGTGTGGCTGTTCCTGGCCCAGCGCGGGCGCAAGCACGGCACCGCCGCGCAGTGGACCTGCGTGCCCTCGCGCCAGGCGGTGCGGCTCCCCGACTCGGCGAGCTTCGAGCTCGGCGCGAGCCTCGGGGTGCCGGCGCTCACGG
>DAIQQK010000012.1:0-48690 GCA_036786835.1 Acidimicrobiales bacterium | reverse complement strand
GACCGACGAGACCGTCTTCACCGGCTGGCGGATCTCGGTCACGAAGTCGACTTTCAGAGCCCCTGACCGAACCGAGTTCACTCGCGACATCGTTCGCCACCCCGGCGCCGTAGCAGTGGTGCCCGTCACCGAAGACCGACGCGTCCTGCTGGTGCGTCAGTACCGCGGTCCTGTGGACCGGGAGCTTCTCGAGATCCCGGCGGGCACTCTCGACGTCGAAGGTGAGTCCCCCGAGGAGACGGCCATACGCGAGTTAGAAGAAGAGGTCGGAGTGCATGCAGAGCACATGAAGCTGCTCGCAAAGATCCAGAACACTCCGGGATTCTGCGACGAAGAGACGTACGTGTTCCTCGCCACCGGCCTGCAGCGCTCCGAGACCCACCGCGAAGGTGTGGAGGAGCAGTTCATGGAGGTCGTCGAAATTGCACTGGACGATGTCGGTGCGATGATCGGCTCAGGTGAGCTGACGGACGCGCAGACCGTGGCGGGGCTCTTGTTGGCGCGCGACGAGCTCCGAAACGAGACCGAAACGAGCCGGCACACCTCGAGTTTGGGTTGACGTAAAGATGACCGTCATCACGTATGCCGAGCCAATACCACTCAGCAGGAGCAGCGAGGAGTACTTGACCTGGCTCGCCGTGGAACAAGGTCGCTCGCGCAACACCATCGTCTCCTACCGGCGAGACCTTCTCTCGTACGAGGCCTTTTTGACCGCACGTGGACGGACAGTCGAAAGTTCCGACACCGATCTCGTCGACGAGCACCTCGCCGAAAGGCGCGCCGCCGGTCTCGCTCCAGTGTCGGTCGCACGCGCACTGGCGGCGATACGGGGTCTGCACCGGTTCTGCATGGAGGAGGGGATGTCGGCTTCGGACCCGACCGCCGACGTCAATCGTCCGAGGCTCGGACTCCGTCTGCCGAAGGCTCTCGACGAGCACGATGTGGCGCGGCTTCTCGACTCGTGCGGCGGAGGGGACCCGATATCGCTGCGGGACCGGGCGATCCTCGAGGTCCTCTACGGAACAGGGATTCGCGTGTCTGAGCTCGCTGGTCTGTCGCTGTCAGGGCTCGGTTCTGACACAGGGCTGATGCGGGTGCTCGGTAAAGGGAGCAAGGAACGCCTCGTACCGCTCGGTCGCTGCGCTCGCTCCGCGCTCGACGACTGGCTCGGGCGGCACGGGCGCCCGCAGCTCGAGCCTGCGAAGTGGGCAAGGCGTGGGGACGCCGAGGCAGTCTTCCTGAACGCTCGTGGTGGCCGGCTGACCAGGCAGGGGGTCTGGGGGGTGCTGAAGAAGCGGGCGGCTTCCGTGGGGCTCGCAGAGCGCGTCCACCCGCACGTGCTGCGGCACTCGTGTGCGACCCACATGCTGGCCCACGGCGCCGACATCCGGGTCGTCCAGGAGCTTCTCGGGCACGTCTCGGTCGCCACCACCCAGATCTACACCAAGGTGTCGCCAGAGCACCTGCGCCGGGTCTACGAGCAGGCGCATCCGCGCGCCCGGGCACGACCGGCGCAGTAATCTCGTTAGGTGCCCGAGGACACCTCCACCATTGATTACCGCGCCCTCCTGGAGGAAGAGCGCGGAGATCTCATTGCCAAGCTCGAGGAGCTCGGCGTGGGGGTGGGCCGCCTGAACTACGACTCGAACTTCGCCGATTCGAGCCAGGTGACCGCGGAGCGTGGTGAGGTGGAGGCACTGGCGGGCAAGCTTCGCGAGACGCTCCAAGAGGTCGAGGAAGCCCTGCGTAAGCTCGAGAACGGCACCTACGGAACCTGCGAGGACTGCG
The DNA here is from genome assembly GCA_036786835.1 of Acidimicrobiales bacterium. Classification (GTDB taxonomy): domain Bacteria; phylum Actinomycetota; class Acidimicrobiia; order Acidimicrobiales; family UBA8190; genus Bog-564. The sequence goes on along the minus strand of DAIQQK010000012.1, from coordinate 46,902 downwards.
GCCAGCCGATCGATCCCCTGCGCCTCGAGGCCAAGCCGGCCGCGCCCTACTGCATCAACTGCGCATCGAAGCACTGAGCATCAGGTGAGCGACCCCTGGGGTTCCCCTGCCCCGCCACCGCGGCGCAGGGGGGTCAGCCCGCAAGCGGCGATCTGGCTGATCGCGGGGCTCACCCTCGTGGTGGTGCTCGTGCGCACCCACCATCTGAGCACCTTCGAGCTGCTGCTCTTCTGTGCGCTCATACCGTCGGTGATCCTTCACGAGATCTCCCACGGGGTGCTGGCACTGGCCTTCGGCGACGACACGGCCAAGCGCGCAGGACGACTGACTCTCAACCCGATCCGCCACATCGACCCCTTCGGCACGATCATCCTTCCGGCTCTGTTGGTGCTGAGCGGCCTGGGCGCATTCGGGTACGCGAAGCCGGTGCCGGTGAACGTCTCGAGGCTGCGTCATCCGCGAAACGAGGGAGTGGCGGTCTCGTTGGTCGGGCCCGCGGTCAACATCGTGTTGGCTCTCGCATTCGGCCTCGCGTACGCGCACGCGGTTCCCTTCTCGGTCAAGCTGTCGGCCCTCGACAACCAGCCGACTTGGGCGCAGTTGGTGTTCGTCGCGGGCTACATAAACGTGATCCTGGCTGTCTTCAACCTGATACCGCTGCCGCCTCTCGACGGGTCGGCGGTGGTCGAGCGCATCCTGCCGAGGAGCTGGCTGCCCGGTTACTACAGGATCCGCCCGTTCACGCTCTTTCTCCCCTTGATCATCATCGTTTTCTTCCCCCACGTCTTGAACGACATCTTCAACCCGGCCCTCAACGAATGGGCCAGGATCGTCGGGGTCTGAGGGTGAGCGTGAGGGCGGGGTGCGAGGGGGTGAGGGTGGCGACGGCCTCAGGCGCTGAAGCCGCCGGGAGGGGCCAGCAACCCGATCGCGCGCATCGCCCGGTCGAGCGTCTGCCCTGCGATCGCGCGCGCCTTCGAGGCGCCGGCTGCCAAGACGCTCTCGACGTATCCTCTGTCTCCTGCGAGCTCCGCATGTCGTTCGCGCACAGGACGGAGAAGTTCGACCAGGGCTTCTGACACGTCTGCCTTCAGCTGGCTGTAGCTCGAATACCCCGACGCGATCTCCTCGGGGTCCCCGCCCTTGGCCGCGGCGAGCAGATCCAGGAGGTTCGAGACACCAGGCTTCGTGAGGGGCTCGAAGACGACCTCGGAGCCGGGGTCCGTGACGGCGCGGCGCACCTTGCGATCGATGTCCTGCGGTGGGTCCAGCACCCCGATCGTCCCCTGCGGCGAGCCGATCGACTTCGACATCTTGCGAGTGGGCTCCTGGAGGTCCATCACTCGGCCTGCGACCTCGGGGATCGAGATCTCGGGGACGACGAAGGTGTCGCCGTAGTGGTGGTTGAAACGGATGGCGAGGTCGCGTGTCAGCTCCAGGTGCTGGCGTTGGTCCTCGCCGACGGGAACCCGGTCCGCGTCGTAGAGCAGGATGTCGGCCGCTTGCAGGACCGGGTAGGTGAAGAGCCCGGCCCTCACGCTTTCGTTGTCGCCGCCCTTGTCCTTGAACTGGGTCATCCTGCGCAGCTCACCGAATGTGGCTGTGCACTCGAGGAGCCAGGTGAGCCTCGGGTGCTCGGGCACGTGGCTCTGTACGAAGAGGGTGCAGACCGCCGGGTCCAGCCCGACCGCTAGGAGGTTCGTCGCCGCGTCGATGGTCCTCGAGGCCAGCACGGCAGGGTCGTGGTCCTGGGAAAGGGCGTGGAGGTCCACGACGCAGTAGTAGGCCTCGTAGACGTGCTGGTCGGTAACCCAGTTTCGGAACGCACCCAGGTAGTTGCCGAGGTGAAGGTCGCCGCTCGGTTGTACCCCAGAAAAGACCCTTGACATGGCGGCCTATGGTACGAGAAGGCGGCGTCGGTCCTGATCGGCTGCCATGCACGGCGAGCGACGCTCCAGCCGGTATCTTCGGCAATGTGTCGGCCCACGTCTGCACGCCGGTCTTCGAGGGTCCCTTCGACGTCCTGCTGCGCTTGGTGTCCGAGCACAGCGTCGACGTCTGCGACGTGCCGGTGGCCCCGGTGGTCGACGCCTTCATCGCGGAGATGGCTTCGGCTGCACAGATGGACCTCGACACCACGACCGAGTTCCTTCTCATCGCTGCCATCCTCCTCGAGCTCAAGTCCCGGAAGCTGCTCCCGGGGCCGGACCAGCTCGAGGACGACGAGGAGCTCCTCTCGGGCTTCGAGGAGCGCGACCGGCTCCTCGCCCGCCTGCTCGAGCTTCAGGCCTACGCGGGCGCCGCCGACTGCTTCGTGACCATGATCGAGACGGCCGCCCGCTCGTTGCCGAGGGTGGCCGGGTTGGACGAGCGATTTCGTGATCTGGCCCCGGACCTGCTGGCCGGGATCTCACCCGAACGCCTGCGCGCTGCCTTCCTGCGCGGGATGATCCGCGAGCCCGTCGACGTCCTCGACCTCTCCCACGTGACCGTCGAGGCGGTGACGGTCTCCGAGGCCGTGGCCGAGCTCGAGGAACGGCTCCCGGCCGAGAGCAGGCTCACCTTCCGGGAGCTGACGACGCACTGCACGACGCGGATGCAGGTCATCGTGCGCTTCCTGGCGCTGCTCGAGCTGTGCAAGCGTGGCCAGGTGTCGCTCGAACAGGGGGAGACCTTCGGTGACCTCCTCGTCATGTGGATCGCCGGCGGGGGGGTGCTTTCGACCGTCGGCGGCGGGGATGCGATCGAGGAGTACGAAGGCTGAGCTACTCCGAGACCGTCAACGGAAGAGTGCATCTTTCTGAGGAGCACAGGGCCGTAGAGGCAGTCCTGCTCTCGGCAGTCGAGCCCGTTCCCCCGGCATTGTTGGCGGAGCTCCTCGAGCTTCCAGCCGAGCGCGTCGAGGCGATCTGCGACGAGCTCACACGCGGCTACGAACACGAAGGCCGCGGTTTCGTCCTGGCACGAGTAGCCGGCGGCTACCGGTACCAGACCCATCCGGACATGGCACCGTTCGTCGAGCGCTACGCGATGGAGGGCGTCTCGACCAGGTTGTCGTCGGCAGCGCTCGAGACCCTCGCGATAGTCGCGTACCGCCAACCTGTGTCGCGCGGACAGATCTCCGCCTTGCGCGGCGTCAACGTGGACGGAGTGGTCCGGCTCCTCGAGCAGCGTGGCTACATCACGGCGGTCGGCCAAGCGCCGGGACCGGGCCAACCGGTTCTGTACGGGACGACGCAGGCTTTCTTGGAGAAGCTCGGGATAGACAACCTCGGGCAGCTTCCCCGGGTCGAAGAGCTCTTGCCCGGGCCCGAGGCCATGGAGGAGCTCGAGCAACGCCTGAGGCCGGGCCCCGCCGATGCCGGATAGCGGCTCGGGTCCGCTCGACAGCACTGTGTGACGTCCGACCATGGCTCGGCGCCTGGTGATCACGCCGTCGGGGAGCGACTCCAGAAGGTTCTCGCCCGCGCAGGGTTCGGGAGCAGGCGCCTCTGCGAGGACCTGATCTCCGCTGGGCGCGTGAGGGTGAACGGCGACGTGGCGGAGCTCGGTATACGCGTCGATGTGTCGCACGATGCCATCGAGGTCGACGGGGTCCGCTTGTCCGTCCTCCCAGGCTTGGTGCACTACATGCTCAACAAGCCTCCCGGTGTGGTGACGACTGCGGATGACCCACAGGGCCGGACCACGGTTACGTCTCTTGTTCCCGACGACCCGAGGGTGTTCCCGGTGGGCCGGCTCGACAGCGACACCGAGGGCCTGCTCCTGCTCACGAACGACGGCGACCTCGCCCAGCGCCTGACCCATCCCTCGTTCGGAGTCGAGAAGGAGTACCTGGCGAAAGTGGTGGGAGTGCCCGACCGGGGAGCTCTGCGCAAGCTGCGTGAAGGGGTCGAGCTCGAGGACGGGCTCACGGCTCCGGCGAAGGTGGGGGCGGTGGGAGACCCACGCGAGGGTGTCCTCCGCATAGTCGTGCACGAGGGTCGCAACCGCCAGGTGCGGCGCATGTGCGAGGCGGTCGGTCACCCCGTGGAGCGTCTGGTAAGGGTCCGGGTCGGTCCGCTGACCCTGCGCGGTCTGGATCCGGGGGAGTGGAGGGAGTTGGCTCAGTCCGAGGTGAATGCCCTCAGCGAGCATGCATCCCCTCGGGACCGCTCCACGCCTCGTAACCCAGGAAACCGGCGCCGCGCTGCTCGGTAGCATGCGTAGCCATGTCTTCGAACGTGTGGGCAATTCGCGGGGCGACGACCGTCGAAGCCGACGTACCCGAAGAGATCGCTGTTCGCGTCACGGAATTGCTGAATGCCCTTCTCGAGCAGAACGAGCTCAGCCACAACGACCTCATCAGCATCGTCTTCACCGCGACGAGCGACCTCGTGTCGATGTTCCCTGCCGCTGCCGCACGCGCGATGGGGCTCGGGGACGTCCCGCTGCTGTGTGCCCGCGAGCTCGATGTCGTCGGGTCCACCCCTCGCTGCCTGCGTGTCCTGGCCCACGTGAACTCCGACAGGCCCCGTGACGAGCTCCACCACGTATATCTCCACGGGGCCCGGGGGCTTCGAGATGACCTCCCCGAGTGAAATCGCCTCGCCGAGCTCCCGGAGGCGGGCCGCGGTTGTAGGTGCCGGGCTGATCGGAGGGTCCATCGGGATGGCCCTCCGAGAACAGGGCTGGCACGTCACGGGGTGCGATTCCGATCCCGAGCACGCACGGCAGGCCCTCGCGCTCGGAGCGCTCGATCTGATCGGTGACGACCCAGAGGCTGACGTGACCTTCGTGTGCACCCCGCTCGAGTTCGTAGCGGCCGAGGTCCTCCGAGTCCTGCAGGCGGGAGTGAACGCAGACGCGGTCGTTACCGACGTCGCAGGTGTCAAATCTCCCGTCGCCGAGGCGGTCGACCATCCTCGCTTCGTCGGAGGACACCCGATGGCAGGATCCGAGCAGGTAGGTGTCGAGGGCTCAGATCCAAAATTGTTCGTTGGAGCCACGTGGGTCCTGACTCCGACCGCCGGCACTGACCCCAACGCATACGCGCTGCTTCGCTCGGTGGTCGGATCCCTCGGAGCCGAGGTCGTCGCTCTGTCACCCTCCCAGCACGACACACTGGTCGCAGTGGTGTCTCACGTCCCTCACCTGACCGCGGCCACGCTCATGAACCTCGCCGACCGCGTGTCGGAGGAGCATGCCGCCTTGCTTCGCCTTGCTGCTGGGGGATTCAGGGACATGACCAGGGTGGCGGCGGGTCAGCCGGCGATCTGGCCAGAGGTCTGTGCCGAGAACTCCCGAGCGATCGTGGCGACGCTCGATGCTCTCGTGTCGGACCTCGGCGCGATGCGCGACCGTGTGGCCGCACACGACAGAGCCGCTCTCCTCGAAGAGCTGGACCGCGCCGCGGTCGCACGCCGCTCGCTCCCCGCCCGCGCCGTGAGGCCCGAGCGACTCGCCGAGATTCGTGTTCCCGTGCCCGACCGTCCAGGGGTGCTCGCGGAGATCACGACCTTGGCGGGTGACCTCGACGTGAACATCGCCGACCTCGAGATAGCCCATAGCGCGGAGGGAGACAGGGGTGTCCTCGTGCTCATCGTGGACGCCGATGCCGCCGCTCGGATGACCGAAGCCCTTTCAGAGCGTGGATACCGCTCGACGTCGCGAAGGCTGTCGTGACCCCTTCTGCCGGGGTGGCCTTCGCGATCGAAGGAGGTCGGCCCTTCCTCGGCCGGGTCAAGGTTCCGGGAGACAAGTCCATCTCGCATAGGGCGGTGATCCTCGCATCGCTCGCTGACGGCGTCTCGCTCGTGAGGGGTCGCTCCACGGGCGACGACGTCAAGCGCACAGAGGACGCCATGAGGGCAATGGGCGCGCGGGTCGAGCAGGAGAACATCTCGGGAGGCGAGGGGGCGCTCCATCCCCCCGACGTGCCGCTCGACATGGGCAATTCGGGCACGAGCATGCGTTTGCTCGCCGGCCTCGTCGCCGGACGGCCCTGGACGGTCGAGCTCGCCGGCGACGCTTCGTTGTCGGCTCGGCCGATGGACCGGATCGCCCTGCCGCTGAGGCTCATGGGAGCAAGGGTCGACGGGCGCACCGAACGCTGCCTGCCTCCGCTCGTGGTCCACGGAGGCTCCTTGAGAGGAATCGAGTATTCGCCTCCGGTTGCGAGCTCACAGGTGAAGTCTTGTGTTCTGTTCGCCGGCCTCCGGGCCGACGGCCTCACGATCGTGCGTGAGCGCGTGGTGACGCGCCTTCACACAGAGGAGTTGATGGCGCTGGCTGGTATCGACGTCAATGAGTCCTTCGAGCGAGGCGAGCACGTCGTAAAGCTTCTTCCCGGACGCGCAAGGGAGTTCGAGCTCGACGTACCTGCTGACCCCTCCCAGGCAGCTTTCTGGGTGGTGGCGGCCTGTCTCGTCCCGGGGAGCGAAGTCAGCCTTCCCCGTGTCTACGTCGGAACCTCGCGGCGCGGCTACCTGGACGTTCTCGCGCGAATGGGGGCACGAATAGAGATCATTCCCACCACCCGGCACGGCGACCTCTCGTCAACTGCGGACATCGTTGTGCGATCGGGCCCCTTGGCTGCCACGGAGGTCGACGCGGCCGAGATAGCCGGCCTCGACGAGGTGCCCGTGCTGGCGGTGGCAGCGGCTAGGGCCGAGGGCACGACGACGTTTCGCGGGGTGTCGGAGCTGAGGGTAAAGGAGTCCGACCGCCTCGCGGGCGTCGTCGACATGGTGAGGGCGTTCGGTGCGCGAGCCGAGACGAGCGGCGACGATCTGTTCGTCACCGGAGTTGCCGGTCTGCACGCGGGCTTTGTCGATGCTCGAGGTGACCATCGCATGGCGATGGCCGCCGCGGTCGCCGCCGCGACCGTCGCCGGGCGCCCCTCGCGCGTAGTGGGTTGGGAGTCGGTGAAGACCTCCTATCCGGAGTTCAGAGAACACCTTGTCCACCTGACGGGCGGTCACCTGCCTTGACTGATGCGCGCGCCCGTGGGGCCGTTCGTGTGGTCGCGATCGACGGGCCGGCCGGGGCGGGGAAGTCGACGCTTGCGCGCTCGGTGGCAGATCTGCTGGGAGTCGAGAAGCTCGACACTGGTGCGATGTACCGCGCGGTGGCCCACAGCGCCCTGACCCGTGGGATCGCCATCGACGACCAGCCATCCGTCGGAGAGCTTGCACGGGGGCTGGTGGTGGAGGTCGCAGATCGCGTACGGGTGGACGGCGCCGACGTGACCGATGCGATACGGACCCCGGCCGTCGACGAAGTCGTGTCCGTCGTCGCAGCAAACCCCGAGGTGCGCGCGGCAATGGTTGCTCGCCAGCGCGCCTGGGTTGCCGAGCGTGGTGGGGGGGTGGTGGAGGGACGTGACATCGGCACCGTCGTCCTGCCCGACGCGCAGCTGAAGATCTACTTGACTGCGTCGAGCGACGAGCGCGCCCATCGGCGGGCCCACGAACGTGTGGGGCACGATCCCTCTGCCGTCGCGAGGGCGCTGGCGATCCGCGACCGCCTCGACTCCACCCGCAAGGCTTCTCCACTACCGTCCCCAGAAGAGGTGGCTGCAGATGCGGTAGTCATCGACTCCACCGGTCGAGACGCCGAGGAGGTGCTGAGAGAGGTGGCCAAGTGGCTCTGAGCAGGCCTGGTGGAGGTGACGAACGCGAAGTGACGAGCCACCGCGATCTTCCGAGGCACGTTCCGAACGCGGTCTACAAGATCCTGCGCGCTGTCGCCCACTTCATAAACCGTTCCTACTGGCGGGTTACGGTCGAAGGGGCGAGCGTCCCGAGCGCCGGGGGAGTGATCCTTGCGCCCATCCACCGAAGCTTCATCGACTTCTTCGTCGTCTCAGAGGCGACTCGCCGCAAGCTCTTCTTCATGACGAAGGAGGAGATGTGGAAATCACGACTACTGGGTCGGTTCTTGGACTCCGTGGGCGCGTTCCCCGTGCACCGTCAGGGTGCGGACCGGCTCTCCGTCGAGCGGTCGCAGGCAGTGCTCGAGCGCGGCGGGGTGCTCGTGCTGTTTCCGGAGGGGACCCGCCGAAGCGGGGAGAAAGTCGAAGTCCTCCAGGAGGGCGCGGCGTTTCTCGCGGCGCGCACCGGGGCGGCGATCGTCCCAATTGGGATAGGAGGGACCTCGGAGTCTCTTCCCAAGGGGTCCAAGCTGCCGCGGCCGGTGAGGGTTCATCTCGTGATCGGTGAGCCTCTGGTCGCGCCCGGACGCTCGGCCGCCGGGCGCGTGCCTCGCCGCGAGGTGCGCGAGCTCACCGAGAGGTTGCGAGCCGAGCTCGAGCATTCTTACGAGTTGGCGAGGTCGCGAGTACGGACGTGAGCGAACGACCTCGGTAGCTTCGAGTTCGCGAGCGGCCCCGCGAGGATCAGCTTCGACGGTCGCGCAGCCAAGTCCGCAGGATGACCCTCAGGTACTGCAGCGCGAAGAAGGCGTTGTGGCCCTTCTTCGACTCTCCCGAGGCGCGAGCATGGCGGACCGTCGGACGTTCGGTGATCCGCCATCCCCTCGACGCGGCTGAGATCAACAGCTCGGCAGTCTGGTACTGGTCCTGTTCGAGGACGACGTCGCCTAGGACCTCCGCTCTCAGCGCGCGAAGCCCCATCGAGGTGTCGGTGACCTCGAGGCCCGTCAGCCAGTTGACCAATCTGGCGAAGAAGACGACGCCCGCCCTCCTCATCTTGTCGGTCGACTCGTCGACTCCGAGTCGCCTGCTGGCGATCACGAAGTCAGCCTCGTCTGCCAGGAGCGGAGCGACGAGATCGGGAATCGAAGCCGGATCGTCCTGGCCGTCTGCGTCCAGTGTGACGACATAGCGCGCGCCGAACGAGCGCGCCAGCTCGTAACCGAACCGAAGAGCCACGCCCTGACCCATGTTCACGGGCAACGAGGCGCAAAAAGCATCGAGCCCCCTCACGATGTCCTCTGTACCGTCGTCCCCCCCGTCCACTACGACGAGAACGGATACTCCGAGTCCGCAGACCTCGTGCGGAACAGCTTTGAGGACGTCTGCGATGTTGTCCGCTTCGAGATACGAGGCGACCAGAACCACGACCGGCGCGAACGAGACGCCGGGGTGGTGACGGTTGAAGTCCTGGCGCGCAAGCTCCATGACGAGCCGACGGAGGTCGTCACGCCTGCGCTGTTCGCGCGATCGATCCTTCGAGAACGCCTGCACGCCGCCTCTCTCTAGGTCAGCCGGCCAGTCGCCCGAGAACGTCGGCAGCCGAGATCTGCCTGTCCGAGGCGAACGGACTCCCGCCGCGCGAGTCCGATGCGGCCCGAGATGAGGGCTCCTCCGCGGCCGAGGGAGCAGCGAGCCCCAACGCTAGGGCGCCGGCGAGTCCCCTGAGAAGGTCCCTCAGTTCCGGCGGAGGAGGGAAGTACTCCTCTTCTTCGGTGACGCGTACCTCCTCGACGCCGTCACGAGGTGAAAGACGGGCCACCACCGCTTCGACGAGCTCGTCTGGCGCGGAAGCCCCCGCTGTTACCCCCACCGTTCCCCGGAGGTCGCCGGGAACCTCGCTCGCCTCGTTCAGGCGAAGCACTCGTGCGCACCCGGACGCCCGCGCGACCTTCTCGAGGGCGAGGGTATTGGACGAGTTGGCCGATCCGATGACGATCACAGCGTCGGATCTCCCTGCGATCGCCTTCAAGGCTGCTTGGCGGTTCGTCGTGGCAAAGCACAAGTCGGACCTGTTCGGCATCCACAGCGACTCGAATCTCTCCTCTGCCCTGCGCATGATGCCGAGCCACTCGTCGTGACTCAACGTCGTCTGGGCCAACAGCGCGACCGGCGTCCCAGGGTCGATCTCGGCGGCCAGAGCGTCGACCTCTGCCTCGCTTCGCACCAGTCGCACCGAGGCCGGCGCCACCGCCATCGTCCCGACCGCCTCCTCGTGACCTTCGTGGCCCACGTAGAGCACCGTGTAGCCCTTCTTGGCCCGGACTTTGAGCTCGTGATGGACCTTGGTCACGAGTGGGCACACCGCGTCGACCACCACCCGGCCCTTCTCGCGTGCGGCCGCGACCACCTCGGGAGCCGAACCGTGGGCGGAGAGCATGAGAGGCGCACCCGCGGGTACCCCACCGACGTCGTCGACGAAGATCACGCCTTGCGCGCGGAACTGCTCGACCACGTGCGCGTTGTGCACGATCTCGTGGTAGCAGTAAACCGGCGGCTCGAAGATGTGCACCATCCAGGCAAGTGCCTTGATGGCCTTCTCGACGCCTGCGCAGAAGCCCCGGGGGGAGGCCAAGAGGACTCGCTCGACCGCCACAGAAGCAGGCTACCGCCACTCGAAGGCACGGCGATCAGAGGACACGTAGGTCCGGGCGGTAGCCTTGGGTCATGCCGGCAGCCCGGGTCGTCTCCGTGGCGCGCCGTTCCCCGGCCCAGCGTGGCGGAATTCGAGTTGGTGACGAGCTGCTTCGGATCGACGGGCGGGCGCCACGTGACGTGATCGAGTATCAGCAGCTCATCGACGCCGAGGATCCCGAGGTGGAGGTCCGGCGCGGCCACGAACAGCTGAATTTGCCGATCAGGAAGCTTGCGGGGGAGCCATTCGGCATCGAGGTGTCCTCGGCCCTTTTCGACCGGGTGAGGACCTGCGACAACCATTGCGAGTTCTGCTTCATCCACCAGCTGCCCAAGGGCATGAGACGCAGCCTGTATATGAAGGACGACGACTACCGCTTGTCGTTCCTGTACGGCAACTTCACCACGCTCACCCGATTCACCGAGCTTGACCTCGAACGCATCCTGACCGAGCGCCTTTCCCCGTTGTTCGTTTCCATTCACTCGACGGATCCCCAATTGCGAGCCCACATGCTCCGCAACGCACGGGGGGCGACGAGCCTGAGATGGCTGAGGGCATTGCTCGATGGTGGAATCGAGGTGCACGGGCAGATAGTTGTCTGTCCCGGGGTCAACGACGGTGCGGCGTTGGAGGCGACCCTCGCCGGAATCGCGGACGAGTATGCCGAGATCGCAACCGTTGCATGCGTTCCCCTCGGCATAAGTCGCCACACCACCGAGCCGGATCTCCGCAACCACAGCGAAAGAGACGCGCAAGACGTCGTCGACCTCGTCGAGGAGTGGCAGGGGCTGTTCCTCTCGACATCAGGTCGCAGGCTCGTCTACGCCGCCGACGAGTACTACCTCCTCGCGAGTCGACCCTTCCCTGCCGCCAGCGTCTATGAAGGGTTCCCACAGCACGAGAACGGCATCGGTATGGCTCGCGCCTTCGAAGAGGCTTTTCGAGGTGATGCGGCGGCCGCGTTCGGCGTGAAGCGGGGCTTCTTCTCGTGGGTCGACGGAGCCCCACCAGAGGGCTACCGCGCCAGACGCTCTTCTCCATCCAATGTTGGCCGTGGCACAGCCACCTGCGTGGTCACCGGCGAGTACGGAGCGCGGGTGCTCGAACCACTCCTGGCTCAGGACCGGTTCGCTTCAGAGGTGCGCCTACTGTGTGTCAGGAACTCCTTCTTCGGTGGGAACATCGCAGTTACCGGCCTGCTCACCGGTGTGGACATATCTCGTGCTCTTGAAGACGAGCCTCGAGATCATCGCTATCTACTGCCCGACGTGTGCCTGTCCGAGGGCAAATTTCTCGACGGCATGACTGTCGCGGATCTTCCCCGGCGCGTGGAGGTCGTGCCGACCGACGGAATGTCGCTTCGGCGCAAGCTCGAAGAGCCACAGGCAGACGGTGGGCTTGTCGTCTTGCCGGCCAGAGACACTGCAACGTCGGCGGAAGCAGGAGCGGCACTCGGGATGCCTCGGTGAGCACTACGGCGCGGGCACAACACGTTGCAGACCAGGCCGCGAAGCGAGGCGGGAAGCGGCTTCCGGTCGTGGCGATCGTCGGGCGGCCGAACGTCGGAAAGTCCACTCTCGTCAACCGGTTCGTCCGGAGGCGAGCCGCGGTGGTCGAGGAGCTGCCTGGCGTGACGCGTGACCGTCTCGAGCTCGAGGCCGAGTGGAACGGTCACCAATTCCTGGTCGTGGACACCGGTGGTTGGATCGGAGGCGGCGACGCTCTCGATGCGAAGGTGGCAGAGCAGGCCCGTCGTGCCATCGAGTCGGCGGACCTAGCGCTCGTGGTCGTGGACGTCACCGTCGGGATCACGACCGAGGACGAGGACGTGGCGAAGCTCGTGAGGCGCAGCGGCACCCCGGTGATGCTCGTGGTGAACAAAGTCGACAACCTGGCACGCGAAGCCGAGGCATGGGAGTTCGTCTCGTTGGGTCTCGGGGACCCGCAGATGGTGAGCGCCCTCCATGGCCGCGGCAGCGGCGACCTGCTCGACGTGGTCGTAGAGCGCTTGGGCCGGCTCACCGGCGATCTCGTCTCGGGCGCCTCCCAAGAACAGTTCCGTCAGGCCGAAGAAGGCGCGAGCGGTGCTATCTCCCGCGCCGGAGCCGACGCCGTGCCGAGAGTGGCGATCATCGGACGACCGAACGTGGGCAAGTCCACGCTTTTCAACCGTCTCGCGGGGCAGGAGCGCTCGGTGGTCCACGACGTCCCGGGCACCACGAGAGATGCGATCGACACCGTCCTGGACACCGAGGTCGGGCAGATCCGTTTCGTGGACACCGCAGGAATGCGTCGACGATCTCGCTCAGCAGAGGGGCCGGAGTACTTCGCAATGGTCCGGGCGCTACAGGCGCTCGACGCGGCCGACGTCGTCCTGCTGGTCATCGACGCAACCGAAGGGGTGACCCACCAGGACCAGCGACTGGCGCAGCGCATCGCTGCCTCGGGTAGTCCCATCGTCGTAGTCATCAACAAATGGGAGCTGCTCGCCACCGACTCGCGAGCAGGCGTGCTCGCAGACCTCGAGGACCGTCTCGCTTTCCTGGGGGAGTCACCAGTGCTCAAGGTGAGCGCCCGCACAGGACTTGGCGCTCACAAGATCCCAGCTGCATTACACAAGGCCATAGAGGCCTACCACCGCCGCATCCCGACCGGAGAGCTCAACCGCGCGCTCGCCTCGATCCAGGCTGCCCATCCGGCTCCCGGTTCACGCATCCGATACGCGGTCCAGGGCGCGTCCGATCCTCCCACCTTCACGCTCTTCGCCACGCATCGGCTCCCCGCCACGTATCTGCGCTATGTCGAACGTCGTCTGCGGGAGGACTTCGACATGGGTCCCACGCCGCTCAAGCTCCGGGTCCGATTGGGGGGCTGAGACATGAGAGACCCGAAGGAGATCAAAGAAGCGCTCAGGACCGCGGCCGAGGGCCCCGGGGAGAAGGGCGCCGCAAAGCTGGCGTCACAGGGAAAGCTCCCGGTGCGCGATCGCCTGGCGCTCCTGCTCGACGAAGGCTCGTTCATGGAGGACGGGCTGCTGGCCAACGCGTTGGCCCGAGACTTGCCCGCCGACGGCGTGGTGACGGGCCGTGGAGCTGTCGAGGGCAGGCCGGTGTGCGTCATGGCCAACGACCCCACCGTGAAGGCAGGGTCCTGGGGTGCGCGCACCGTCGAGAAGATCGTGCGACTCACCGAGTACGCGCTCGTTCACGACCTCCCGGTGTTCTGGCTAGTCGACTCTGCAGGAGCGCGCATCACGGACCAAGTCGAGCTGTTCCCCGGGCGCCGAGGTGCGGGGCGCATCTTCTACAACCAGGTCCGTCTGTCTGGTCGGGTGCCCCAGATCTGCTGCCTCTTCGGTCCGTCGGCAGCCGGGGGGGCATACATCCCGGCATTCTGTGACGTGGTGTTCATGGTCGAGGGGAACGCCTCGATGTACCTCGGGTCCCCACGGATGGCAGAGATGGTCGTGGGAGAGCGCACCAGTCTCGAGGAAATGGGCGGCGCCCGGATGCATTGCACCATTTCGGGGTGCGGCGACAACCTTGCTCCTGACGACCAGTCTGCAATCGAGATGGCGAAGCACTACTTCTCCTACCTGCCCGGGTCGTGGCGCGACGAACCTCCTGTCAGCCTCGCTACGTCGCCGGCGGTGCACTTCGGGCCGGACCTCGTTCCAGCCGATCCAAAGATCTCCTACGACATGCACGATGTCATCGAAGCGGTGGTGGACGATGGCTCCTTCTTCGAGATCAAGCCGGAGTTCGCGAGCGAGCTCCTCGTCGGCTGGGCGCGGCTCGAGGGTCATCCCATCGGCATCGTCGCCAGCAATCCCGCCGTGCGGGGAGGAGTGCTCTTCGTGGACTCCTCGGACAAAGCTGCTCGCTTCATCTGGTGCGCTGACGCCTTCAACGTTCCCCTGCTCTTCTTGGCGGACGTCCCCGGATTCATGATCGGCTCGGCAGTCGAGCGTCAGGGCATCATCCGGCACGGGGCGAAGATGATCACCGCGGTCTCCGAGGCGACAGTCGCGAAGGTCTCGGTGATCGTCCGCAAGGCTTACGGCGCAGGCCTGTATGCGATGGCCGGACCCGGATTCGAGCCCGACGCGTGCATTGCTCTACCGACCGCTGAAATTGCGGTCATGGGCCCGGAGGCCGCCGTCAACGCCGTCTACGCGAACAAGATCGCCGAGATCGCCGATCCCGTGGCGCGAGAGGAGTTCGTCGCAGAGAAAAGGCGCGAGTACGAGCAAGACGTCGACCTGCTTCGCCTCGCGTCGGACCTCGTGCTGGACGCGGTCGTGCCCCCGGAGGAACTGCGGGGGGAGCTCATCGGGCGGATCGCCACTGCCACCGGGCGCGACCGTCGGTTCTCCGAACGCCGTCACGGCGTTCCCCCGGTCTGACCACCTGCGGCTCTCGTGCCCTGGTGTGACACCTGCGATCGGATGGTTCCCGAGCAGGAGCTGACCGACGAAGGGGGCTGCCCGACCTGCGAGGAGCACCTCGTCGAGCGGAAGAAGGTCCCCTGGCACTTCAAGTTGCTCGTGCTCGCGACCGCCGTCTACCTGGGATGGAGGGCCTACCAGGGGATCGGCTGGCTCGTGCACCACCTTTGAGCGCACTACGTTCCTCGGCGCACGATCCCCGAACGGGCAGGCGCGCTCGGGCATAGAGCTCCCTGGGATCAGCCGAAGATCACACCGCCGGCGCGCTTCACGTATTCGACGTGCTCACGCGGGCCCCGCCCGGCGTGAAGGCCGCTTATCGCCAGGTGGGTCGTGGGCTCGAACTGCCCCCACCTTTCGAGCTGCCTGCGCAAGCGCTCTTCTCCCGGATCTTCTCTCGGCTCGACCAGCCCCTGGAGGCCGACTTGGTTCGCATCCCTTCCCGCCTCGCGGGCCGCGCCGACGATCACCGCCCACGCCTCCTCCAGACCGAGGCCTGGTGCCGAACGGGCGATCCAACCGTCTGCGAGTCGACCTATGCGCTCGAGGACGCGTCTTGCGGTGCCCCCGCCCATCCAAAGGGGTATAGGCCGCCTGACGGGACTCGGGAGGATCCCGGCAGCTTCGACCTTGTCAAAACGGCCGTCGAAATCGACGACGTCCTGAGTCCACAGGAGGCGCAGCAGCTCGATCTGCTCCTCGTAGCGCTCCCCGCGTGTCGCGAAGTCCACCCCGAGCGCCTCGTACTCGACGGCGTTCCATCCGATCCCCACGCCGAGTCGGAAATTCCCCCGCGTGAGGACGTCCACCTGTGCTGCTTGCTTGGCCACCAAGGCCGTCTGTCGCTGGGGGAGTATCAGCACACCGGTCACGAGCTCCATGCGGGTGTGGGCGGCGAGAAAGCCGTAGAGCACCATCGGCTCGTGGAATTGGTCGTTCACGTCGTAGTAGCCGTCCCAACGCGGCCTCACCGAGGTGTCCGCCCCGAGCACATGGTCGTAGACGACGACGAACTCGAAACCCGATTCCTCTCCCGCATTCACGAAAGCCACGACGTCGTCCGGATCGGGCCCGATCTCGGTCTGGGGGAGGATCAGTCCGTAGCGCATGGGCGGAGCCTAGAAGGGACCCTCCGTCCCGACTTCGAGGCGGTCAGGCAGGATCAGTAGGCTGAGGGGTCGCAGCGACGGGCTGTGGCGCAGTTCGGTTAGCGCACCGGTCTGGGGGACCGGGGGTCGCCGGTTCAAATCCGGCCAGCCCGACTCAGTAGCCCAGGCCAGACGGCACTTCCTCAGGACTCTGGCGAGGTCTTCGGGTCCTTGGTGGCGAACAGTCTCGTCCCGGCCGCGATCGTCGGGATCCGGTCCTCGGGAAGCCTCGACCACGGCTTCGTCTCCAACTCCTCGGGTGGGTGGGCGAGGATGTCCGAAACGCGAAGCTCCGCGAACGAAGATTGTCGTTCTTCGGGAAGGGCGTGCAGCCATTCGTCGAGCATCCAGCGAAGCGAATAAGCGGGATGAAGAAACGAGGGAAACGTCAAGCGGACTGAGGACACGTCAGGTAGGCGCTCGAAGGCGTCTCGCGCTCCCTGCGGGGTGGCATTGAAGTAGTGCTCGGGATACCCGTGCACGGGTACGAGGAACGGCCAGTCGACTATCACCTGACATCCCGGTCGCACCACCCTCACCAGCTCTTCCACGACCGCGAAGGGGTCCGGAACGTGTTCGAGCACCGCGAGTGCCACCACTCCGTCGAAGACGTCGTCGTCGAAGGGCAATTTGTCGCCGAAGCAGAGGACATCGGTCGAGGGAAGGGCTGCGATCTCGGTATAGACGATGTTCGGCCAGTACAGCGACCGTAAGCCGGCACCGAGGTCCAAGAAGAGCCGGGTCGGACCCGAATCGAACAATGCCCGCAGTTGAGAATCGTAATCATGGGCGCTCACTCGCGCGAAGGGCACGGGCAACCTTGGGTCTCCCTTGGCTCTGTGCATCGAGGCGTTCTTGTCACAGATGGTCGTGGTGTACGGCTCGAGAAGGGACAATGATCCCGGCGACCGCCTAAAGAGCCACTGCATCTTGGCCTCGCGAAGGTCTGCGACGGCCGGCAGAAGTGATGTTCGTAGTTGTCTCCGCCCTTCTCTTCGACCGTGGATGTCGAAGTGCTGTCTGGCAAAAGACAGTCGGTCGGTCGCGGGCGCTTCAGCGTCGACGTCGGCGTTCACGTAGAGGTAGGCCTCGGGATCGAAGTCCTCCGCAGTGGGCTCTGCGCAGAGATGAATCGGCCCGTCGGCCCCTACTGAGCGGTTCCGCCCCGTGAGACGACGAAGGGTGCGGAACACCTCAGAGTCGCACCAACCGTGAGAGACGAGCCACTTGTCGGCGCGACCGAATTGCGCCCCTACCCAACGCTCACGAGGTCGACCACGAATATCAGCGTGTCGTTGGAGGCGATGCTCGGTGAAGGTGATTGGGACCCGTAAGCGAGGCTTGGGGGGATGATCAGCTCGCGGCGTCCTCCGACCTTCATCCCTGCGACCCCCTCGTCCCATCCCTTTATGACCTGGCCCTCACCGAGAGGAAACGAGAACGCTTGTCCACTGTTCCACGACGCGTCGAACTCCGACTTGTTGGTCAACGAGTAGCCGTCGTACTGGACGTTGACAGTGGATCCTGTGGCGGCGGTCGCTCCTGTACCCACGATCAGGTCCCACGCCTCGAGCTGGGTCGGAGCGTTCCCTGAAGGAACTTTGACCTGCGGTCGACTACCGAACGTGCCGGCGGGGGAGAGGTCGGATGAGGGGATCGGAGCGATCCCCGACACTGCCGCACCGAACGCCGCACCCGCAGCTGTGGTGGGAGCTGCGGGGCCTTGCGTGGTCGCCGAGGTCGCCGTGGTGGGGGGGCTCGAGCTCGAGGGAGACGAGCTCGACGAGCAAGCAGCGGTCGCCAACAGGAGCGCTGTAGAGAACGCGGCAATGCCGGCGCGCCTCATAGAGGGGGGAGCGGGTCGCATGAGGGGCGAGGTTAGTGGTGCAGATCGCTTCGGGACTACTCGGCACTGCGACGCTGGGCGAGGATCAGCCGTTCGGGCCGAACCCCGACGATCCCGATGGCAGGATCTCCACCCGGGTTGCGGTGACCGTGTTGCCGCTACGGCTTCCTTGCACGGCGACCTTTGCGCCCTGGAGGACCGAGCTGGCGGAGCCGCTGGTACGGCCGACGTAGTAGGTGGTCGACGACTGCTCCTGCACCGTGACGGTCTGACCGGAGACCGCATCTACCGTGAAGCTCCCCGAACCGACGCTCGAGACTGTTCCGGCGACCACCATCCGTTGCATGACGCCGCCCGCGTTCCCGCCAGCGGGTCCAAGAGGACTGAGTCGATATGGCCCGCCGACCCCCGGGGGCACGACGGGCTTCGATATCGAAACCGCGTTGGAAGTCGAGCTCGCCCAACCCACCGACACGCCGATGACCGCGAGAGCGAGAACGCCCGCGGTGATCCATGCAACGGTCGAGCTCCGAAGGATCTTCCCGACGCCGCCGGCGCCCGGCGGGCCGTATCCCGGCGGCGCGGCGTACCAGCCGGGCGGCGCGTACCCAGGCGGCGGCGGGTACCAGCCCGGCGGGTGGCCCGCACCAGGTCCCGGCTCGCCCAGTGCCGTCGGCTCGGTCGCAGACCCCGGAGCAGCCGGCGAAGCCGGCTCCGCTCGTCCCTGAGGGTCACCCGACGACGCTCGAGCGGCCCCTTCATCCGTACCGCTTTTCTCGGCGGGCCCTTCCGACGGCTCAGACACTTCGTCCACGACAGCCATCTTGCAACGACATCCTGTGGAATCGCTTTGCGGCCCATGAGAAACACCTGAATCCCCGGTGCGTGAGTCCGAGTCTGGGGCCCCATTCGGGCGCCGAGACCTTTCCCTCGTTCGAGCTACTCGGGCGCAGAGAGAAGCCGTTCCCGAAAGAGCCCGAGAACCTTGTCGAGCGCTTCACGCGTGGGATGGCCGGGCTCGTCGACCAGGTGCTCCGTCAGCACCGAATGAGCAGAACGCGGGTTGCCGTGAGGATTGCCGGGAGATGAGTCGATCTCCACCCCCACGAAATTGTCCCCGAGCTCCTCGCGCAAGCGCGCGAATCGTTCCGGTGGCGACACTTTGTCGCCGGTGAA
This sequence comes from Acidimicrobiales bacterium, assembly GCA_036786835.1. Lineage (GTDB taxonomy): Bacteria > Actinomycetota > Acidimicrobiia > Acidimicrobiales > UBA8190 > Bog-564. Next base: position 27,957 of record DAIQQK010000012.1, on the reverse strand, counting down.
GCGAAGGCCCAGTACGGTCAAGTTTTGCGCCGCGCACTGGCGCTTCACTTCGTCGAGGTCGCTCTGCGACACACCCAGGTCCCTCTTGCGCAGGCGGCCCAGGGGAAATGGAACCGACGGCTGAGACATCACGGGGGCGAGCACAGGAGCGCCGGCGATCATGGCGAGCGCGAAACCTCCGGTGAAGCACATACCGACCACGCCTACCCCAGGACCGCCGCAATCGGCGTGCAACGACCGCGCCAGGGTTCGAAGCCAATCGATCACGGGTGAGGTCTTTCCGGTTGCCATCACGACGAACTCGCGCGACACGCATGCGGGCACGAGGGAGGAGAGGGCCCTGCCGACGGTCGGTGGCGCCCCTGGCTCTCCGAACAGGTGGGGGAGGGCAACGGTGCAGCCCAGATCGGCAACTCGTCTTGCGAACCCGATGACCGAAGGAGTGATCCCGGGTATCTCTGCGATCACGACGACCGCCGGGCCCGTACCCTTCCTGAAAACGGCGCGGGTCTTGCCTTCGTGCGTGAACTCGGTCCTGGTGAAGTCGTCGAGCTCGCTCATCGTGCGGCAATCCTGCTTCAACACGAGTGCGGGTGTCACACCGAGGAACGCACCCCACCTGGTCCTTGCCGCATGCCACGAACACCTGACCTGAGTCCTTTGCGGGCAGTCTCGGGTCCGCCACTCTGCACGGCCCGGCTCTTACGAGTCGGAGACGATGAGCTCTTTGCACCCGGCTCGGCGGTAGCTTGACTGGCGGTGTCCGCATGTCCTTCTTGTGAGGCTGAGAACCCAGAGGGCTACCGCTTCTGCGGGCGGTGCGGCTCGAGCATGAGCGTCCGGGCCTGTCCCTCGTGCGCTTCGTCGAATCCCGAAGGCCAGGCCTTTTGCGGAACCTGCGGGGCCGAGCTCGACGGGTCTTCTTCGATCCCCGGATCCGATTCCCCGACTCCTGCAGGCCCTGCCACGGAGGAGCGAAAGCTCGCAACCGTCCTCTTCGCCGATGTGGTGGGCTTCACGTCGCTAGCGGAGAAGACTGATCCCGAGCTCGTGGCTCGCATGGTCGATGCGGCCTTCCGGGACTTGGGGAAGCTGGTGGCCGAGCACGGGGGGACCGTCGACAAGTACATGGGTGACTCCGTGATGGCGGTCTTCGGAGTTCCGGTCGCCCACGACGACGACGCCGAAAGAGCGGTTGCCGCGGGACTCGCCATGAGACAACTACGCGGCGACCTCGTGTTCTCGGTTGGAATCAACTCCGGCGAGGTGATGTCGACGGCGGTCGGCCGAGGTGACATGACGGTCATCGGTGACACCGTCAACGTCGCCGCTCGCCTGGAAAAGGCGGCAGCTCCCGGAGAGGTTCTTTGCGGCAGGCTTACCGTCGAGCTCGCCGGAGAGGGCGTCAACTTCCGTGAGCGCCAGCCCGTGCTGCTGAAGGGCAAGAGCGAACCTGTCGAGGTCTTTGAGGCGGTCTCCCTGCGTGAGGCCGGGATGGAGGACCCGGCCTGTGGTCCGGCGCTGGTCGGCCGCCAGGACGAGGTCACGTTCCTCTTCTCTCAGTGGCGACGCGCAGTTCGAGACCACCAAGCGCACTTCGTGGTGCTGTGCGGGGAGGCAGGCTCCGGAAAGACGCGTCTGCTGAACGAGCTGGCAAGCGCGGTTGCAGGCGAGGGCCAGGTCGTCCGAAGCGCCTACCCCGCATACGGGTCCATGGGAGGAGCGAGGGTCGCAGCAGAGATAGTCGCCCAGCTCGGCCCGGCAGACGAACCCGACGTGAACGCGCGCGTCCGCTCGGTCGCAGGCGAGATCGACGAATCGCTGCGGTCGATCGACCCTGCAGGAGTGCGACAGGAACAGATTTGGGCGTTCGGCCGCCTGCTGAAGGAGAAAGCGCAGGGCCGGCCCCTTCTCATCTTGATCGACGACATGCACCGCGGCGACGAGCGAACTTTGGAGCTTCTCGGCGAGCTCTCAGGGCGGCTCAGCAGCGTTCCCCTCTTGACGGTGCTGGCGGGGCGCACCGAACCCCCCGACTGGCTCAAACGCTTCAGCTCGACGACGACCGTCCGTCTCGGTCCCCTCGGGCCTCTCGACGCCGGCGCACTCGCGGACGGGTTCGTGCGTGACAAGCCTCTGACACCCGAAGCGGCGGGCTTCCTCGTGGAGCTGGCCGGAGGCAACCCCTTGTACCTGCGCGAGCTCGTGGCCATGGCTCGAGCCCGCGGAATGCTGGTGGACGAAGGCGACTGCTACAAGCTCCATGCACAAGCGGGCATTCCAGCGACGCTTCAGGCTCTCCTCGGCTCCAGGCTCGATGCTCTCGAGCCTTCCTACAAGCTCGTTCTCCAGCATGCAGCCGTCCTCGGGGAAGCCACCGCCGAGCAGGTCGCAGGGCTCGGCTCACCCGATGCAGCACAGGCGCTCGCGTCCCTGGTCGACTCGCGGCTTCTTACCCAGGGCCCCGACGGACGCTTTCAAGCCACTGACTCGCTGCTTCGCGAGGTTGCGTACGAGACGCTCCCGCGCACCACACGAGGGGAGCTCCATCGCAAGGCTGCAGGTGTGTCGACGACACTCGAGGATCGCGCCCGTCATCTGGAGCGTGCCGCCAGATATCTATCCGAGGACGAAGCTCTGGCGGCTGAGGCGGCCGCCGAGCTTGCAGCCACTGGCAAGGAGTTCCTGCAGGCATCGCGGCATCTCGACGCGATGGGGATGCTCGAGAGGGCCGTCGACCTCGGCTCGAGAGAGCCGGCACTGCTGCTGGAGCTGGCCAAGCTCCAGGCCATGTGCGGCAAGGAGGAAGGCGCGTTCGAAACTCTGTCCATGGTTCCGGACGACCCCGCCGATCCCGCGGTGGCTGCGGAGCGCGACCACACCGCAGCGAACGTCAAGGTGTTCACCGACCCTGGATGGGCAGTGCCGAGGCTCGAGGACTCCGCCAGGAGATGGAAGGAGCTCGGGAACGCTTCGAAAGAGGCCTGGGCCCTGGCCAACACCGGCGTCGCTTACTTCTACCTCAGCCGAATGCACGAGGCGGCGACTTACTTGGAGCAGGGCCTCGAGCTGTTCGAGAGCATCGGCGACAGATCCGGCGCCGTCTCGGCGTCTTCGTTCCTCTGCCTCGCCAGGCCGACCGACCCGCGGGTGCCGATGTGGCTGGAAGACGCCCTCCAGTTCGCCGACCAATCGGGAGATCGTTCGAAGAAGATGACGACTCTCGCCACGTTGACCTGGAAGCACTTCTTCAATTCGTTGGCGGGTAGCTCGAGGGACACCGCAGAGGCCGAGGCCTTCGCACTCCGACTGGCCCAGCTCGCCGAAGAGCTCGGAGCAGTCGACATGGCGATCCACGGCTGGGCGCTGCTCGCGATCATGGAGCGACTGACGGGCCGGTTCGAAGAAGCTCGCGAACGCGTCAACTCGCTGCAGCGGCTGTCCGTGGGCGGTCACCTCCACGAACCCTGGCTCTCGTGGGCAGCTAGCTTCTCGGTTGCGGTGGCCAGCGGCGCGTCCGGTGCGGCCCCTCCGTTCCCTCCGGACACCTCGCCCGATCCCGTTGTCGCAATGGCGGGACTGCTCATCGAGATCGAGCTCACCCTTGCCGGCAGGGCCCACGAGGCGCTCGCCCGCTTCGAGAACGTCGGCCCTCCGGACCTCGGAGGTCCGCTCGCCGAGGTGGGCGGTGTGGTCTACGCACTTGCGCTCGTCCTGGCGGGGGATGCGAACTCTGCACTTCCTTGGCTGAACAAGGCTCGCGAGGCAGCCGACGCGCTGGACGCGTACAACGCTTCACTGGCTGCAGCGGCCTTGTGCGCCGAGATCACCGGCGACACGAGCGCGCTTCCCCCGCCTCCCTCGATGGCAGAGAGCTTGAGCGACGCGCTGGTGCTACGGGCCTATGCAGTGGGCGGCGACCGCTCGGCGGCCGAGCAACTTCGCAAGGCCGCCGGTGCTCTTGTGATGCCCGGCCTCTTGGGTGGCCTCTGATCCCACGCTGGTAGCGTCCGCCGCAATGGCTGTCTACGCGTTGGGCGACCTCGTCCCCAAGATCGACCCGCGAGCGTTCGTTCACCCCGACGCGACCGTCATAGGCGATGTCGAGATCGGGCCCGAGAGCACCATTTGGCCCGGAGCCGTCCTGCGTGGCGACTACGGGACGATCGCGGTGGGAGCCAGGTCGTCGATCCAGGATTGCTCGGTCCTCCACGCGGGCCCCGGGTTCCCGACCTTCGTCGGAAACGACTGTGTCGTTGGCCACATCGTGCACCTGGAGGGATGTCGCCTCGAGGACGAGAGCCTCGTCGGGTCGGGGGCGATCGTCCTTCACCATGCCGTCGTCGGGTGTGGGGCCACCGTTGGAGCAGGCGCGGTCGTGCGCGGTGGGACCCACATTCCCCCCGGCGCCTTGGCCGTAGGGGTTCCCGCGACGATCAGGCCCGGCTCCTCTCGAATAGAGATGATCCGCGTTGCCGCGGACGAGTACGTGAGAAACGGCCATCGCTATCGCTCAGAGCTGCGGCGAATGGACTGACGGGCCGCCTGCTCCGACGTCGATCGATTCCCCCCACCCGATACGCAGGTCGAGCCCATGGGGTCGGCCACGCCGTCTTCAGGGCAGGTCACAGCACCGTAACTACCTCGATGTGAGGAAGGGGGTTAGGATGAACCTGCACCTGAAGTGGAGGGAGTCGCCCGTGGTCCCCAACACCCCATATGTCTCCGACACCCCATATGCAGCACGACTTCCGGGGATCGCCGGCGAGTCCTCCGACGAGAGTCAAGGACCCGGCGCCGACGGTTACAGGGGTCCGCAGGTGTGCAAGGTCGTCGGCATCACCTACCGGCAACTCGACTACTGGGCGCGCACGGGACTGCTGCGACCTTCGATAGCAGATGCCCATGGCAGCGGCACGCAGCGGCTCTACTCCTACAGTGACCTGCTCGAGCTCAAGGTCATAAAGCAGCTCCTCGACGGCGGCATCTCTCTCCAGCGTGCGCGGAGGGCCCTCGAGTGCCTGCGCGAGGGGCTCGGAGCGGACCTCGGATCGGCCAACCTCGTCTTGGTGGGGTCCGACTCGGTTCTCGCGAGAAGCGACGGCGAAGTGGTCGACCTGCTCAAGGGCGGGCAGGGGGTTCTGAACATCGTTCCCCTCTCCGGGGTCGTCGAGGAGCTCGACGCTGCGATCATCGAGATCGGGCTTGCAGCTGCAGGCGCCGGAACGTCGAGCGCGCGGATCGACGGCGAGCAGAGGGCAGGGAGCGGTTGACGAACGAGCCTTCGAGCCGGGAGGCCGGTGCGATGAAGGTCAAGTTCGCCCACGACTCGGAGCGTCAGTTCGCCGAGCTCCTCGATTTCTACGGAGTTCGCTGGGAGTACGAACCGGTGATGTTCGTGCTCGAGTGGTATGCCGACGGCACCCCTAAGGCTGCGTTTCGCCCCGACTTCTACTTGCCCGACCACGACTGCTTCGTCGAGCTCACGACCCTCAGCCAGAAGCTCGTGACGCGCAAGAACGCGAAGGTGCGCCGGCTCAGGGAGCTTCATCCTCAAGTCGAGGTGAAGCTGATCTATCAACGCGACTACCTGGCCATTCTCGCAAAGCACGGGCTGTCTCGTCCGTCTTCTCCAGCCGCGTAGGCTTCGGCGCGTGGATCGCCCGGGGCAGTCGGATGCGCCTCAAGGCGCCGCGGGACCCGCCGATCGATCCGAACGAAGCGGTGTCCGACACTCCCCACTGGAGCAAGTCCACCTCGGCCTCGACGCGAAGCTCGTCGAGTTCGGGGGGTGGCTCATGCCGCTCGCGTATCCCTCTGGAACCCTCGCGGAGCACCGCGCCTGTCGCCGGCGAGCCGTCGCATTCGACGTGAGCCATCTCGGCACGGTGCGGGTCGAGGGACCCGACGCGTTCGAACTTCTCCAGATCTCTCTCAGCAACGACCTGCGCAAGATCAGGCCGGGCCGCGCCCAGTACACACACCTCCTCGACGAGTCCGACGCCTCGGTGCTCGACGACCTGATCGTCTGGTGGCTCACGGAGGAGGTCTTCGACGTCATGCCGAACGCCTCCAACACCCAACGGGTGAGAGATGCGATCGGAGGTGAAGACACCACTTCCGGCAGGGCGGTCATCGCCGTGCAGGGGCCCGAAGCTAGGCACCTGCTGTCGGCAGTCTCATCCGAGGCGGCATCCGTCGGCCGCTTCTCCATCGGCTCCTTCGAATGGAAGGGGGCGAGCTGCACGGCGGCCGGCACCGGTTACACGGGAGAGGACGGCGTCGAATGCGCCGTGCCGGCCGAGGTAGCCGAGTCGTTCTGGGAGGCGGTGCTGGCGCAGGGCGTCGTGGCCGCCGGGCTTGGCGCTCGGGACACGCTTCGCCTCGAAGCAGGCCTTCCCCTTCACGGCCACGAGCTCGGCCCGGGGATCACCCCGCTTCAAGCGGGACTTGGCTGGGTCGTCGGCTGGGACAAGGAGCACTTTCGCGGGAAAGAGGCTCTCGAACGAGAGCGCCGGAAAGGACCGGCCAGAACGTTAAGAGGCATTGTGGGCGAAGGGCGCCAACCTCTTCGAGAGAACGCCATTGTTCGCCATGAGGAAGAGGTGGTCGGCAGCGTGACCAGTGGGAACTTCTCGCCGGTCCTCGAACGAGGAATCGCGATGGCATTCGTCGACACCTCGTCCGAAGTCGAGGTTGGCGATGAAGTCGATCTGGAGCTGCGCGGGCGGACCGTGTCGGGCCTCATCACAGCGCTCCCGTTCGTCCGGCCCATCGCGAAGGCCCTGGCGAAGGCGTCCCGATGAGCGGTTACAGCCCTCACACCGAGCAGGAGATCTCTTCGATGCTCGAGTTCCTCGGCCTGTCGAGCCTGGACGAGCTTTTCGCCTCGATCCCCGAAGCGCTTCGGCTCGCCGGTGGAACAGGTCTCGCTCCGGGCGCTCCGGAGCCCGACGTGCTCGCCCACATGCAAGAGCTGGCGGACAGGAACCGTCCCATAGGGCGCGATCTCGTGTGCTTCGCCGGAGGCGGCGCGTACGACCGGGAGGTCCCCCCGGTCACACGTGCCCTCGCATCTCGATCGGAGTTCGTCACCTCCTACACGCCTTATCAACCCGAGGTCGCGCAAGGGGTGCTCCAGGCGCTCTTCGAATTCCAGACCCTCATAGCGCGCCTCTCCGGCGTCGAAGTCGCGAACGCGTCGCTCTACGACGGAGCGGCGTCTCTGGTCGAGGCGGTGAACCTCGCGGCCGCCGCATCCGGAAGATCCCAGGTCTGGGTCTCCCAGGGGGTCAACCCTTCGTGGCGCGCCGTGCTCGAGACATTCGCAGCCGGGACCGGACACGACGTGCACGAAGTCCCACTAGTCGACGGAGCGACCGCGTGGTCTTCGCTCGAGGAGGCAGAAGGTCCTGGAGTCGTGGTCGTCGCGTACCCGAACTACCTCGGTTGCCTCGAGGATCTCGGCGCGGCACGGGATCTTTGCGACCGCACCGGGGCCATGCTCGTCGTGGCCTTCGACCCGATCTGCGCGGGGCTGCTTCGCTCCCCGGGTGACTGGGGAGCCGACGTGGTGGTGGGGGAGGGGCAGCCTCTCGGGATGCCGCTCGGCCTCGGCGGCCCTTACCTCGGGCTCTTCGCCTGCCGCTCCGAGCACGTGAGGCGCATGCCGGGCCGGCTCGTAGGTGAGACGGTCGACGCAGACGGACGGCGCGCGTACGTCACGACCCTTCGCGCCCGCGAGCAGGACATCAGGAGGGAGAAGGCGACTTCCAACGTCTGCACGAACCAGACGCTCATGGCGGTGACGGCTGCCATACAGATGGGCTGGCTCGGCTCCGCCGGCATCGCCGAGGTGGCGACTCGATCAGTGCGGGGTGCTCATTACTGCCGAAGCGCCCTTCTGGGGGTCCCCGGTGTCGAACCTTTGGTGGCTGCACCGGTGATGAGCGAATTCGCCCTGCGTCTCCCGCTCGCTGCCGACACGCTCGTCGAGCGCCTCGCCGACGACGGGTTCCTCGCCGGGATCGCCCTGGACGAGGATTTCGCAGGCGGACACACCGACGGACTTCTCGTCGCCGTCACCGAGCGGCGCACCCGAGCCGAGATCGACCGGTTCGCCGACAGCTTCGCAAAGGCACTGCGATGACCGACGCCCAGGTCCCGATTCGCGCTGCTGGGGGCCGAGCCTCGAGCGCGCCGCTTCTCGGGCGCGACGCCGAACCGACCTTGTTCGAGCTGTCAGAGCCCGGCAGACGTGCCTTTCAGCTGCGCACCACGGGGGTCCCCGAAGTCCCGCTCGACGAGCTCCTGCCCGGAGCCCACAGACGCGATGGCCTCCCGGTGCTCGCAGAGGTCTCAGAGCGCGACCTTGTGGCCCATTTCACCCGACTGAGCCACAGGCAGTTCTCCGTAGACCTCGGCGCGTACCCCCTCGGCTCGTGCACCATGAAGTACAACCCGAAGATCTGCGACACCGTGGCGTCACTCCCGGGGCTCGCCGACGCCCATCCCGGTTCACCCGCCAGCTGCACCCAGGGGTGGATGGCTCTCCTCGTAGAGCTCGAAGAGGCTCTTTGCGCCATCACGGGAATGGCTGCCGCGACGCTGCAACCTGCTGCCGGCGCCGCCGGCGAGCTCACAGGCCTGCTCCTGATGCGCGCCTGGCACGAGGCTCAGGGCCGCCAGAGGCACAAGGTGGTGATACCGGACTCGGCTCACGGCACCAACCCCGCCTCGGTCACCCTGGGCGGGTACGAGACGGTGACGGTGAAGAGCGACCGTCGTGGATGCGTGGACCTCGCTGCACTCAGAGACGTCCTCGACACGGACGTCGCAGGCATCATGCTCACCAACCCGAACACGCTCGGGCTCTTCGAAGAGGACATAGTCGCGATCGCCGGAGCCGTGCACGAAGTCGGCGGGCTCCTCTACTACGACGGTGCGAACCTGAACGCGATCCTGGGCGTGGTGAGGCCCGGCGACATGGGCTTCGACATCGTGCACCTCAACCTCCACAAGACGTTTGCGACGCCTCACGGTGGGGGAGGGCCGGGGGCAGGGCCTGTGGCGGTGTCGGAGCGACTCGCCCCGTTCCTGCCCGGACCGCGAGCCGCCCGAGTCGAACAAGGCACAGACGGTCAAGGCGACAGGTACGAGTGGACGACGCCGCCGAAGACGATCGGCCGTGTGCATTCCTGGCACGGCAACGCCCTCGTATTGGCGCGCGCTCTCACGTACATCCTCGTCCACGGGGACGACGGCCTCCGGGAGGTGGCCGAGCGCGCGGTGTTGAACGCAAACTGGCTCAGAAAGCGGCTCTCGGGCACCTTCGACGCTCCCTACGACCGCCCCTGCATGCACGAGTGCGTACTCTCAGCGGCTTCGCTGAAGAAGAGGACCGGGGTAAGGGCGCTCGACGTTGCCAAGCGGCTGCTCGAAGAGGGCTTCCACGCGCCCACGGTGTACTTCCCCCTGACGGTGGAAGAGGCTCTCATGATCGAGCCAACCGAGACCGAGAGCCTTCAGACTCTCGACGCGCTGGCATCGGCCTTCGAGCGAATCGTCGCTGCTGCGTCCGATCCCGACGGAGCCCAGGAGGCGAAGGATGCCCCGCACGCCACACCGGTGCGCCGGGTGGACGAGGCCTTGGCCGCTCGCACGCTCGTCCCCACTTTCGACGCACGGCGCTGAGCGCGTCGGTCTCGAACAGAGCCGAGGGGTTTACGCGGGGCTTGCGCTTGCCTCAGGTCTTCGCGAGGGCTGCCCGGCGCTCGAAGAGCTCCTCGGCGGCCGCCTGGGCGCGGCTTCTCACCGTCTGTTCGTCCACCGACAGCACACGCCCCGAATCGACGAGCTTGCGGCCGTCGACCCACACTTGGTCGACGTCGTGGCCGGTGGCGGAGAAGACGAGGTGGGCCGCGACGTTGGAGTCCGACCCGTGCAGAAGCGGCGTGAGGTGCAGAGCCCGCAGGTCGACGGTCACGATGTCGGCGCGCTTTCCCGGCTCGAGCGACCCGGTCAAGTGCCCGATCCCGAGAACGCGAGCACCGTCGGAGGTTGCCATCGTGAGCACGTCCCATGGGTCGCCGGTGGTCGGGTCCAGCGTGGTGAGCTTCTGGAGCAGCGACGCGAACTTGGTCTCCTCGAGAAGGTCGAGGTTGTTGTTCTCCTTCTCTCCGTCCGTGCCGAGCGCGACCGCGACTCCCGCGTCGCGCATGTCGCCGACCCTCGCGGCTCCCGATGAGAGCTTCATGTTCGAGCAGGGGCAGTGGACGACGCTCGTCCCCGTCTCGGCGAGGAGGTCGATCTCCCGGTTGTCCAGCCAGACGCAGTGGGCGATGACGATGCGATCTCCCAGGGCCTCGAGCTCGCCGAACCTCTCGATCGGCCTGCAGCCGTAGCGACGGATCGACTCCTCCACCTCCCAAGAGGTCTCCGAGGAATGCGTGTGCAGGCGCGTACCGAACTCCGCCGCGAGCGCGGCAGCTGCGGTCACGGTCTCGGGCCGACAGTAGAAGAGGTGCTCGACGCCGACCCATGCGCGCACACGATTCTCCTCGGAGGTTCCGCACGACTCGAGGAGCCGGCGGTTCGAGTCCATGGACTCGAAGTAGTCGTAGCCCTCCTCGTCGGCGAGGTAGGGGACGAGCGCGGCGCGGATCCCGATCGTCTCGGCGGCTCTCGCCGAGCCTTCGAGGTAGCGCCACATGTCCATCACCGAAGTCGTGCCGAAACGAAGCCCTTCGGTGTAGCAGAGCATCGACGCAGCCTCCGCGATGGCGGGTGTGAGCGCTCTGTGAGCCGGGTCCACGTAAGACCGGAGCCAATCGAAGAGCGTCTTGCCCTCCGCAGTTCCTCGAAGCAGTCCAGAGTGAAGGTGCGCGTTGTGCAGGCCCGGGATGACCGCGTGTCCCGTCACGTCGATCACATCGGCCCCCTCGGAACGAGCATCCAGCTCCTCCACCGATCCGACGGCCAAGATGCTGTTGCCTTCGACGAGAACCGACCCCGGGTCGTGGATCTGGCGTCGGCCGCCCATCGGCAGCACGATCCCGTTTCGCAAGAGGAAGCGCTCGCTCATCGAGTCTCGATCACCCGCGAGGAGGCTAGAGCTTCCTTCTGTTCTTCAGATGCTGTTCAGGTAGCTGTCGTCTCCGACGACTTCTTGGCCTCGCGTTCGGCGTGGTGATCGCTGATCGCCTGCATGATCGCCCCACCGACGGCTCCGATGAACTCTGGCCGGTTCTCGGCGGCCCAGTCACGCGATCCCTCGAGCGAGCCGAGCGAGCCCTGGAAGTGCGGCATTACGTCTCGCGCGAAGAGCTCGTAGGAGTGAAGCGTCGCCTCCCGGTCGGCCCACTCGTGGGCCATGAGAAGGTAGGTGCCGAATCCTCCGGACTGTTCGGCGAGCCGCTGGATCTGAGCGACGGCCATCTCAGGTGTGCCGACGACCGCGAAACCCATCTCCATCATCGCGTCGACCATCTTGTCGGGGTCCACCGTCGAAGGAGCGAGGGGGAGCGCCGCGACCCTCTCGAAGTAGTCGATCCACTTTGCCAGCCCGAAAGCCACGTCCTTTCGAGCCTGCTCCTCGGTCTCGGCGATGTGCATGGGGCCGACGAGGCGCCACTTGCGACGGTCGACGGTGGTGTCGAACTCGGCGGCTCTTTCCTCCGTGACCTGCCAGTGGGAACCGAGAACGTCGAAGCCTCCGGCCGTGGTCGCTCCGATCGACAGGAGGCTCAGCCCGAATCGACCTGCGGCTCGGGGGCCCGCGGGGGAGATCTGTGCCGCCACCGCGACTTCGAAACGCGGATGCGAGTACGGGCGCAGGTGCAGGCGAGCATCCTTCAGGGTGAACCAGTCGGTCTGACGGGTCACGAGCTCGCTTCCGTCCAGGAGGGCAAGGATCGCCTCCAGGGACTCCTCCATCCGATCACGCTGGGTCATCGGATCGATTCCCATCATGAACGCATCCGAGGGGAGCGCTCCCGGGCCGACGCCGAACATCACACGACCGCGCGTCAGATGGTCGAGCAGCACCATCCTGTCGGCGAGGATCAGGGGGTGGTGGTAGGGGAGTGAGCTCACCCCGGTTCCGAGGGCGATGTGAGAGGTCCGCTGCGAGACAGCTGCGATGAAGACCTCGGGCGAGGCGATGATCTCGTACCCAGCGGAGTGATGCTCGCCGATCCACGCTTCGTCGAAGCCCAGCTGATCCAGCCGGACCACGAGCTCCAGGTCCCGTTCGAGGGCGAGGGTCGGGTTCTGGCCTACGGGATGGAACGGTGCCAGGAAGATGCCGAAGCGCAGGGGCCAATTCATCGTCCCAGAGTATCCACACCACCCAGATCATCTCTGATATATTCCACATCTGATATGGCGGCCAGGCAACCCAAAGAGAGATCCCCCGAAGCCCCCGACGGCACCAGCGCCTTCTCCCGCTACGAGCGAGCCCTCACGGCGATCATGGTCGGGAGTGCCGTTCGAGCGGCGAGGGTCCGGGCCGGAATGAGCCAGGCCGAGCTGGCCAGCAGGGCTGGGACGAGCCAGCCGGCCATCGCCCGGCTCGAGCAAGGGCGAGTGTCGCCCACGATCATCAGCCTGGACCGCATCGCTCGCGCCCTCGACAGCGAGCTCGTCGTCGACTTCGAGCCCGTCAAGACCCAGAAGCGCCCTTGATCCTCGGGGCCCTGACCGCTCCCCGTACCCGCCACGCCGCCCGCCATCGACAAAGGACACAACCCCGGTGGGGTAGCAGTCACACGTGACGCACAGGGCAACTCGAGCGAGGGGCAAACAGAGCCAGCCACCGCCTATCCGGACGCCTAGGCTAACTTTACATAAGATAGATTATCGGCGGTTTAGAGAGGCGGGACGTTTTCTCCCGGCTTCCTCTTCTCCTACAAGCTTCCGAGCTTCGAGGCTGAGCCCCAGCTAAGGCCGCGAAGACCTTCAGGCCTGGACGCTCCGTGCCTCGAGCAGGTGGACGCAAAGAGACTCGATGCGAGTCGTCGGAACAGCCACCGGCTCGTGATCTGTGAGCCTTGTGTGCTCGGCCAGCACCTCGAGCCAGGCGTCGACCGGTGTGCCCGCCTTGGCCGCTCTGCAGCCGGCCTCACGAGTGAGATGCCGGAGACGCCGGTCGATACGAAGGCCAGTCGAGGCTGTGTCGAGCGAGGCGAGGATCAACGGCCACAGGCGCTGGCGCTCGTCCTCGTCCACTGCGTCGTTCACCCAGCGGCCGACCGAGGCGATCGCCTTGTGGACCGAGCGGGGATGGTCCGACCACCTCTCCCCCGCCAGCCAAGAGGCGGCTTCCATTGCGCACGCGCGTCCGGTGCTCGGCGGGTGTGCGCCCCGTTCGAGGATCGGAAGACGGTCCGGGAAGTCCATCTCTCGGCCATACCCGCTCCCGGCGGCCAATCGTTCCATCGCTCACCTCCCACCGACCGAACATCGTCGGTCGTGCAAGTTTCCGGCAATTGATCGCTACACCCTTCGACCGGTCAGGTGCAATGGTTTCGCGCCCAAGCAAAGGCATACCGGATATGGTATCGCTTGTCCACCGCGCCAAAGCCATAGCCTGACCTCCATGGCCACCGTCGTGTTCTTCCATGCCCACCCCGACGACGAGGCAATCGCCACCGGGGGCACGATGGCGATGCTGTCGTCTCAAGGGCACCGGATCGTCCTGGTTACAGCCACCCGGGGCGAGCTCGGCGAGATCCCAGACGGCCTGCTGTCCGACGGGGAGACGCTCAGCGAGCGCCGGGAAGATGAGCTGGCGTCGGCTTGCGCCCTATTGGGCGTCGCTCGCCACGAGTATCTCGGGTACCGCGACTCGGGAATGCAGGGAGAGCAGACCAACGACGACCCCGAATGCTTCTGGCAGGCCGACGTCGAGGAAGCCGCCAAGCGCCTGGCTGTGATTCTCAACGCGGAAGGCGCCGACGTTGTGACGTTCTACGACGAGCACGGCGGATACGGGCATCCCGACCACGTGCAGGTGCACCGGGTCGGCCTGAGGGCGTCGGAGCTGGCGGGGGTTCAGCGTGTGTTCATGTCCACGATGAACCGCGATCACGTCATGGAGCTCGCCGAGAAGGCAAAGGAGCTCGGCGTCTCGGGATTCGAGGATTTCGAGGAGAGGCGTGAAGGTCTAGACGAATTCGGAACGGAGGCGAAGTACATCACCACTGCGATCGACGTCACGGCTTTTCTCGAGGCGAAGCGACGAGCTATGGCGGCTCACGCGAGCCAGATAGCCGAGACTTCGTTCTTTCTCGCCATCCCTCCTGAGGCATTCGAAGCCGTTTGGGGCACCGAGTGGTACATACACGTCGGGTCCGAGCCGACCGGCGAGCTGGAGACCTCTCTGCTCGGCTGATCCCCTCGGCTCCCCCTATGCGATCGGATTTCGGTCAGCTGGCCGGGGATGCCGTCAGGGTCACGTTGACGGTGGACTTCTGTTGACCCCGCCAGTACGTCACGGGAATGCTCTGTCCAGGCGACGCCTTTTGGACGGCGTTGGTGAGATCCGCCGCTGACGCCACCGGGTTCGCGTTGAACGAGACGATGACGTCCCCGGGCTGAAGTCCGGCGCCGTCCGCCGGTGATCCGGTCGCGATCCTCTCGATGAGAGCGCCCGTCGAGGGGACGAGCCCGAACTGCTGCTGCAGCTGAGTCGTCACATCGGTCACGTAGACGCCGAGGTAAGCCTTCGAAGCAGGTCCGGTCCCGCCGCCGCGCAGCTCCGGGATCAGCTTCTCGATCGTCTCCGAGGGAATTGCGAACCCGATGTTCTGGGCAGGGGCGTTTCCGTTGCCCGAAGAGGCGACCGCCGTGTTCATCCCCACGACCTGGCCCGACGAGTCCACGAGTGGGCCACCCGAGTTCCCGGAGTTGATCGCTGCGTCGGTCTGGATGAGGTTGCTGAGGGTCTCAGTGCTGCCGGTCTGGTCGCCTGCCTGAACCTGGCGGCCCAGGGCAGAGACGATCCCCGAGGTCACCGTCGGGGTGCCGGCGGAAAGACCGAGAGCGTTCCCGATTGCGATAAGCGCGTCCCCGACCTCGAGCTGAGCGGAATCGCCGAAGGTGACGGGCTGGAGGTTCGCGGGCGCCGCGTTCATCTTGAGCAGGGCGAGGTCGTTGGACGGGTCCGCCCCTACCAGGATCGCGGGCAGAGGGTTCGTCTGGTTGTACAAGGTGACCGTGATCGTCGTCGCCCCTTGGATCACGTGGTTGTTGGTGACCACCTCGCCGGTGGGAGAGATCACCATCCCGGTCCCCTGATCCTCGCCGGTGGTCGGGCCCTTGGCATCGATGGATACCACTTCGGGAAGAACGCTCTTCACGATCGTGGGGATGGACTGCCCCCCGGCGAGCGCAGGCCCCGGTGTCGCCGAGCCGACCCTTATCGCAGGTGCAGAGGCAGGCGACCCGGTGCCCAGGCCTTCGGCTATGCCTGCACCGGCGGCCGCACCCACCAGCGCCGCCACGATTGCCACGACGAGCCATTGTGGAGGGCGTCGGGAGCCCCCGGGGGGCTTCTCGACGGGCTCTGCGGGAGGCGACGAGCCGAGGCCCCCATCCGCCACTGAGCTCCAGCTCGCAGAAGGCTCACCGGAGGCCTGACCGCCCCAGGTGGCGACGCGGCCTGTGCCTTCGGGCGTCGCGGGCCGGCCTGGGTGCAGGGGACCCGGGCCAGGGTCGACGTCGGAAGGCCAAACCGCAGCGCTCGACCTTTGTGGGTCCATCGGAGCCCCGTCTTGGCCCGAGGGCGACGATGGGGACGATTGCGGCCACGGGGACTGCTCCGTCTTGGCCGTCTCGTCACGCGTCTCGTCCACAGATCACTCTCCGAATGCGACATAGAGAAGCCGGGCTCGCAATGCCCAGGATAGAGACCTCACGAGAAAGCTGAGACGCGCCGTCGCGCGCATGGGTCCTATCAGTGCAGGTCGTTCCCAACAGCACCCTCTTCACGAGCGCCTCCTAGGCACCCCAGGTGCAGGGCAAGACCACCCCCTCCGGGTGAGGGTAGCGTGGTCGTCGGCCATGTCTCGGAGACTCGACATCGAGCTGACCAGCCAGCGTGACGACGGATCTTGGACTTGGCGCGCCCCTGGTGCCCGTCAACCGCGAGGTGTGGTCGACGCCACCCTGCTCCCACCGGGTGCCGGGGTGGGCGACGTTCTGCGCGCCGAAGCCGAGTTCGAGATGGACGGCATCGTCGTCGTCGCCGTAACGCCTCCGAAGGAGAGCCGCGGCGATGAAGACGGAGTCCGGCGCATCGAGATCCTCGGCTCTGCGCGCGACGTGAGTGCCGGGGTCTCTGTGACGCTGGCG
This sequence comes from Acidimicrobiales bacterium, assembly GCA_036786835.1. GTDB lineage: Bacteria > Actinomycetota > Acidimicrobiia > Acidimicrobiales > UBA8190 > Bog-564. Next base: position 11,604 of record DAIQQK010000012.1, on the reverse strand, counting down.
CCCGGTTCGAGGCGCCGCCACGAGGACGGCCCGGGCGGTCGAGGCGACCCGAGTGGCCGTCCAGACCGTGCGCGTCGTCGCCCGACGAGAGGAAAGCCGGACGAAGACGCCGCAACTGCGGCTCGCGGGCGAGGACCCGGACGTTCGCGTCCTGCTCCCCAAGGGCAGCGGCGCGCAAATGCCGGCGAGGGCGACAGCCCGTCAGGCGCGGACACCGGCGCGACGGGCGGCAGAGACCGAGGGACCGGCGCAGGCCCGAGCAGAGGTCCTCGGGGTCGCGAGGAGGGTGCGGACCGCAGGGACCGCAAGCGCCCCGATCAGGTCACTACCCACCGCAACGTGGCGCTGGGTGGGCTCAGGCCCGAACAGCTGCCTGTGGCCGAGCAACTCCTGCGCGGAGGGATCCCAGCGGTTCGACGGGCCATCGAGGAACAAAACGCGCGTGCGCGCGCCGAGGACAGGGCCGAGATCTCTCCCGAGCCGCTGCTAGCAATGGCCGAAGAGCTTCTACCGTCGATGACCCTGGCTGCCTGGAAGGACCGAGCCGTGTCGATGAGGAACGCCGGGCGCGACGCGCCGCTTCGCGAGATGCGCTCGATAGTCTCCGGCGCGTCGGCGGTAACGCTCGACGACGAGGCGCGCGAGCTGTTGACATCCCTTCGAGAGTCGCTCGAATCGCGCGTCACGGCTCTGAGAGAGACGTGGCTCGGGCGCATCAACCACGCTCTGGACGCCGGGCGCGTAACAGACGCGATCAGGATCTCCTCGAGGTCTCCAGAGCCGAGCGCGAAGCTGCCTGGAGATCTCGCCGTGCGGCTCGCATCGGCGGCCGGCACTGCGATGTCGGAAGATCTCCCAGAAGGACAGTGGTCCGAGTTGCTGCTGGCGGTAGTGGGCTCCCCGGTCCGTCGAAACGTGAAGCCGGTCGGGCTTCCACGCGACGCGAGCGAGGAACTACGACGCGAGGCTCGACGAGCGGCAGGTAGCGTTCCCGAGCTCGCCCGCCTGCTCGGACTCCCGATCCCCCCCCCGCCTGGCCCGCGACGTCCCGCCGCAGCCGGTGCAAGGAGATCCTGAAGGCTTCTTGCGGGCCCTCATCCCAAGACTGAGTGGTCCCTCAGGAAGTCCACCAGCCCGGACACGGTCTCGAGAGACGGGACTCGGTCGAGCGGCACCCAGGATGCCTCGAGCGCGTCTCCCCCAGGCGTCGGGGTGAGGCCCCCGGTCACCGCGACGTCGAAGTCGAGGATCACGTAGTGGAATCCGGGAATGATCCGCTCCACCCAGCCTCGCAGACCCTCGCAACGAACCTCGAGGCCTGTCTCCTCGTATAGCTCGCGCTCGACGGCTTGCGCGAGTGACTCGCCGCCGTCCACTTTCCCTCCCGGGATGGTCCACTGGCCTGCTTCTGGCGGATTGGACCGTCTCACCATCAGCAGTGCGTCGCCTACTACCGCTATGCCACCGACTGCTACGACTGGAGATGTCAATGCAAGGATCGGTTCATGGTGATGAGCCGCGCCTTGAATCCCATCCCCTCGAAGAAGTTCTTGCTCTCGCGATCTCCAGGAAGCGCCGTCGCATCCACGGACCTGCACCCCGACGCCTCGAACCACGCCACAAGCGCATGCAACATCGCGTGACCAACTCCGACGCCGCGCACCGCCTGCTGGACGTAGAGGCCGTCGAGAACACCCACCGAGGCCTCCCCCACCGGATCCACCTTCCCGATGGCGAAGCCCACGACGACGGCGTCGATGGTTCCGACCACCACCCGACGGCGCGGATCGGCGAGCAGTCGGGACAGCCCTCCGGGGCGCATCAGCGCCTTCGCAATCAAGCCCGATTCCCGTCTCGCGAAGAGCGAACCCCCTCGACGGCCCTCGAGAGCCTCGAGCGCGTCCCTGCAAAGCTCTGCGCACACTTCGGCGTCGGACAGCTGGGCGAGCCTCGTGCCTTCCACCGACTAGACCTCTCGGTCCGAGATCAACGAGTCGTGCTCGTCAACTCTGCAGGGTGCCGGCCTCGGCACCCCCGTCGGAGAGCAGTTGGTCGACGCGGTTCAAGATCGTCCGGCGGTGACGATGAGCGAGCTCGTGGTCTCTCACTTCTTGGAGCTCGTCGTGACTGAGACCTCCGAGTCGCTGCACGACATGTGAGGCGGACAAGCTGTCGTAGCCGGGGATCGCGAGGTGCGAGGAGCTCTCTGCCCCGTTCGCCCCTGCGACGGACAGCTGACGTTCCGGGCCTGTCCGGTCATTCGACCCGTCGGACCAGACCGCTTCCGGGGCGCGATCCTCTCCGAAGCTCGCCTGGGAACCTTCGTCTGCGCGGGCGGTCGCGTCTGGTCCAGTTCCCTCCGAGCCCCCGGTCACCTTGCCGAAGACGTCGCGAAGTCCCTTCTCGGCCTCACGCCTCGCCATCTGAACCGCGAACTGTCCGACGAGGCGAGCCGTGTGCAGCTGACCCTCGACGCGGTGGCGACCCTTCTCGGACAGACGCTCGAACTCCTCGGCAGCGCTCTGAGCGAGCCCGGCCGGTGCGTAGACAAGCAGATCGAGCAGCTTCTGCAACTGCGACTTCCCCTCGCTCACCGCGGCGACCTCATCTTCCGTTGCTCAGACGCAGTCCCGGCACAACCCCTTCTCGGGGTCCGCCAGCTGGCTGGAGTGCTTGACCAAGAAACAGGACCGGCACACGAATTCGTCGGGTTGCTTCGGCAGGACGCGCTCGGTCATCTCGGAGCGGTCCTCGGGCTCGGGGACCTCCTCGTCCTCTTCCTCCTCCTCGACGACGAGGCGCTCCTTGAGGATCTCGTCGAGGCTCGCCTCGACGTCTTCGTCCTCTACCTCCTCTTCTTCCTCCTCGCCTTCTTCGACTTGGGGAGGAGTGGAGACGGCTTCGGGCAGGGCGGCGGTCTCGATCTCCTCCTCCCCGGTTGGAAGCTCGACCTCGAGGTCCTCGTCGACAAGCTCGTCGTCGACATCTACGTCGTCGTCGAGGTCGTCTTCCAGGTCTTTCTCGTCGAGCTCGTCGTCGGGAAGTTCGTCGAGATCTTCCTCGGAAAGCTCTTGAGGCTCTGCCACTTCGTCCAGGTCGTCGGCCATCACTACCCTTCGGGTCCGTCTGACGCCGCGGGAGCATATCTGCTCCTGCTCAAACGTCGATCACGGTCCGGGACACGACTGGCCTACCGCAAAGTAGCTATTACGACCCTCGCTCGCCAGAGGCTCGACGCGCTCTGCGGGCGGTAGGGCCCGGGGACCTTTGGTGCCGTCCTCCCCCTACGGCGCCGCCACCGAGGTAGTGGTAAAGACGTTCTCTACTCGGTCCCGCGGGCCTCGCTCCGCCTCTCACAGCATCCCCCCCTCCGCTGGGCCAGTTCTCCGACCGCTGGCGTGACATCGGGGCGTCTGGGACTGAGTGGACACATTACGCGTCGCGGTCCCTTCGCCGTCAAGCGAAACTTTCCCGCCGTTCACCAGGGTCTTCGCGCGTCACCCCTGGTCAGCGTCAGTCGGCTTCTTCGCGCGATCTGCGAGAGATCAGGTGGCGAGAGCAGCCCGTCGCGCTTCGGCCTTGCGCTCCGCCTCGAGGCGCTCGAGCCCGGGCTCGGAGAGATCGGCGTGTGTCATCACTTCGGCGACGAGCCGATGACCGGCCTTCTCTGCGATGAGCCGGTACATCTCCTGCGCAACGCGCCGATAGCTCGGATGCCCTTGAGGCCCCGAGCGCAATTCGATCACGTGCATCGCCTCACGCGCGTTCATCTGCATCACGAATCGGATCCGAAACGCGAGCGCCACCGCGTAGGCGGCTTGCGTGGGACACACCTCCGACATCGCCGAGTAGAGGTCTGCGGCTCGCTCGAGGGAAGACTCGAACTCCTTCACACATCCTGCTTCGAACACGATCTCGGGAATGTCGTATCCAAGGTGCGGAGTGAGATCCTGCCATTCGATGGTCAGCATCCGGTGGCGCTGGAGGTCACGGAACGCCCCGTAGTCGGCCACCACGTCGAAGCGGTAGTCCGTGCGCTCGAAGGCCCTACCCGGGCGATGCCGCCGGTTCTTCCGCTCCCCCACGTACGCACGCATGATCGCAAGCCGGTCCTCCACCGAAAGGAGCCGGACACGCCTCAGGATCTCGTGCTCGGGAAGGATCGATTGCTCGTAGCACATTGCCGCGAGCAGCTTCTCCTCGCCGTCGGGGTCGAAGTCGAGGAGCTCCACCCGAGGCTCGGTTACTTCGGGTTGCAGCGCATCCGGCCAAAGCCGACTCACGACTTCCTCGGTCTCCGAGCGAGTCGCCGCGAAGTACTCCGACCACGCGCCGCCTCGTTCGGGAACGTCGAGACGCCGCAGGAAAGACGGGATGACCTTCCGGAGCTCCTCGAGCATGAGCGCCGCGTACCTGCGCGCCTCCGGCAGAGGGTCCGAGCGCATCCGCAGCAGCATCATCTCGTAGGACTGACCGGTCCCGTACACGCCGACGTTCGAGAGCGATGCGGCGGGAAGCAGACCGCGAAGCGCGTCGAGAGCCTTGGCACGTATCGACTGCCGGTAGACGAAATCGGAGTCGCCGGCTTCCTGGGGATAGCGACGCGACAGCCATGACTGCAATTCGGGCAGCAGACGCCCGTATGTATCGAACATCCGGTCCATGTCGCCGACGTAGCGCGCCCCCAACACGGACTCGAGCACCTCTGGGTCACGGTAGTAGCGATAGTGCCCGGTCGAGAGACGACCGTCATATGGGACGTATCTCGTCGACTGCTCGAGGTAGGCCATCAACCGCCCCCGCTCGAGCACCTTGGTGAGCAGGTTCGACGCCTGCTCGCATGCGAGGTGGACTCCGCCGAGCTGAGCCACCGAGTCGTCGCCGTAGTCGAGGAAGACCCGCTCGTAGAGCTTTTCCGCACGCTCGATCCCCACCGTGGCATCGATTCCGGCGTCAGCGCTGGTGTCGAGGTCCCCCACGAACTCGTCGAGGAACAGCCTTCTCAGGCTCTTGGCCGAGCGCGAGTACCTGGCGAACAGGGCCCCCTTTGTCACCTCAGGCAGGTTGACGAGGGCGAAGACGGGGCCGTCGACGTTCGTGAAGTAGCGGCGGAGCAACTCGGACTCCGCTTCGCTGAACTTCTCCTCGGCGTAGGGGAACATGCCCCGGAAACACTATGGCCGGGGCATGCCGGAGGTGGCGGACCCCTTTCTGCCTGGACCACCCGCTGTGCCGGCCACCCCTGCGTCCTCGGCCGACTCGCCCGGGGACGCTCCCAGGGCCTCTGAGGCCGGCCAGATCGACGTGGCCACCACTCCCCTTCTGAGCGCTGCGCCCGCGCTGGCTGCCGCGTCGGCGGTGTCCCTCGAGGGCGACACGAGCGCGATCTGACCCAAGAGGTCGACTAGCTGCTTCGTGTTGCGGACGAAGTCGCCAGGAGCGAGCTGAGACCTTTCGAGGACCTTCTCGAGGCGCTCACCGCGCGCCCATCTCCAAGCAGCTTCTGCGAACCCCGAGTCCGGAGCTCGGGTCCGTGAGATGCGCGCGTGCGTCTCGTCTTCGTGCAGCCTCTCCCAGAGCGACTCGAGACGCTCGAGACGCTCGCGTGCCTCGTGCGGTGGGCGAGGTTCGTTTCGCCAACGCCCGCCGCGGGCTTCGAAGGTGCAGCCGGAGAGGACTGCTGCAAGCGTCGGAGGATCCAGGCCGCCGAGGATCCCTTCCGCGAGGGCCTCGGATACCAGCAAGTCCGACTCGTGGTACACGCGAGAGAGGAGAGCTCCTTTCTGGGTGAGCTTCCAGCCGTCGACGTCGACATATCCCCACTTCTCCAAGAGTCGCAGGCCACGGTCGAGCCGACGCGAGATGGCATCGTGGTGGCGCGTGTCGAGGAACTGGGCGAACGACCGGTCGAGCACGTAATGGGCCTGGTCAGCGGCGTATCGACGAACGAGGTTCACCGCGAGGTTGTAGGTCGCCCGAAACGAGGAGGTGAGAGCAGGCGCAGGGGACGTGGCGAGCCTCGCCAGGTCCACGAGGGACAACCCCGATCTCCAAAGCGTGACAGCGTGGCCCTGCGGATCCAGGCCTCGCCGGCCGGCGCGCCCGGTCAGCTGGGTGTACTCCCCCGAGGTAAGCCCGGAATGGCCACCCTCGCGCATCTTCGAAAGCCTCTCGATCACCACGGTCCTCGCAGGCATGTTGATCCCCAGAGCCAGCGTCTCGGTCGCGAAGACCACGCTCAGCAGACCGCTCGAGAAGCAATCCTCGACCGTCTCGCGAAAGGCCGGTATCAGCCCCGCGTGGTGCGACCCGAGGCCGGCCTCGAGACCGGCGCTCCACTCGCCGTAACCGAGCGCGCGCAGCTCTTCGTCCGGCAACCCTTCGGTATGGGCTTCGCAACGCCTACGTATCTCGAGGCGCTGAGAGTGAGACGTGAGCCGCACGCCGTCCGCCAAGCATTGAGCGACGGCGTCGTCACACCCGGCACGGCTGAATATGAAGACGATCGCGGGCAGCATCTTCTCGTCGGCGAGCTTCTCGATCGTCTCGCTGCGCCTCGGTGAGACGATGCGAGAGTGACGCAGCCCTCCTGGGCGGCGCGCCATGCGCGAGATTCGTTCGTGCAGTGAAGCGGCTCGGGGGTGGATACGGCCCGCCTCGAGAAGTGGAAGAAGGTCCACGCGCCTCGTGCCTCGCTCTGCGATCGCCACGTGGTGCTCTAGCTTCACGGGCCGATGCTCCTCGACGACGACGGCGGTGGGGCCTCGGACGCTGCGAAGCCACTCACCGAGCTCGTGTGCGTTCGACAACGTGGCCGAGAGGCACACCAGCGCCACTTCGCGAGGCGCGAGAACTATGACCTCTTCCCACACCGAGCCCCTGTACGGGTCCTGCAGGAAATGCACCTCGTCCAGGACGACGAGCCCTAGCCCCCCGAGCACAGGCGACTCGGCGAAGAACATGTTCCGCAGGACCTCGGTCGTCATCACGACCACCGGCGCTGAGGGTTCGTGCGACACATCACCGGTGAGAAGGCCGGTCCCTTGGCGTCCGTAGACGGCTGAGAGCTCTGCGAACTTCTGGTTCGAAAGCGCCTTGAGAGGCGTCGTGTAGAAGGCCTTGCGCCCGCTGTGCAGCGCCCGGGCCACGGCATAGTCTGCGACGAGGGTCTTGCCCGAGCCTGTCGGTGCGGCGACGAGGACCGAGGACCCCGAGTCGAGAGCGTCGAATGCCTCTCGCTGGAAAGAGTCGAGGGGGAAGCCGACTCGACCGAGGAACTCCTGTCGCAGCCGGTGACCGCCCGCCTCGGCTGAGCTCATCGGGGCGACGCTGGATCAGCCGGAGATCTCAGCGTCTGAACAGCTTTCCGAGCAGAATCGACAGCTCGTAGAAGAGGTACATCGGGATCGCAAGGGCGAGCATCGAGAACGGGTCACCGCTGGGCACGATTATCGCCGCGAAGACCACGATCAGCACGATCGCCCACCGGCGCCACGACGCGAGCTTCCGAGGCGTGACGACGCCGACGAGCTGGAGCGAGACCAACACGACTGGGAACTCGAAGGTGAGCCCGAAGACGGTCATCAGCGCGACCATCAAGCTCAAGTACTTGTTCGGGTCGTAGATCTGGCGCAGTGAAGGACCGCCGACATTCTGCAGGAACTGCAGGGCATGTGCGAAGGCGACGTATGCGAGAACGGCCCCGCCGGCGAAGAGCAACACCGACGAACAGACGAACGGAATTGCGTAGCGCTTCTCGTTTCTGTGAAGGCCCGGTGTGATGAAGCGCCAGAGCTCCCAGAGGATCACGGGTGACGAAAGGAAGAGGCCGCCATATGCGGCGATTTTGACCCGAAGTGAGAGCCCGTCGAGAGGGCTCGTCACGTACAACAGGCATTTCTTCGGTCCGACGACGTGGCAGTAAGGCGACTTCAGGAAGCTCAGGATGTGCGGGTACACCACGAACGCGACCACCCCAGCAGCAAGGAACGCCAAGGCTGCGACTATCACTCGGCGCCGGAGCTCGCCGAGGTGCTCCCCCAGCGTCATCGCATCGGGCGAAGGACGAGCTCGTTCCCTTCTAAGACGTATTAGACGTGGAGCCATGCCTCGAGCCGCTGCGTCGTCAGTTCATGCTCGGATCGTCGGGCACGGCCTGCGGCTCGAGCGCGATCTCGGACGCGGCCGGCGGTTCGAGCCGGATCTGAGCGCGGCCGTCCGAGCCGCCCGGCGCCGCCGCCCCGTTGGACCCGGGATCGGTCTCGCTCCCGTTTTGGGTCGCCTCGACCAGCCCTCCGGCACCGTCGGTGCTCTCGTGCGCATCCGCGAGCCTGTCGAGGAACGACAGCGGGGAGCGGACCGCCTGGACCACCTCGTGAGTCGGGGGCAGCTGCGGAAAGGTCCCTCGCACTTCGGATTCGAGCCGGCTCCTCCATTTGCGCAAGTCGCCCCACAGGGCACCGACCTGGCGCGCCATGTCGGGTAGTTTCTCGGGCCCCAGCACGATCAGGGCCACCACGAGCACCACCAGGAGCTTTGCGGGGCTGAGCGAGAGCATTCGAGGGCCAAGTCTACGGGGGGACGACGTCTGCGCCCGGACGCGGCCTTCCGAGCGCGACAGAGGTCAGCTCGAAGGGGGCGAGTCGGTCAGAGGAAGCCGATGCGCGAGATCGGCCAGATCCGGAAGAAGACGCGGCCGACTATCAACGACTTCGAGATAGGACCGAAGAACCTGCTGTCCTGGGAGTCCCCTCGGTTGTCACCCATCACGAAGTACTCGTTGGGTGGGATCTTCTGGGGTTTGATCCCGGTGGTCACAGTCCCCTTCGGCAGCCAGGGTTCCTTCAGCGGTTTCCCGTCGATCCAGACCCTCCCGTCGGGCGACGAGATCGTGTCCCCTGGCAGGCCTATGACGCGCTTCACGAGATCCGTCACGCCTGGAGTCGCCGGTTCTCTGGGGGGCCTGCCGAACACGACGATGTCCCCTCTGCCGACGCCGTGCAGGTGATAGCTCAGCTTGTCGACGAGGATGCGATCTCCGACGAGGAGTGTGGGCTCCATCGAGGCCGACGGTATGAAGAAGGTCTGGACGACGAAGGCCCTGACCGCAACCGCGACTCCCAGGGCCACGAGCAAGACGGCGCCCCACTCGATGACCCAGCGCCACCTCCTCCTACGCTTCTGCGCTGCTTCGGCTTCGGCATCGAGGGTGCCTTCCGGGCCTGCTCCGTCGGGAGCTTGCACGTCGATCAACGGATCGCCGTTGCGAACGCGACTGACTGGGGTTCGGGTGAAGGGCACGAAACGGCGAGGCTACCCGACCTGGGAACCGGCGGGGCGTCCCCCCCGCTCACAGGCTCGCAATGAGCTTCTCCACGCGCTCGTCGTGGGAGCGAAACGGGTCCTTGAGCAGCACCGTGCGCTGTGCCTGGTCGTTCAGCTTGAGGTGGACCCAGTCGACGGTGAAGTCCCGGCGGCGCTCCTTGGCCCGGCGGATGAACTCGCCGCGAAGGCGAGCACGAGTGGTCGAAGGGGGTTGGCTCATCGCCTCGTTGATCGATGCGTCGTCAGATATACGCTCGGCTTTGTCACGCGCTTCGATTCGGTAGTACAGGCCGCGGTCGCGGCTCACGTCGTGGTACTGGAGGTCGAGGAGCGCCACCTTCGGATGACCCAGGGGTAGCCCGTGGCGCGCCCTATAGGCGTCGATCAACTGATGCTTGGCGACCCAGTCGCACTCGCGTCCGAGGCTCATCGGGTCCGACTCGAGGCCCTTGAGGCAGTGCTCCCACATCTCCAGTGCCCTGTCCTCTTGAGGAGAGACTCCGTGTGAGTCGCGATACCGGAGCGCTCGAGTGAGGTACTCCGACTGGATGTCGAGCGCACTCACCTCCCGGCTGTTCGCGAGGCGCACTTTTCGCCGGCACGTCAGGTCGTGGCTGATCTCCCGTATGGCCCGAATGGGGTTCTCCAGGGTCAGGTCGCGAAGCACGGTCCCCGGATCCTCGAGCATGCGAAGCAGGACGCTCGTAGCACCCACCTTCAGGTACGTGGCGTACTCGTTCATGTTCGAGTCGCCGACTATCACGTGAAGGCGCCGAAATCGCTCTGCGTCTGCGTGAGGTTCGTCGCGGGTGTTGATGATCGGCCGGCTCCTGGTGGTCGCCGACGAGACCCCCTCCCATATGTGCTCGGCCCTCTGCGAAAGGCAATACACAGCCCCGCGGGCGGTCTGCAGGACCTTGCCTGCTCCCGCATAGATCTGTCTGCTCACCAGGAAAGGAATGAGCACCTCTGTGTAGTGCGCAAAGTCGTCCCGCCGGCTGGTCAGGTAGTTCTCGTGACAGCCGTAGGAGTTGCCGGCGGAGTCGGTGTTGTTCTTGAAGAGGTATATGACGCCCCTGATGCCCTCTTCGCGCAACCGGGCCTCGGCTCCAGCGACCAGATGGTCGAGTATCCGCTCTCCAGCTTTGTCGTGTGCGACGAGATCGCTGATCGAATCGCACTCGGGTGTCGCGTACTCCGGGTGGCTGCCCACGTCGAGATAGAGGCGCGCACCGTTCTCCAAGAACACGTTGGACGAGCGTCCCCAGCTGACCACTCGCCTGAACAGGTACCGAGCCACTTCGTCGGGACTGAGCCGGCGCTGCCCGCGAAGAGTGCAGGTGACCCCGTACTCGTTCTCGAGCCCGAAGATCCGCCTGTCCACCACGTCCACGTTAGAGGGCCGGCGCAGCAGAAGTCGGCACTCGGGCGACGATCCCCGGTGGCTTGTAGCCTCGCCGGTGTGACGAGGCCCGTCATGGTCCCTCTCACGATCGTGGGATCGACTTTCGAGGCGCGCGTGGTGGTGGCGCGGCTCGGGGCGGACGGGATCCTCACCCAGCTTCACGGCAACCGAGACGGTCCCTATCCGCTTCCCGGACCCGTGGAAGTGCTGGTCGCGTCGGACCAGTTCGATGAGGCTCGTGAGCTGCTGCTCGCCGACCAAGTGGAGGCGCTGTTCGACCCGTGGGAGGACGACGAGGCCCGGTAGCTGTCAGGCCTGGAGCTGCGCTAGCTGCCTTCGGTGCTCGCTTCGCCGTCCGAGCCGGCCTTGTCCGACGAGGCTCGAGCCGACTTCGTCGATCGTTTGGGAGCGCTCAACAGCTCCGTCAGCTCGTTCGCCGAGATCCGCCTGAACGCCCGCCTGCCGTTGCCCCGGGCGAGGACTGCCACCTCGAGGTCCTCGGGTCCAAGCGTGCGCTCGGGGCCGGCGAGGGCGTTGACTGCTGCCCGTAGTGCTCGCTCGAGACCCCAACCTTCCTCGTAGCTGGCAGCGAAGCGCTCCGAAATCGTCTCCGCCTCTCCTCCGAGCACAGCGAAGCGGTCCTCGTCGGTGATTGTGCCTTCGTACGCGACGTGGTACAGCTGGTCGGGCTTCTGGTCCTCACCGAGCTCGGCGACCAGGATCTCCACCTCCAGTGGCTTCATCTCATGGGTGAACACCTGGCCCAGGAACTGCGCGTAGAGGTTCGCGAGCGAGCGCGCGTCGACGTCCTCGCGACTGAACGCGAACCCTTTCGTATCGGCATGCCGCACTCCCGCCACGCGGAGCTGGTCGAA
>DAIQQK010000258.1:0-3365 GCA_036786835.1 Acidimicrobiales bacterium | reverse complement strand
CGATCGGCACGTCGGCGAAGTCCCGAACTGTTTGCACTCGCCCGCCGACCTGGTTCGTTGCCTCCAGCACGATCACGCGAGCGTCGCCGGCTGCGAGCGCCCGAGCGGCAGTCACGCCGGCCATGCCCGCGCCCACTACGACGACGTCAGCGCTGCTGTGCTCTCCGGTGTCGTAGATTTGAGACCCCCCTACAAGACCGTGGTCTGGTCCTGCCAGCGGAGGCCACATCTCGGACAGCTGCCTACGGCGAACGCGTTTCGGCATGCGACGAAACGCGTATGGGACAAGGTGACGGTGCCCAGCGAGGCCGTGACAGTGCAAAAGTTGTTGGAGCACGTAAGGCTGCGATCCTCGTGAACGATCACCGTCCCGTCGCAATCTCGCGAACTCAACCTGCCCCCCAACACACTCCCATCGTCGCGCTCTCCGAGCCAGCCACCGCAGAGCCAATCGACCCTTTTTCGAGCGCCATCTGGTCGTGGTTTCGCTAGAGCTGGATCCGTCTCGCGAAGTGCCTGGTTAGATCAGTATTCGGGTTTTGGCACCCCACAGGATCCTGGTATGTCATAGCGGCCGATTCCGCATCACTCCGATGAAAGAGGTCGTGAGCGAGCTACCGAGGCAGACTGTTATTGGTCCAGCGCATGGCCTCTGGCATCGGAGCGACTCCTTGGGTGAGAGGCTCTACATCAAACTGCGGTTTCACAAGGACATGGCGGCTGCTGGCGCAGCAATAGGTGCAGGCGCAACGAGACGGAACCATAACTGCAACGCGGCACCTGAATGGACCTGGATATTGTGCGGTGACAAAGCAGCGCTATGTGCGTGCCAGAGAATTGAGCAAGAATCGCCCCGGTGGGTGGCGAGTCGATTGGAGGAGGCAAGTGCCCGCGTACTACACCAAGACCGAAGAAGAGCGCCCCGTGTTTCACACCACCGCGGCCTGCAAAGAGGCTCGTGGCATCGAACGTGGGAACGTTATGAGCGTGAATGTGCTGGCCGAAAGGCAACTCTGCGACGTGTGCGCCAAGATCGAGGCAAAGAAGACAAAGAAGGCAAAGTGATCTAGTCCCTCTCTAGTCCCCTAGGCCTCGGAAACCCGGCGGGGACGATGCATGGAGCACCGGAGTGGACGGCGTCCGCGGATCCCAGGTCACTCCAGTCCTCGCCGTCGTGTTCTTGTCGAAAGTGGACCTTGTGGGGGCCAGAAACTCGTTTGGCATGCCTGACCTGGGATTTCTCATCCTGATTGCGACCTGTGGGTGCCGAAAGACCCATCCGACGCCCTTGAGCAGCCATTATGTGACCGAGAGAATTGGCCAAGTCGCGATCGCTCGGCAGCAACGACGACTCCAGGCTCCCGATCGCGAACACGGGCGCGATCCACCTCCCGCAAATGCTTGATCACTGACAGTCCGCGCTTGCCAGAGGGGGTTTTCGGCACCCACAGGCCATGGTGTGGAGCGGGTGACCGGGGGCTTCGAGCCCTAGGAATGTCGCGTCCAACGGTCCAGTCCGTGGCACCCGAACATCCTCCTCTGACCAGTAGGCCACGGGCCGCCTGAGTGGGTGAGCCCGAGCGAGTCGGCGGAGAAGTCTTGGGACTGTCGGCCCTGTCGTCGGGCAGGCGGATGGGCGAGCCTGACAAGGTGGGGAAGGAGGTGAAGGTAGTGGCCCGTCCCGGGACCTCGTGTGTCGACCTTCGCAGGGTCGTCGCCGATTCCACGGTGGTGGTGACGGGCGCATCCTCAGGCATCGGTGAGGCGACCGCCCGGATGCTCGGTGCCGCCGGCGCCCGTACGGTCCTGGTGGCGCGGTCGAAGAAGCGTCTCGAGGCACTCCAGCACGAGGTCGAGGCCGCCGGTGGGCGGGCGTGCCCGCACTCAGCAGATCTGTCGGATGTCGCCGCGGTGGCGCAGCTGGTCGAGGGCATCCGCGAATGCCACGGCGACATCGACGTGCTCGTGAACAATGCAGGACACTCCATCCGGCGTTCAATCGCGCTGTCGTACGATCGCTTCCACGACTTCGAACGCACGATCGACGTCAACTATCTCGGGCCTGTACGCCTCGTGCTGGGTGTCCTACCCGGCATGCGTGAGCGGAGGCGAGGCCATATCCTCAACGTGTCCTCCCTCGGTGTGCTCTTCGGCGCGCCGCGTTTCTCCGCCTACCTCGCGTCTAAGTCGGCGTTCGAGTCGTTCTTGCATTGCATCGCGTCCGAGATCCGCGGAGATGGGGTAGCGGTCACGAACATCTACATGCCCTTGGTTCACACTCCGATGGTCGAGGCAACACGGCTGTATCGGCTCCTGCCCGGGCTCACCGCTGAAGAGGCAGCTGCCCGCATCTGCCGGGCGGTGGTGGAGCGTCCGAGTCGCGTAGCCCCTCGGCTGGCGATGATGGGACGGCTGCTCGCCGACGCTGCACCTGCGCCCTTCGAGGGCCTTCTCCGCCTCACCTATAGGTGGTCGAGTGACTCATCGGCCGCGCGCGGTGAAGACAGCGACGAATTGGAGGTTCCTGCATTCGCGCAGGGTTTTCTTCGACGACTCGAGAGGCGCACCGCGAGAAGCGAGGGATGAACAGATGAACATCCGACAGGCGGTATCCGCCGCTCACGCTCTCGGACGAACCGGGATCTTCCGGCCCGTGAGGCCCCTCGAGTACCTGCGGATGGCCCAGCTGACCCGCCGGTGGGGACCGGGCCTTGCCACCGCGTCGGCAATCGCCGCCCTGCGGGCGCCTCATCGGACGGCCGTCGCCGACGACATCGGGTCGCTGTCCTGGCAGGAGGTCGACGGTGAGGCCAATGCAGTTGTACACGTGCTGGCGCGTCTCGGAGTGGAACCGGGGAGGACGATAGGCCTGATGTGCCGCAACCATCGGTTCTTCCTCGAGGCGACTCTGGCCGTATCGAAGCTCGGCGCCGATCTCGTGCTCCTCAACACCGAATTTGGACCGCACCAACTCGGAGAGGTCCTGAAACGCGAGGAAATCGGTGTGGCGGTCTTCGACGACGAGTTTGCGCCAACGTTCAGCATGGCTGGGTTCGAAGGATCTTCCGTCTCGGAGACGGAGATCCGAGAAGCTTCGATCACCGAAGACCGCGCGTCGCCCGAGCCGCCACAGCGACCTGGACGGATCGTGATCATGACGTCGGGAACGACCGGGCTGCCAAAAGGTGCCCAGCGCGCCACGCTCACTCCTCCTGTCGACGTGGTCGTGAGCGCCTTTTCCCAGCTTCCGTTGCGGGCACGAGAGCCAGTGGTCGTCTCGCCGCCACTTTTCCACTTGTTGGGGTTTGGCTTCATGGGATTCGCCCTGGGCCTCCAGGGCACCCTCGTCGTGCGAAGCAGGTTCG
>DAIQQK010000257.1:0-3370 GCA_036786835.1 Acidimicrobiales bacterium | reverse complement strand
CTGGCGAGCGCCATCAGCGAGGAGGAATGCGTCCGGCTGAACCTGGGGTACGTCGACCCGCGGTCAGTCGACATCACCCGTGCCGACGACACCACAGAGGAGCACTTCGACGACGGGGGAGTGCTGTTCGTTCCTCGGTCGGGCGAGATGCTCTACAGGGTTCGGGCCACCGCGTGACCGAGGCGAGCCCCGTCGTCGTGTTGATGGGCGTTTCCGGAGTGGGGAAGTCGACGATCGGCGAGGCTCTTTCGGAGCGCCTCGGGTGGTCGTTCGTCGACGGGGACGAGTACCACTCAGAGGCGAATGTGGCCAAGATGAAGCGGGGCGAGCCACTCGACGACGCCGATCGCGGGCCGTGGCTGCATACGTTGAACGACGTCATCGCGGCTCACCGGGGACAGGGGCGCCCACTCGTGCTCGCTTGCTCGGCGCTGAAAGAGTCGTACCGTGAAGTGCTGACTGGTGGGCTTCCGTCGATCGTGTTCGTACACCTGCGCGCGGCTCCCGAGCTCATAGCCTCCCGATTGGCCACCAGACGCGGTCACTACATGCCGACTTCGCTCCTCGCGAGCCAGTTGGACGTGCTCGAGCCCCCCGCCGACGCGATAACCATCGACGCCGGCCGGCCGCTAGAAGACATCGTCCGCGAGCTTGCGGATCGGCTCGCTCGGACGCCTCCGCCGGCCTCTAAGCTTCGGGACGTTTCGAAGGAGCCCGCGTGACCAAAGAGACCACTGAGATCGAGATCCTCTTCGAGGAGGACGGCGACCACACCGAGGCTCGGGCGTCGATCATGATTCGAGGAGCGACGTTCACCGGTTCGGGACGCTCAAGACGCAACCCGTCGGACCCCGAAGTTCCAATGGTCGGCGAAGAGCTAGCTGCCGCCAGAGCGCTGTCGGATCTGGCGCACAAGTTGGTCGAGGCCGCTGCAGAGGCGATCAGTGGGCGCGAAGGCCGTCCAGCTCGTCTGACGAACTGAGCGAACGTCTCCTGAGTTGCACCTGGCTCAGGACGACCCGTTCCCGTTGACGCTCGGCATCGACACGGCGATCTGCCCGCGGCCCCGGCGCTTCGCCTCGTAGCAGGCGTCGTCCGCCCTGCGCAGCATCTCCTCCACTCGGCTTCCGGGGACCGCCTCGGCCACTCCCGCCGAGAAAACCTGAGACGAGGCACTGGCGAGGCGCCCGAGGACGTCGACTGCTTGTTTGCCTGCGGTGGACGGCAGCATCAACACGAACTCGTCTCCGCCCGCGCGTGCCAGCATGTCGAACGGCCTCAGTGCCGCAGCCCACTCTCTGGCTGTCGCTGCGAGCACGCGGTCGCCCTCCTGGTGCCCGAGGGCGTCGTTCACCTCCTTGAACCTGTCGAGGTCCAAGACGGCGACCGATAGCGGATGTCCGAGCCGCTCACAGCGCGACAACTCCCGAGCGAGAACCGGCTCGAATGCCCGGCGGTTCGCCAGCCCGGTGAGTGGGTCGGTCGCCGCGGCGACCTTCAGGGCCTTCTGCTGGACGTGGACCACCAGGCCGACGGTTGCGGTCGTGCCTGCCATTCCGAGCCAACCCGCTGTTGCACCGGGGACTCCAGAAGTGAGAAGCACGCCGGCTGAGACTCCTGACTGCACGATCAGGTAGAGTGCCAGCAGCTTGCTCGAATAATTCGATGCAGCGTAGATCGTGGGCAACAGGTACATGCTGCAGATGGCGAAAGCCACGGCACTGTGGTGGGCGAAGGCCACTCCGACACTGATACCCACGAGCGAAAGCAGCTGCGTCACGTAGTTGGGCCAAATCGGCAAGCGCGCGCCAATGAGCAGCTCGGTCACCGCGACCACCGCGGCGAAACCGGCCAGGCCGATCCAGCCCGAGGTGTTGACGGTCGGCCCGTGAGGAAGGAACACCGCGGCAAGAGCGATAGCCCCACCGATCGCCCAGAGGAGCGCTGTGAATTGGGCGGTCTGCTTGGGTGAGATCGAGGTCCCGTCTGCTCTGCTCGGGTCCGGTGCCTTGGGGTGCTCCTTGGCGCGATCGCCTCGGCCCTCGTCGGGGCCGTTCACGAAAAGCTCACCGCCAGTCGCCTGAGAAACCACAGCTGCCCACGTCCGTGCGCTCAGAGGCGCCATCGTCGTCTTCTGCAAGTATCGGCGCGAACGACCCCTCGACGAGCAGGGCCAAAAGTCCTAAGAGGGTCCCATTTTGCCTCGTTGCACCTCCGGCGATCGAGGCGTTACCTCAGCGTACGAAGGCTGTGAGAACGCTGGGCGACGTGGAGGATCCGGCGCCGCCACCGCCCCCATTACCGCCGCCGCTTGCTCCGCCGATGGAGGGGTACGTGACCGCCCCTGGGGGAGCGCTCTCGGAGACCGCTTCCCCGTAGTCGGCGAACGTCATCGTGAAGGACGTGGATTGTCCTGCGGAGGTTCCGCTTTCGCGGTAGCGGACAGGAAGGTGCGACGAGGGTGAGATCTCCAACGTGGCTGTCCCCGTGAGCGTCTGAGTCTGGCCTGCGATCTGCACCGGCTTGATCGCCCCGCTGACCGTCTGCAGCGTGCGTCCGCCTGTCGTGGTGCTCCCGAGTTGCTGCGGCTTCAGGCTGATGTTTTCGGACAGAGCATCGTTGGTGTTGACCGCAGCGTAAACGGAGGCGTAGGGAGCGTCGGATGGGGAGAGCGAGATCCACTGGTTGGCGTGGGCTTGAGCCACCGACGTGCTCACATCGAGGTTCTCTTCCAAAGCCAGAGTGTCCCCCTCGAAGTAGCAGGAGGAGCCGATGACCACGACCTCGAAGGTCGCATGCCCGTTCGAGTCAGTGGTGGTGATCTGCTGCATGCCGGACGTTCTTCCCGCGTCGCCGATGGTCGTGGCGTTTCCCGTCGTTCCCGTCGATGTCGACACGTAGTGGAAGCTTCCCGCCGCGCGGGCAGCTGCCAGGGCGCGCTCGAGCGCGGCGCTTGCTTCGGGTGACACCGGTGCGGAGGCAGGCACCGAGCTGGGCGAGCTCGAGCCCGTGAACAGGGCCACCCCGCCGCCTGCAAGAAGCCCGACGACGAGCACAGATGCGAGAACGATCAGCACGATGCGGCGACGGCGCGAGGTGGCGGTTCGCAGGCCCTCGTCGGTGGTCGCTGGGGCTGCCGTGAGACTCCCGTTTGGTGCGAAGTCGTAGGCCGGGGCCGGCCATGAGCCGGGCTGCCCGCTCTCGGCCGTGCCGGTTTGGGCCCAGGGATCCACCGAGGCCTGTGGCTGGGGGTAACCGGGTGGTGGGTAACCGGGGTGGGGGGGCGGGTACCCAGGTGGTGGGTATCCGGGAGGTGGGTAACCGGGTGGGGGGTACCCAGCGGGAGGGTAACCGGGTGGGGGGTACCCAG
>DAIQQK010000256.1:0-3378 GCA_036786835.1 Acidimicrobiales bacterium | reverse complement strand
GTCACCATCTGAGGCATTCGCCGAGGCTGTTGCGTCGACTGGTTGAAACCGCAGCAGTCGGAGGTCGGTCGGTCGGTGTGTGTGTGTGTGTGTGTGGGCCATCGACAAAATCCTTCTACCAGGGCCGGGAGTGCACTTCGATCCACCCATTTCCCACGCTATGGCCTTTGATTTCCCACATACTTGTAGCCGCAAACGAAGTTGAGAAACCTCAGCCCCGCAGCCCGGATGAGTTGGCCGGCACCCACACCATCTCGAGATCGAGTCACTCGTGGGCAGTTTTTTGCATTTCCGGGCGGAACACCACGGAGCGGTCCTTGCCTGCGGCCTTGGCCTGATAGAGAGCCGCGTCGGCGTCCCTGAACAGCTTTTCGGGGTCCTCGCGAAGTCCGATCGCCACACCGATGCTGGTTCTAATGCTCAGACTGACCGGCTGAAGGCCATCGAACTCGAGGGGTTCAGTCAGCACCGCTCGGAGGCGCTCTGCTACGAGTTCGGGGCTGCTCTCGAGGCCCTCTCCTTCGACGAGGACCAAGAACTCGTCTCCCCCGAGCCGCCCCACCGTGTCCCCCGACCGCAGAACCGACGCGAAACGGTCTGCCACCGCGCGCAGCACCTTATCGCCGAACTGGTGCCCGAAGCTGTCGTTCACGTCCTTGAAGTTGTCGAGGTCGACGTAAAGAGCACCGATTTCGAGCCGCTTGCGTTGGGAGAGGAGAAGCATCTGCTTGGCTCGGTCGAAGAGCAGGGACCGGTTGGGAAGCCCTGTCAGCGGGTCATGGAGGGCCTGATGTCGGAGCTGGCGCGTCCGTTCGTCCACCAGGCGCATCGCCTGCTCGCGTGAGCGCGCCATGTGGAGCAAGAACAAGAACAGGAAGATCACCAATGCGGCGCCGATCGCCCCCAGGGCGACTCCTTGGACGATACCGTTCGAGCTGGCCGGACCGGTGACCACCACGCTCATCGGCGGGTTCGCCGAGATGGTCCTCGTGAAGCTGAGATGAGCACCGGCTTGTTCCGAGCCCCCGGATGCCACGACGCCTGCAGCGGCGCCTGTCCCGCTTCGCAACTGAAGCTTGACGGATCGGACGTTGGCGAGGATCGGTGTGAGGACGGACTTGGCACTGAAGGTCCCGAAAATCCACCCAATGGACGCCTGGTCGCGGGCGGCTGAGGTGGACGGGGTCGTCCCTCCTCGGTAGACGGGAACGAAAATGCAGAACAGGTTCCTGAGGACGTTGATGGCCTCGGGCGAGACGCCCATCTTCTTGAGAGTCTTCAGGACCGACGGGGAGAAAGCCGAGGCAAGCCCCACTATGGCCGGCTGCCCGGTGGTGGTGGCCCGCTCGAAGAGCGTGCTGAACGACAAGGCGCCCGGGGCGAACGTGGCGCACAGGTCGGTGCCCACCGGCAAGGGCCCGTTCGTTGTCAGGATGCCCAAGCGGATCAGGCAATACTGAGCCCTCGACCCCGCGGGATAGACGAAGTAGGAGCCAGGGGATGTCCCGACCAGCGGGTCCGCCTGCATCGTGGCCACAAACGCGGGGAGGTTCGCGGCAGAGACCTGCTCGACGAACCCGATGCCGACGGTCCCGGGGTAACGCTGGGCTAGGTCCAGCGCTTGAAGCAAAGGCGCGATGTCGGCGTTCGTGAGGCCGGGGGAGGTGGCGACCACCGCGTCGGTGATGGCCGCGAAATCGAGGTCGCGCCGCAAGGAAGTGTTCACCGAGGCGGCAAGGCTCGCCCCCGTGTTGCGAAAGGCCCGATCGGCTTCGGTCTGCTGGTAGCTGGCCCAGAAAAAGCCCCCGGCCGCCGATCCCACTAGGCCTACGACCAGCAGCGTCCAGATGATGCTGGGCCACAGTCGGCGCCTCGATACCTGATCTAGGGAGGTGCGGTCCCCAGGATTGTCAGCGTCGGTCCCTGACGGGAAGGAGTTCACTATTCTTGGGACTCGACCGTCTCGCTGACGGATGCTGGACTCTCATAGCAGGTAACCGGCGTAACAGCAGACGAGGGGCGCGCTCGTCTGGATCGTCGAGTCGTCAATTGGGGCACAGCCCTCGGGAAGCCACCAAGAACTCGCATCGCCGTCCCAATTCTCCCCTATCGTCCTCAGAGCCGAGGCGTTCCGCGCACTTCGTTGGAACCCTCAACGCCGGGCTGTCTGTATCGCGAGTATCGACCAGCAGTCGTACGTCGCAAAAGGGGACTTTCGACCCTATTTCGGCGTCTCGCGGCACTTCAATCGCCTCGCCTGGTGAGCCGGAACATCGCATCGGAGCGCCTTTTACGCGTTGCGCATGTAGACCTCAGGGAGCGCGTAACGACGGCTACGCGTGCGGACTACCCGACGGCGCCACTTGTGGGTGCCGTAAATCCCATCCGCTCACCCTGAGCAGCCATGATGTGGAGACCGTTTCATGACAAACACGGGCTTCTAGCGCAAGATTGCAGTACGGACGCGCCTCACGATCCGCATCCGTTTTACCTACTGACAGTCCGCATGGATTGGAGGAGTTCGACCCCAGGACAAGACAGGCTCACCCGTGAACCAATCCACCTCCTATCTCAGCTCGTTGAGAAGTCCCAGCTCAACGAGTCGGATGGCTTTTTCGGCACCCACAGTGTCGGATGGTTTTTCGGCACCGCAGAAGGGACCTAAGACTCTGTCCGGGAAAGGCATCCCAGCCGACGTTATCTTGGTGGCTGACAGATTTGAGAAGGCTTTCGAAGGGTTGCGCACTACAGGTGCCAGCGTCTCGACCCGCGAGGTCGTAGAAGCACTGAACCGACACGGACGCGAAGAAGCAGAACTTCTTGAACGGTACCAACGGTTCATCGAGGAGGCAGAGTCACCGCCTGCTCAATATCTGGTCCAATTGATTCTCGATGACGAGCAACGACACCACCGGGTACTCGAGGAACTCGCCAACACGATCGCCTGGGCCTCGATGAAAGGGGAGCCCGACGAAGTCATCCCAGTTTTTCCAAGGGACGGCGACGACCGGGCTCTCCGAGCGGAGACTCGAGTGCTCCTGGAACATGAGATGCGAGATCGCGCTCAACTGCGGCGACTCCGGAGACGGCTCCGCTCCTATGGAGATGTCCCCCCGTGGAGCCTGCTCGTCGACCTGATGCGATCGGACACGAAGAAGCACATCGACATCCTTCGCTTCATTCTGCGGAACGCCTAAACGCCGATTCCCACGCACCTTGTGGGGTGCCAAAACTCATATCGGTCACTCTTCACATCAGGGCTGCTCAGGGACGGCGGATGAGATTTTCGGCACCCACAGGTTCTCTCTGCCCAGCGGGCATAGTGGCCCTATGCCGAACTCGTTCGATTCCGCAATGGAAGGGCTCGACAGCACGGGA
>DAIQQK010000099.1:0-12244 GCA_036786835.1 Acidimicrobiales bacterium | reverse complement strand
CCGCCCTTCCCGGCGCCGGCTCCGCGAGACGAATGCTCAGACGACGGGCGCCCGCATTCCCAGGCCGACTTGGGAGCCCTCCGGGGATCCCGTGACTCAAAGGAGGCGCAAGATGCGGAAGCACCGGTTCTACGGCGTTGTCCTCGCCATGCTTCTCGGCGTGGGTGTGTTCACCCATTCGCCGATCTCGAAACACAATCAGTCCCAATCAACCAAATCAACCACAAGCTCGCCTAACTCGTTCGCGGGCGCACAGCTGACGTCGCTCAGAGGTTCGTCCGCTCGAGAATGGCAGCTGCTCGGTCCGTATTCGAAGACGCGCTCGCGTCCGGGCACCACCGAGATTCGCGACCCGTCCCAGATCGGATGGGCTGCGCTCGTGCTCGAGCTCCCCGCACCACCGCCGCCTGCGGCGCCGGTCGTTCAAACTGCTGCGTTCACGGCCTCGGCACCTCCGGCGCCCGCTCCGGCCCCGGCACCGCCGTCCGGAGACGTCTGGGCACAGCTTCGCCAGTGCGAATCCGAAGGCAACTACGCCGACAACACAGGCAACGGCTACTACGGCGCCTACCAGTTCTCGCTTTCGACTTGGCAGTCGCTCGGATACTCCGGGTTGCCGTCGGACGCCCCTGCGGCGACCCAGGACCAAGCAGCCCAGCAGCTCCAGGCAGCAAGCGGCTGGGGACAATGGCCTGCGTGCGCCTCCGAGTTGGGCCTCGTATGAGGTAAGCCGACTGGTCGTCCTACAATTGCTCTGATGGCGGCGGCTGCGTCACGCACAGCGGCCATGGTCTTCTCGGTCATCGGCAATCGCGTCGCGGCCCGGATATGGCTGGCGGCGATGGTCGTACTGGCGGTGGCGGTCCAGATCCTGGTCTGGGGAGCACCGAAGCTGCACGGAAACGGCGGCTCGGTGCTTCCCCAGCTCAGGCACCTCTTCGGAATCGGCTACGCGCTGATACTCCTGGGGGCCGTCTTGGCCTACTGCGCCTCCTTCAGACTGCGCAGCGCGGCCATCTGGGTGCTCGTCACCGGGGCCTTCGTCGACGTGGCGTTTTGGGTGGCTCACCTCGCCGGCCTGCGGTTTCCCACAGGGGCCGCCGCCGCTCTGACGGCGGCCGCATCGACGGTGGTCCTTGCCGGTGGAGTCCTCTTGGGACGCTTCCAGCCCGCACAGCGCAGACGCCGGCGCCCGCTTCGACGGCAGATCGCTTGACGCGGCGGCCCGCGTGAGGCCGCTCCGTCGGGTATCTTCCAGACGTGACCGTGTCGAGCGCCGAGAGCGGTAAGTCCACCACATCGAGTATTTCGGAACGAGAAGGTTCGGGCACCGGCGACGCCGACGTGGACCAGTCAGAGCTTCGCAGCAAGGGAAGGTTCCAGAAACTCTCGGAGATGCTCGACCGAAAGCCCTTCACGGAAGGCTGGTTCGAGTTCGAGGGGCTGCACCTCGCTTACGAGGTCCACGGCACGGGTCAGCGAGTGCTGGTGTTCCTCCACGGCTTGCTTCTGGACGCCCAGATGAACCGGCGCCTGGCAGACGACCTCGCCGAACGCGGCAACAAGGTGATCCTGCTCGACCTTCCCGGCCACGGGCGCTCCGACAAGCCGCGACACGCCTCGGCCCACCGAATGGACTCTTACGCCAATTACGTAGTGGCTCTGCTCGACGAGCTCGGGCTGGACGAGGCAGTGGTCGGAGGGGTCTCGCTAGGAGCGAACGTAACCCTGCAGGTCGCGGTGAAAGCCCCCAGCCGAGTTCGGGGGTTGGTCGTCGAGATGCCAGTGCTGGAATGGGCGGTTCCGGGAGCGGCCCTGATCTTCCTGCCCATGCTGCTGGGAGTTCACTACGCGGCAACTGTCGCTCGGGCTGTTGCCAAAGTTGCACGCCGCATCCCGCGCACCCGCATCGGCGCTCTAGACAGCTTCGTCAACACTCTCAGTCTGGAGCCGGAGGAGTCCGCCGCCGTCCTGCACGGAATGCTGGTCGGACCGATCACGCCCACCTACGAGGAGCGTCATGCCATCGAGGCTCCCGCACTCGTGATCGGACACAAAGTCGACTTCATCCACCCGTTCACCGACGCCGACCACTTGACTCGTCAACTCCCCCACGCCCGGCTGCTCGAGGCCCACTCGATCTTCGAGCTGCGCGTGACACCCGACCGGCTTACCGAACAGATCGCCGACTTCCTCGACGAGGTTTGGAGCCCTTCGCGCATCAGGCGAGCCTCCGCAGCCGAAGGCCAGGTCCACCCCGCTTGAGTCCGGGCCTGACACGGGCGGAGATCAGGCGCGCGGCGCCCATGCCTCGGGATCCTCGATGAGCCTGGCAACCGATCTCGGCAACTTTCCACGCACTATGTCGTCGAGGGTCACCTTGTCCAGAACCTGTCTCAGCCCCGCGCGCACGGCCACCCACACTTCCTGGAGGTGCTCGGCGGCTCCGGCGTAGTGGGTGGCCTCGGGCCTGAGGCCCCTCACCTCTGCCAGCGGGCCGTCGAGAGCCCGCATCACGTCGGCGACGGTGATCTCGTCGGCGGGCCGCGCGAGTCGGTATCCCCCTTCCGAGCCCCTCCTGCTCGCGACCAGGCCGGATCGTCGTAGATCGTTCAGGATCGCCCCCAGGAACTTCGGAGGAAGTCCCTGGTCTTCGGCAAGCTCCTCGGCGGTCGCAGGGTCCCCCTTCTCCGCCAGAGCCAGCACGGCTCGCATTCCGTAGTCGACCTTGGCGGGGATGTGCACCACCGGATTCTGCACCCGGAACCAGGGGGAATCGGGGAAATTGCCCCTTGATAAGACGTCGGTTGCGTCCGATGCTTTGAGCAGGAAGCGGTTCCGCCCGGCCCGGGCTTCGTTTGGCTCCCGTCAGGCGCCTCCGCCGGCGATAGGGGTTCACCGATGAGGCTCGTCGAGGACAGCGAGAGGCCCGAGGATCACTTCACCGAAGGAGAGCTGGATCTCGAGCCTCCCGAAGAGCTCGCTCTCGGCGAACGAGACGACGACAACCTGCTCGAGGAGGATCTCGACAGCGACGGGGTCGCCGAGGAGGATGTCGACGAGGTCGTGCTGGAGCTCACCCTCGACGACCTGGTCCACAGCGCCGATGGCCAGGACGACGAGGACATCGGCAGTCTCGACGGCGCCTCCGCCTCGCAGCTGCGAATGGCGCCCCAGGGGACTCAATTCGTGACCGTCGACGGAAACGGCTTGCGACCCGAGGAGTCCGACGATCTGGATGAGATGGACGATCTCGAGGTGACGGAGCTGGAGGACCTCGAGGAGAGCCTCGACCGGATCCTCGCCGAGCGGCTGGCTGGAGATGCGGAAGCCGCGGTGGAACCGGACGAGCCCGAGCCTGAAGGCGACTCCCTGACAGGTCCCTTGATCGCCCTCCACATGCCGTCGACGGACGGGCCCGAGGTCGCTCCGTGTCACGAGGACGAGTTCGTTTGCCGGTCGTGCTTCCTCGTCAGAAAGCGTGCACAGCTCGCCGACGCCTCGGGCTCGATCTGCCGCGACTGCGCTTCTTGACTGCGTTCTCTACGCGTGCACTTCCCCTGAAATCGGACACGCGGGTGCGAAGAGGCAGAAAAGATGGCCACCCCCGGCGGGTTCCGCAGAACGGTCGCTAGGACCGTGATCCCGCCGGAGGCAGCCTGGGAAGTACGTCCCAGGTGGGCGGCACTCCGGACGCACCCCAGGGATCCGATCGGCTTGCACCTTTCTGATCCCAGACCCAGCATGGCTTTTCGTTGCCGCACGGGGAAGGGCCGAAGGTCCCGAACAACCGGCTGACCTCCTATGTGCCGTCCTCGGAGTTGAAGGCGCGTTCTCGCTTTCGGGCAGAACGGCGCCTCTTTTCGTCGAGTCGTCTGGCTTTCGCTGCTTTGGAAGGACGAGTCGGCACGCGCGGACGCTCGACGCGAAGCGCCTCCTGCAGACGACCTCCGAGACGCCGTAAGGCAACCTCGCGATTTCGCGCCTGCGAGCGCTCTTCGCCTGCAGTGACCGTGAGCGTGGGACCGATACGGTCGAGCAGACGGGCCCTCTGACGTGGTCCTAGGGCCTCGGAATTCTCGATGTCGAAACGGACCTCGACCCGCGTGCTCGAGCGATTGGCGTGCTGGCCGCCAGGGCCACCGCTCGTGGTGAAACGCCATCGCAGCTCGTCGGCCGGGATGGAGAGGCTGCGCGTCACCTTGAGCGACTTCTGCGCGTCGGCGGCGCTCATCTCGCCTCGGGTTCGGCCACCACCTGGTTCTCGAGGACGCCTATCGACTCGATCTCGATCCGGACGTGATCTCCCTCGCGCAGCCAACGAGGTGGGTCGAACCCTGCAGCTACTCCCGCCGGCGTACCCGTGGAGATCACGTCACCGGGCTCGAGGGTGAACGCTGTCGACAAGTGCTCGACCATGTCCCAACAACTGAAGATCATGTCGTCGGTCGAACCGTCCTGGCGGAGCTCGTCTCCGACCCATGTTCGAATCCTGAGCCGGTGTGGGTCACCGAGCTCGTCACCGGTCACGAGCCACGGTCCAAGAGGACCGTGGGTGTCGAACGACTTTCCCATCGTCCAGGTGGGTGTCCGCCACTGCCAGTCGCGCACGCTCACGTCGTTCATGATCGTGAACCCGGCGACGACGTTCGGGGCATCCTCCTTGCTGACGTGACGGCAGCGACGGCCGATGACGAAAGCGAGCTCGCCCTCGTAGTCGAGTAGCTCCGACACTCGCGGAAGGTCGATGGAATGCCCGGTCCCGACTACGCAGGTGCGCTGCTTGTTGAACCACACCTGGTGCTCGGGTACCTCGACCCCCATCTCTGCGACGTGCCTGCGGTAGTTCAACCCGATCGCGAGCACCTTGGGGGGACGAGGAACCGGGGCGAGCAGCCTCACCGACCCCAGAGCAAGGCGGCGGGCACCCGTTCTCGGGGCGGTGCTCACCCGCTCGAGAGCTTCCGGACCCGATGCGAGCAGTTCGCACATGTCACCGGGCAACCCGATCTCCGGGTCCGTTAGGTCGACGATCTCAGAACCGTCGATCACGCCCGCACGCGGCTCCTTCCCGCCAGCGCGATCGTGGTCGAGTGAGTTGAACGACACGAGACGCATAGAAGACACGGTACAGAACCTTTTGGGGGATCTGTGCCGAGAGCCTCCTGGGCAGACCGAGACGATCGCAGGGCCACACGATCGATTTGGCGTACGACGATCTCGAAAGAGAGCATGGGGAATGCCGCACTACAAGAAGCCTGGATGGTTCACCTTGCACGTCTTCAACGGTCTTGTCGCGTTCGCGACGAGACTCGGCCTCAGCGTCATGGGATCTCGAGTGCTGAGGGTTCGAGGTCGAAAGACCGGCGAATGGCGCAGCACCCCGGTCAACCTCCTCAGCCTCGAAGGTGAGCGCTATCTGGTCGCGCCGAGGGGCGAGACCCAATGGGTGCGCAACATGCGCGTCGTAGGAGGTGGTGAGCTCCTCCTCGGCAAGAACACGGAGCCGTTCATCGCAGTCGAGCTGTCGGACGAGGAGAAGCCCGAGATCCTTCGCGCCTACCTGAGGCGTTGGAAGAGTGAGGTCGGAGTCTTCTTCGACGGCGTGGGCCCGAGCTCCTCCGACGACGAGATGAGGAGGATCGCCCCCGAGCATCCGGTGTTCAGGATCGGCGCGCCTTAGGAGTCGCGCGGTTCGGGAGCACGCACAAGGCAATGAGGGCGCCCGCTCCCACCACCGACGCTCCCACGACTTCCGCGATGTCGGCTCCGCTCACGAAGGCGTGCCGAGCGAGCGCTGCCAAGGCGTTGCCCCTCGATCCACCCAAGTGAGCTGCGACCGCGAGCGCTCCTCCGAGCGACCCGTTGATCGTCGAGAGGACGGTCCCCGGAATGCTCTGGTGAGCGAGAACCGGATGCAGCACTCCCTGGTAGCGCCCCGCCAGCAGGCTGCCGAGCACGCCTACTCCCAGAGCGCCACCGAGCTGGAGCGCGGTGCCGTTGGTCGCCGATCCGACACCGGTACGTTCGGCCGGCAACGACCCCATGACCGACTCCGTAGACGGAGCGAGAGCGAGCCCAGTTCCGATCCCCAGCAGGAAGAGCCCCGGGAGCGCGTCGACATAGGACCCTGCGACGGTGGTGCGGGACAACAGTCCGAAGCCGACACTGATCGAGACCATGCCCGTGGCGACTACGACCTTTGTTCCCAACCAGCGCACCAAGAGACTGGAAGCAGGAGCCACCACGAGGATGGTGAGGGCAATCGGCCCGATTCTCAATCCGGCCTGAAGCGCGCTGTAACCCAGGGAGAACTGCAGGTACTGGGTCAAGAGGAACAGGCCTCCGAACAACGAGAAGACCACGAGTGACATGGAGCTGATCGCGGCGCTGAAGCGTCGCGAGGTGAAGAACGAGAGGTCGAGCATCGGGTGGCTCGAACGCAGTTCCCACACCGCGAAGATCGCGAGCACAACCATGGCGGCCAAGAGAGCGCCGATGATCAGAGGCGACGACCACGAGCGGGTAGGCGCTTCGATGACTCCCCACAGGAGCAGTCCCATTCCCACGACCGAAAGCACCGAACCGACCGGATCCGGACGGAGGCTGTGCGGGTTCTTCGAGTCAGGCACCAACCACAACGAAGCTGCAAGACCGATTGCAGCAATGGGAACGTTCACCAGGAACACCGAGCCCCACCAGTAGTGGGCCAGCAACCAGCCGCCCACTATGGGCCCTATCGACACACCTATCCCTGTCGTTCCCGACCAGATCCCGATGGCGCGGGCCCTCTCGTCGTCCTGCGTGAAGACGTGTGTCAGGATCGACAAGGTGGACGGCATGATCGCGGCGCCGCCTATACCCATGAAGGCGCGTGAAGCGATCAGGGCGTCAGGCGAGCGACTGAACGCCGAGGCAGCCGAGCCCATCGCGAAAAGGACGAGCCCCACCACGAAGACACGCTTCCTTCCGATGCGGTCGCCGATGCTGCCGAGCACGAGGAGAAGGCCTGCGAACACGATGGCGTACGCGTCGACGATCCACTGGAGCTCGGTGGTCGAGGCGTGCATGTCCCGGACGATGGAAGGCAGAGCCACGTTCAGGATGGTGTTGTCCAAGCTCACCAGCAGAAGGCTCACGCAGAGCACGGCGAGGACCGCCCACCTGCGCCCCCCTAGCACCTCCGATTGCCCAGGGCTCGACCCCTTCCCCCCGGCGATCGTGAGCCCCATGGCCCAAGGCTATGGTGCGCCGACATGTCCGAAGGCGAACACGGTTCTCGTCGTGTCGACGCGTCAGGGGAACGATCTTGAGGCACGGTTCAGAAGGCCCCGCTGTCACGGTGGACTTCGACGCAGACGTGGCCACTGTCACGTTGCGCCGCCCACCGCACAACCTCCTGACCGAACCGACGCTCAGGTCCCTCGCAGACGCACTCGACGGACTCGCTGGTAACGCCCGAGCGGCCGTCCTGTGCTCCGAGGGTCGGTCGTTCTGCGCCGGAGCGAACTTCCGTGCGGGCGACGCACCGGACCCCACCGATTCCGGAGGCTTCGAGGCGCGAACAGGAGCGTTCTATCTCCAGGCCGTCCGCGTGTTCGGCTGCCCGGTCCCCCTGGTCGCAGCGGTGCAGGGTGCGACGGTGGGTGCAGGATTCGGACTGGCCCTCGCATGCGACTTGAGGGTCCTGGGCGCACGGGGATGGTTCCAGGCGAACTTCGTTCGTCTGGGAATCCACCCGGGGTTCGCCATGACACTCACCCTTCCCCGCTACGTCGGTCCCGGGATGTCGGCCGAGCTCTTCCTCACAGGCCGCAGAGTCGAAGCACAGGAAGCCCTTCGGATCGGGCTGGCTGAAAGAGTGGTCCCCGAAGGATCGGAGGTCGCCGTCGCGCTGGAGCTCGCCCGACAGGTCGGCGCGGGCGCCCCGCTGGCAGTCTCCGCGACACGGGCGACCCTGCGTGCGGGACTCGTCGAGGCCGCCCGAAGCGCGATGGCCCACGAGCTCCAACAGCAGGCTGCACTCGCAGGCACATCGGACGCGGTCGAGGGAGTACGAGCGATGCTCGAAGGGCAAGAAGCGCACTTCAAAGGAAGCTGAGGAGCTGACTTCATTGGGCTCGCACACCCAGTCGGAGAACTCGGAACCCGAAGCCGCGACGAGCAGCAAACGTCGCAGGAAGCGCCGGTTCGGCCTCGCTTTGGCACTTGCAGGCGCATTGGTCGAGGCACTCGCGATCAGACGGCGTGGCTACGGTGTCGCGGGAAACGTCGTGGTGCGTTGTCGTGAGGGTCATCTCTTCACGACGCTCTGGATACCGGGGGGGATCGCTCAAGTCGGTTCGTCTCGGGTGGGCCAGGTTCCAGCGCTGCCCGGTGGGCCGGCACTGGAGCCTCGTGGTCCCGGTGGCGCGCGACGACTTGAACGACTACGAGCGCCGATCAGCTCTGGAGCACCACGACGTGCGAATTCCCTGACGTCCCACTTCTCTGACGTCCCACACGACCGCTCGTCGAGTGGCCGGTATCGCCGTCACTATTCGTAGCCGGGATGAGAGACCGCGAGCTTGTCGGCCACGGTTGCACGCACCGCCTCCCGTACCTCCCCGAGGCGGTGATCCAGAGCACCCTCTCGGATGGCCCGAGCCAGCTCCGAGTCGGTGGCGAACCCGAGGAGCCTCAGCCGTTCGGCATGCGCGGCTGCGAGCGACGGCCCTAGATCGAGCTCTCGGAGGACCATCCCGAGAACGTTGATCGCAACTCGGGTGTGAAAGCGAACCCTGCCTTCTGTGTGAGACAAGACGTCGGACTCCAGGAACTCGCGCACTGCCTCGAGAAGCTCCGCGGCCGTGGGAACGTCGTTCGGTTCGTAGCCGCGCCAGCCACCTTTCTCGGCGAGAGTCACGGCAAGATCTCCAGAAGATCCCACTCGACCTCGCAGACACGCCGTCCTATCGCTGCCAGCTCGACCGATCGCAGGGCCCCCGATAGGTGGGTGAGTGCCTGCACTATGCATATGACGCCCCATCGCAAGGTCCCGAATACCTCCCACCACCGAAGCGACTCCCTGTCGACGCGCACCCCTCCGGCACGCTCGTAGGCAGAGGTGAGCTGCTCCACCGACCCGAAACCTCCGACCTCGAGCGGCGAGCCGAACCTCCATGCCTTCACGCAGAGCCAACCTAGGTCCTCGATCGGATCACCCAAGTGCGCGAGCTCCCAGTCGAGCACAGCGCGTATGCCGTCCCGACCGATGATCAAGTTCCCGTTGCGGAAATCCCCGTGCACGACCGACTCGCCCGAGCGAGGCGGCCTGCTCGTCGCGAGCCAACGGAACGCGAGCTCGAACGCAGGATGGGACTGCTCCATGCGATCGAAGAGCGCTCGGAGCTGGTCGAGCGGGTCACCGCCGGGGAGATCGGGAACCGACGAGACGGGGATGCGATGGATCGCGGCGAGAGCCGACCCGCAGCCTTCGGCAAGCGAACCGCGGACCTCGGCGAGCGTTTCGTCGCGCAGGATGCGGCGAGGGATGGTCTCACCTTCGACGTGCTCGACCACCATGAAGGCGCTACCAAGGCGCGAGCTCTCGTCACCAGATGCGACCAGCGTCGGAACAGGCACACCGACGACCCGCGCAGCTTCGATCAAGCCTGCTTCCAACCTCAGACCCGAAGCAGGTGCTCCCACCGGGTCTCGGCGTAGCACGAGGCGAACTGCGACATCGTCGGGGCGTTTCGCCTCGAATACCCACGTCTCACGCGACGCACCTCCGGGGAGTCGCTGCAAGCCGCAAACTTCGACCTCGTCCCCGAGCAGCGGGACGAGCTCGGAGCGCAGCTGCTCAGCCAGCTCTTCGACTTCCATTCCCGAAGCCTAAATAGCGGCTATCCCGTATGCTCGAAGCCATAGGACTCCGCCTCGAACCGGCCGACGAGTACATGCACGAATTGGGCCCGGAGCCCAATTTCAACGAGTCCATGTACTTCAACGTCTATGACCCGTCGAAGCGCGTCGGCGGGTTCTTCCGCCTCGGCAACCGGGCGAACGAGGGCACCGGGGAGATGACCGCCTGCATATGGCTTCCCGACGGCCGGGTCGCCTTCATGTTCAGGCGCCCCAAGATCACGACCAACGACGCATTCGACGCGGCGGGAATGCGGTTCTCTGTCGTCGAGCCCTTCGAGGAACTCCACGTCTCCTACGCCGGACCGGTCGTCCTCCTCGAAGACCCGCTCCAGATGGCAGACCCTCGCAGCGCCTTCAGCTCGAACCCCCACGTGTCGTGCTCGGTGGATCTCGTCTACAAAAGCTGCTCGGCGATGTTCGGGGGAGAGCCGGACGCCCCCACCGAGCGTCCCGGAGAGGAGTTCGCCCGAGGACACTACGAACAACTCGTGTCTGCCTCGGGAACCATGCTCGTCGCCGACCAGCATTTCGATCTGAACGGTCACGGGCTTCGCGATCACAGCTGGGGACCTCGCTACTGGCAGGCGCCGTGGTACTACCGGTGGCTCACCGCCAACTTCGGACACGACTTCGGCTTCATGGGCTCGCGAATCGCGAGGCGCGAAGGAGAAGGGATCCGAAGCGGATTCGTCTGGACGGACGGGACAATGCGCGTCTGTGACGGTTTTCGCATCACCTCCACTTGGGACGAGGACAACTACCACAGGTCGATAGACGCCCAGCTCCAAGCAGAAGGCCAGACCTGGCACGTGAGCGGCCGAGTGCTCAACCTGGTACCCCTGCGGAATCGGAGGACCGATCCCACAGGCTCAGAGCTTCTGACCAGGATCTCAGAAGGCCTGACCGAATGGACCCTCGACGACGGGCGCAAGGGATACGGGCTCTCGGAGTACCTCGACCAGATCGTCGACGGGACTCCGGTCGGTCTAGCCGAATAGGAGCATGCACAAGGCCACGGTCGACGTCTACGAGACTCGCGGAGCCGATTGGGCGGCGCGCCGCCGGCCGGTACGAAGCGATCATGCCCGTGCCTTTTCGAAGCGCGTCGTGCCCGGCGGACTGCGAGTCGACCTCGGATGCGGGGCTGGGCGCTACATCTGCGAGGTCGGCCAGCCGGTGATCGGCATCGACGCCGCTCGCACCATGCTCGACCAGTGCCGAGAGGTCGCCCCGACCGCTTCATTGGTTCAGGGAGACCTCGAAGCTCTGCCGTTCAAAAGCCGCAGCCTGAGCGGCGGATGGGCGAACATGAGCTACTTGCACGTGCCCGCGGTGCGCCTTCCCCTGGCCCTCGCTGAACTGCACCGGTCTCTCGTGGAGGGGGCACCAATCGACTTGCAGGTCCTCGTTGGCGACTACGAGGGGGACGCGCTCCCCTCTGACGACGTCGGGGGAAGGTTCTTCTGTGCTTGGGAGCCGGAGAGGTTTCGCGATGTTCTGACCGGCGCGGGCTTCGAGGTCGAGACGATGGAGGTCGACCGAGAGGTCGTCCGAGCGCGAGCACTCAGGATCCGGACGCTTCCGGACTACGTCGGACCTCGAATGAAGCTTCTCGTCGTGGGTCTCAACCCGAGCCTCTTCGCCGCCGGCGCGGGTGTCGGCTACGCGCGCCCCGGCAACCGCTTCTGGCCCGCGGCCCTCGGGGCACGTTTGGTGACCCGCGATCGCGACCCACGCCATGCACTCGAGGCCCACGGGATCGGTATGACCGACCTCGTGAAGAGAGCCACGACGAGCGCTTCGGAGATCGCGGCTGACGAGTACAGACACGGCATCGAGCGGATCGAACGACTGGCCAATTGGTTGAAGCCGAAGGCGTTGTGCATGGTCGGCCTATCGGGTTGGCGAGCGGCCGTCGATTCTCGAGCGAAGGCCGGGGCACAGCCAGAGAGGCTCGGGGGACGGCCGGTCTACGTCATGCCCTCGACGAGCGGTGCGAACGCTCGCACGAGCGCGAGCGAATTGGTCGAGCACCTCATAGCGGCAGCTCAGCTCGCATCGTGACGTCGTCCCAGCCTCACGCTCCAAGCTCTTCACAGGAAACGCACATCGAATCCGGGGGCGCTCACAGACGCGTGGGAGACGGACGTAATCTGACCGGATGCCCGACGACGAAGAGACCGCTTCGGAGGGGCTCGTCCCGCCGACGCAGCCGGCTCCGCCGTCGGCGCCGCCTCCGCCGTCTGCTGACCCATGGGGCAACCCGGCGACTCAACCCTCACCTCCGGTCGGGACTCCATGGCAACCACCTCCCGCTGGATACCCCCCACCCGGT
>DAIQQK010000098.1:0-12283 GCA_036786835.1 Acidimicrobiales bacterium | reverse complement strand
CCCGCGGCGTCTACGGCTACGGGACTTGAGAAACATGAGGAGCACCTAAGACCGATGCCTGCGAACGTCGAGTACGTCGCTCGCGAGACTGCCTCCAACCTATGGCGCAATCGCCTCATGACGATTGCGGCGATCCTGACCGTCGCCGTGTCGCTCTCTCTCGTCGGCGCGGCGATGCTCCTTCGGCAGGGGATCGCGCACGCCACGACGCAGTGGCAGCACGGTGTGAACGTGGACGTCTTCCTCACCCCGGGGATACCGGCGGCTCAGGAGAAGGCGATCGACCAGCAGCTCCTGCAGACTCAGTGGGCGAAGTCCTGCACCTACTACTCGCAGCGCTACGACTACAACGAGGCGAAGAAGCTTCTCCCGTCGGACGAGTCGCAGGTGCTCACTGTGGCGACGGTGCCGTCGTCGCTGCGCTGCTCTTTGACCAACCCCAGCTACGCGCAGAACATCTTCTCTCAGTTCAACGGGAAACCCGGAGTCGACCAGGTGGCCTATCCCAGCCAGGCGCTGCGGAACATGGAGCAGGTGACGAACATCCTGCAGTGGGTGTTCCTCATAGTCGCGGTGATCCTGCTGCTGTCGGCATCCGTGTTGATCCTGAACACCATTCGCCTCGCGATCTTCGCGCGACGACGCGAGGTCTCGGTGATGAAGCTGGTCGGCGCCACCAACTGGTTCATCCGGGTCCCGTTCATGTTCGAAGGTCTCGTGCAGGGAGTCGCAGGTGCGCTCGTCGCCGCCCTCGCGGTGTTCGGTCTGCACCTGGTGCTGAACGCCCTCGGCAACAGCACGACCGGCAACGTCTTCACCCAGATGCGGATGCCCGGGGCCGAGGTGCTGGTGACGAACATCGTCGTGGTGATAATCGGGCTCGTGGTGGGCACGGCGGGTTCCGCCCTCGCCATCCGTCGCTTCCTGGAGACCTGAGCATTCTTGACGGGGCTGCACGCCGACTGAGGCTCTCGCCTCCCGACTCCCGACTCCCGACTCCCGACTGAAGGCAACCCCGAGAGCTCTCAGCCCTTGTTCGCGCCGTTCTGTCGCACGAAGTCGTTGACCGCGTAGTACGCGTCGATCGATTCGCCGGCGTCTCCCCAGAAGCCTTCCAGCACGTCGTACTCGAGCGTCCGCAACCCGACGTAGTAGTTGTTGACGTCCGTGATCTCGAGCTCACCGCGCCCCGAGGGCTCGAGGGTGCCGATGACCCTGAACACGTCGGGGTCGTAGCAGTAGATCCCGGTCACGGCGTAGCGGCTTGGAGGCTCGTCGGGCTTCTCGAATATCCGGACGATGCGCTCGTCCTCGTCGAACTCCGGCACACCGAGGTGGCGCAGGTGCATCGGGTCCTCCTCCGACGTGAGCACGATGCGCGCCCCGGATCCCTGTGCTGCAAAGCGCTCGACTGTCGGGCGGAAGGTGCGTTCGACGATGTTGTCCCCGAGCATGACGAGCACGGGCTCGTCGCTCGCGAAGCGCTCGGCCAGCCCGAGCGCCTCGGCGATCCCCCCGGGTCGATCCTGGTAGGAGTAGGAGAGCCGCTCGAGACCGTGCTCGTGACCGTTCCCGAGCAGCCGCAGGAACTCCCCTGCATGAGTACCTCCGGTGACGAGCATGACCTCTGTGATCCCTGCCAGCACGAGGGCTTCGATGGCATAGCTGATCATCGGCCGGTCGTATATCGGCAAGAGGTGCTTGTTCGTGATTCTGGTGAGCGGGTGGAGGCGGGTCCCGGTTCCCCCCGCCAGGATCACCCCCTTCACGAGAGGACCCGCTCCGAAGCGACCTGGGACAGCCATTGCGCTGCCTCGGAGCGATGGCGCGAGTAGTCGACCTTCCCAGCCGGCGAGCGGCCGATGCTGTCGACGAAACGCACGTGTTTCGGCGCCTTGAAGCCCGCCAGATGCTGCTTGGTGTGTTGAATGAGCTCCTGCTCGTCCGTGCTAGTTCGCTCTCGGAGCTGGACCACAGCCACGACCGCCTCGCCGAAACGTTCGTCGGGGACCCCGACCACCACCGCATCAAACACCGACGGATGTCGCTTGAGCGTCTCCTCGACCTCTTCGGGGAACACCTTCTCCCCGCCGGAATTGATCACGACAGAGCCTCTCCCGAGCAACTGGATCGAGCCGTCTTCCTCGACGGTCGCGAAGTCACCAGGTATCGAATACCTCACTCCGTCGATCGACTTGAACGTCGCCGCCGACTTCTCCTCGTCCTTGTAGTAACCGAGCGGGTTGCGGCCTCCGAGCGCCAGCACCCCCACTTCTCCCGACCCGGCCATGACTTCCTTCTCGGACTCGGGGTCGATCACCCGCACGTCGGGTCCGAGCTTGAAATGGGCTGTGTGCTGTGCGGATGCGCCACTCGACACAGAGGTCCCCATTCCGAGGGCCTCGGACGACGAGAAGGCGTCGATCAGCATCATCGAAGGGCGGTGGTGGAGCAGGCCGAGCTTGGTCTCCTCGCTCCACATGACTCCCGAGGAGATCATGCCGATCAGGGTGTTCAGGTGCCATCGGCCGGGGTGCGCGTCAAGAGCCCCGAGTATCGGCTTGGCGAACGCGTCGCCCACTATCACGGTGACGTTCACGTTCCGCTCGTCGGCCGTGTCGAGGAGTCTCTCGGGATCGAAGTGCCTCTCTGTGAGCGTGACGACGCAACCGCCGCTTGAGAGAGTGCCCATCGAGGTGAACATCCCGGTTCCGTGCATGAGCGGACAGGCCGGCAGCAGTATCGGACCCGGTCCGACGAGCGTGCGCTGCACGGCTTCGAGCCCTCCGTTCTCGGGCACCTGGATGAGGTTCCCGGCGTTCAGCCGGGCGAAGAGGTCGTCCTGGCGCCACATGACGCCCTTGGGCATGCCAGTCGTGCCTCCCGTGTAGAGCATGAGGAGGTCGTCCCCGCTTCTCTCCCATGGGGCGGTGACCGCTGCACGGCCCTTTCCCGCTGCTCGGTCCGCGCGGCCTCGGACCGCGCCGCCTCGGGCCGCGCCATCCTCGTCCGCACCGCGGACAGTCGAGCGCGCCGCAGCGTCCTCGTAGGGCGTCGCCCACTGCGGACACGGACAGCTCCCGTCGTCGACCCAGAGCCATCCTCGGACCCTCGGGACCCGGTGGCGCACGTGCTCGAGGCGCTCGGCGAACGTGCCGTGGAAGACGACCACGACGGCGTCGGCGTTCTCCCAGAGGTACACGAGCTCGTCGTCGGCGTACCGGTAGTTCGTGTTCACCGGAACGAGGCCCACCTTGAACGAGGCGAACATCGACTCGAGGTACTCGGGGCAGTTGTAGAGGTACTGAGCCACTTTGTCCTGGTGCTGCACCCCCAGGTCGAGCAGCCACTGCGCCAGGCCGTTCGCTCGCTCGTCCAGCTCCGACCACGAGACCACCCTCTGGCCGTGGACGAGGGCGGGGGCGTTCCCGAACATGTTCGCCACAACTTCCCAGACGTCGGCGAAGTTCCAGTCGGTGAGCATCGAGCAAGCCTAGGCCGTGGCCGGCTGTCGCCCCATTTGGGACGACTGGCTCCGCGGTCAGGTTCTACGCTCACCGCGGTGGACCTGTCCATCCCCGGAAACGACCATCCCGCCCGGCAGCAGTTGCGCCGCTGGCTGGCCGAGCACCCTTCGCCGTCCCCCCGGGACCTGGCCGAAGGAGGCTATGTCGCCCCTCATTGGCCCCGTCCTTGGGGGCTCGGGGCCGACGCCGTCGAGCAGCTCGTGATCGACGACGAGCTGCGCCGCTCGGGGGTGCGACGTCCCTCCAACCAGATCGGGATCGGCTGGGCGGGTCCCACGATCATCCAGGCCGGCACCGAGGAGCAGAAGCAGCGCTACATCTTTCCGCTGCTCGCCGGCGAGGAACTTTGGTGCCAGCTCTTCAGCGAGCCCGGAGCCGGCTCCGACCTCGCCTCGCTTTCGACACGCGCCGTCAGGGACGGAGACGAGTGGGTGATCGAGGGACAGAAGGTTTGGACCTCTTTCGCGCACCAGGCTGCATTCGGGATCCTCTTGGCGCGCACCGACCCCGATGCGCAGAAGCACCGCGGCATCTCGTACTTCATTTGCCCCATGGACGCTCCGGGGGTCGAGGTGCGAGCGATCGTCGACATGACGGGTGACCACACCTTCAACGAGGTGTTCTTTGACGGAGCTCGAATTCCAGCGGAGAATCTGGTCGGAGAGGTGAACGAAGGTTGGGCCCTCGCCAAGGTCACTTTGGGCAACGAGCGCGTCTCTCTCTCCGGTGAAGGTGCGTTGTGGGGTCAGGGTCCCACCGCCGACGACCTCGTGAGCCTCGTGCGAAGAAGCGGCACCGACGTCGGCCCGCAGCTTCGCGACCGTTTGGCGCGTACGTGGGCCGAGAGCGAGATCCTGCGGCTCATACGGTTGCGCACAATCGGAGCGGCGCTCTCGGGACGCGCGCCCGGCCCCGAGGCCTCGGTGAGGAAGGCGCTCGCCGACGATCACGGCCAGCGGGTGATGGAGCTCGCGATGGAGCTCGCCGGACCCTGGGGGCTGCTCGCCGACGCCGGACCGTCGCAAGGTCTGCGGTCGACTTCGCCCGCGGCCCCAGAGACCTCGGCGACCCCCACGCCACCGGCGGGCCGCCCGGAGCGCTCGGGAACGTGGAGCAAAGACGGCGCCGAGTGGCCGCCGATCGTGTGGGCGAAGGGGTATCTGTTCTCTAGGGCTCTCACGATCGGTGGAGGCACTTCGGAGGTGCAGCGGGACATCATCGCCGAACGCGTCCTCGGGCTCCCGGCTACCGGGAGGGAGTGAGTGAGTGAGTGAGTGAGTGAGTGAGTGAGTGAGTGAGTGACGCCAGCCGGCTCCGCCAGCCGTCGACGGTTGCACAACAAAGTTCCAAAATTCGCCCGCAAGACGCGCGCCTCTCGTTCGTTACAACTACGTAGCGTGATGATCCGGACGTTGCAAGTGGTGTTTTCCCAGGCCTAGGGGGTGGAGCGCATGCCGCAGTCGGAGGCATTCATGCAATCCGACGCGAGCGCACCGGCAACTGGTAGTGCCGGTGGGGTGCCGCCTGGCACCGCCGCGCTCCTGAAGCGCTGGATCGAGCGCGCTGCACCGGACGTTGGTCTTCCCGATCCCGGGGCTCGCCGAGTCGTCGAAGCAGTGCTCGACGATCTGCGGGGGGCGAGCGCCGAGAACCTCGACGTCGCCGGGCGCCTGTGGGGACAGGCGCACCGGTCGGTCGGGGAGATGGTCGCGCGCTTGTCGCACCTGCGCGTGGCCCTGGCCTCCTCCGGTGTCGAGGACCCGGTAAAGATGCACAGCGCCATCGACCGCGTGACCGCGGTCGCTACCGAAGAGCTCATGTCCCGGCTGGAGAGGGTGTCGCGCACCGACGCGCTTACCGGCGTGGGCAACCGGCGGGCTTTCGACGAGACGATTCAAGGAACCCTCTCCGCTGCATCCCGCCAAGGTCACGACGTGACTGTCGTAGCAGTGGACCTCGACGGCCTGAAGACGATCAACGACACAGAAGGTCACGCGGCGGGCGATGCGGCTCTCGTCGGATTGGTGAGGTCCTTTTACGACGCGCTTCGCGACGAGGACATGGTGTTTCGCATCGGGGGTGACGAATTCGTGATCGTCCTGCCGTTCACCTCCGTCGTTGCTGCGGAGGCCCTGATGCAACGCGTCGTGGCCGGCGGCGCCCCCCTGTTCACGTGGGGAGCTGCGGGCTATCCCAGCGACGGGTCTGAGCCAGGCCAATTGGTCGACGCCGCCGACCGCGATCTGTACAGCCGCAGGGGCGTGCTCCGCGCGCCCGTTCAGTCGCCTCGACGTGTCGCCGCGCCCGTCGCCCGCCTGGAGGCTGCGTCGCGCATCGGGCGCTGGGCATGGGTGCCTGCAGCGGCCGTGATCGCGGTGTCTCTCGTCGCGACGCTCGTGTCGGCGACGACTGGCGGGAACCTGCTCGCCAACAGGCATCCCGCGACCCACCCCCATGCACCTGCAACCAGCCCGGCCGGTGGCTCCCAGAACGGCAACACCTCCTCTCCCGGCTCGCAGGGCGGCGGCTCCGGAACCTCGCCACAGGGCTCGGGGTCTAGCGGTGCGAGCGGGGCCGGCACCGGAACCGCGGCGCTTGCCGCGGGCTTCACTCTCACGTCCTCCAGCACCGCGGGCACGATCACATCCGGCGGTGGAAGCGGCAACGGCTCGACCGGCAGCGGAGGCGGCAGCGGCGGCAGCGGGGGCAGTGGCGGTGGAGGTGGGGGGACGCCCTCCCCACCGGCGGGCGGCGCCGGCAACGGCGGCCTGATCGGAACTGCGAACCAGCTGCTCGGTCCGCTTCCTTTGCTCGGAAACAACGGGCTTCTCCCGGTCGTCGACCAGCTCCTCGTGGGACAGCCTTCGACCCTGGCGGGGACGATCACCGCAGCGAACGTGAAGTCGCCGTCGGCCGTCCCGAGCGCATCCGGCGCTTCGAGCTCGGCTCAAGGGATCTTCCGGGTGATCGCGGGTATCTGAGCCCTGACCCTGAGGCTTCACCCTCAGGACGCTCGAGCCACCACCGCTCGAACCATCTGCGCGAACGCGTCCGGATGAGTGAGGTGCGCTCCGTGTGAAGCACCTGCGATCTCGAAGACCTCGGCATCGGGAATCGAGTGCTTCAACGCGTCGATCGCCCTGCGATGATGCGGGATCGAGCGCTCTCCGCGTCCCAGAACGATCGGCACCTCGAGGACCGAGAGGTCGAACGGTGCTCGTCCGCGTCGGAGGTCTGCCATCTCCGCGACTAGCGCAGCTCCGTCTGCACGGCGCTCCTCGCGTGCGTGCTCGGTGAGGCGTTCCCACGCCTCGTCGCTCACCACCCGGCGGAAGAACGACTCGGCGAATTTCGCGGGGTCCTCGCCCGAGGGATCTCGACCGCCGCGCTTGGGCCACCAATCCGTCCAAGGCAGCGGCGGCTCGTAGACGCCGACTGCACGGACTGTGCCCGGATCCTCGAGCGCTGCGCCGAGGGCGACGTCTCCACCGAGTGAATGGCCGATCGCCACGGAGCGCCTTCCCCCGACCACCGCGAGCAGGTCCGCGACGTGGCACTCGAACGCGCTCGCGCTCGGGCTCGCGCTCGGTCTCGACAGCCCCGCTTCGGTAGGGCCGATCGCCGAATCACGCGAGCGGTGGTAGCCGCGCCGGTCATAGGTGACGACTCGCAAGTCGTGAAGGCGCCGCACCACACGGGCAAAGCTCGTCCCGCGGTCGAGTGACCCGTGGACCAGCACGACCACCGGCGCGTTTGCATCGAAGCCGTGGCTGGGGACGTGCTCCACCACGTGTAGCCCGCTCGAGCTGGTCGGCACCTACCCAGCCTTGTCGGCTGGCACGCGACCCGCCAGATCACAACGAATGCCCATCTCGCGTCAAGAGGGTCCGGTCTGGGGTCGATATATCCACGAGCCTTCGAGACACATGGCGGGAGGGCACGATGTACGAGAACTTGAAAGCCAGCGAGGCGGGCATCGATCGGAGAGAGGGCGGCATCTCCTCGGTCAGCGCAAGGGTGAGCATCGAGGACGCCGAGGCGGCGCTCGGTGCGATGGTGAGCTCCGAGGGATCGGGTGGGGGATGCGGCGGTCCGTGGTCCCACGAGCTGACTCCGGTGGTCAAGCACTGCGGGGTGTCTCGAGAGGGAGCGCTTCCGGTCCTCCAAGTCAACCCGACGTGGCTGCGAGAGCTCGTTGCGAGAGACGAATTGACGGTGCTCGCCGACGAGATGAGGACGTGGTTCGCCATCGAGTCCGAGATCGCCGCTTTCGCATCGCACAACCCCGCCGCCTGAGGGGATCGCCCGGGGGCCGGTCTCGGGGAGGCCGGTAGGATCCAGTCGATGGCAGGCGACGATCGCCGATCGACAAACGTGCCGACGGGGGGCGCGTTCGGACCGAACGCCTGGCTCGTCGACGACATGTACGAGCAGTACCGAGCCGACCCTTCTTCGGTCAGCGAATCCTGGCGCGAGTTCTTCGCCGACTATGTCCCTCCCGGTCTTTCGTCCAACGGCCAGCGTGCTGCTGCGGGCACAGCGCCGGACTCGTCGCCAACTCCGGTGACGACGCAGGCGCCGGCTCCCCCAGCCGCACAAGCACCAGCTGCTGGTCCGGCCTCAGCCACCCCGACTGCGCCGACGACGACCGCGCCGACGGCCGTCCCGCAGGCTGCGGTCGCCCCCGAGCCGGTCTCACCACTTCGCGGCGCGGCCGCCCGGATCGTGAAGAACATGGAGGCTTCGCTCTCCGTGCCGACCGCGACGAGCGTCCGGACCGTCCCGGCCAAGTTGCTCGAGGTGAACCGCTCGATCCTGAACCAGCATCTCGCCCTCACCACGGGCGCCAAGGCGAGCTTCACCCACCTCATCGGCTTTGCGATCGTGCGCGCGCTCCAGGCGGTGCCGGCGCTCAATTCGAGTTTTGTCGAGGACGCCGACGGCAAGGGCACGCCGGGAGTCGTCCGTCACGAGCACGTGGGTCTCGGGCTCGCTGTCGACGTGACGAAGTCCGACGGTTCGCGGACGCTCCTCGTTCCAGTGATCCGTGACGCGGAGTCGCTCGACTTTCGGACCTTCGTCGTCGCCTACGAGGAGCTCATCCGAAAGGTCCACACCAACAAGGCGTCGCCCGACGACTTCGTCGGCTCCACCGTCACCCTCACCAACCCGGGCACCCTCGGCACCCTGCAGTCGGTGCCGCGACTCATGGCCGGGCAGGGCGCCATCGTCGGCGTCGGAGCGCTCGGATATCCCGCCGAGTACCAGGCTGCGGACCGCCGGAGCCTCGCCGCTCTGGGTGTGGGCCCCGTGGTGACTCTTACATCGACGTATGACCATCGGATCATCCAGGGTGCGGAGTCGGGGCTGTTCCTCGGCGAGGTGGCCGAGAGGCTCACGGGTGGTCACGGCTTCTACGAAGAAGTGTTCGCGGCGATGGACGTGCCCTACGAGCCCGTCCGGTGGCAGCCCGACGTGAACGCCATCGACGGCGACCACCAACGGCTGGTGAAACAGGTCCACGTGCAGAGCCTGGTCAACATGTACCGGGTGCGCGGCCATCTCATCGCCGACCTCGACCCGCTCTCCGCCGAGCGGAGGCCGCTTCATCCGGAGCTCGACCCGACTACGTACGGTCTCACACTCTGGGACTTGGAGCGCGAGTTCGTAGTCGACGGGCTTGCGGGGCGCGACGTCCTGACTCTCGGCGAGGCACTCGACCTCCTTCGAGACGCTTACTGCCGCACGCTCGGCATCGAGTACATGCACATTCAGGACCCCGCCCAGAAGAAGTGGGTCCAGAGCCATGTTGAAGGCCTGCCCACCGTCCTGTCGAAGGAAGAACAACGTCACGTCCTCGACCGGCTCAACGCCGCCGAAGCCTTCGAGCGGTTCCTGCACACCCGATATGTCGGTCAGAAGCGATACGGGCTCGAAGGTGCTGAGTCCGCGATCCCGCTTCTCGACGCGCTGCTGGACGAGGCAGCGGGGGAGGGGATCACCGAGGCGGTGCTGGGCATGGCACACCGCGGCCGGTTGAACGTGCTCGCGAGCATCGCCGGAAAGTCCTACGGGGAGATATTCGCGGAGTTCGAAGGCAACCTCGACCCCGAATCGGTGCAGGGCTCGGGAGACGTCAAGTACCACAAGGGAGTCGTGGGGAAGTTCGTCGGCCGCAGCGGCAAGCAGCTCGTCGTCACGATGGCAGCCAACCCCTCGCACCTCGAGGCCGTGGACCCGGTGGTGGAGGGCATGGCGCGCGCGAAGCAGGAGCAGTTGCCGCCCGAGCAGAAGTTCGGGGTGCTGCCGGTGCTCGTCCACGGCGACGCAGCGTTCGCGGGTCAGGGAGTGGTGGCAGAGACCTTGGAGCTCTCCCAGCTCTCGGGCTACCGCACAGGCGGCACCGTCCACCTCGTGATCAACAACCAGCTCGGTTTCACGACCGCCCCCGAGTCGGCGCGGTCGTCGGTCTACCCGACGGACGTCGCGAAGATGGTCCAGGCCCCCATCATCCACGTGAACGGCGACGATCCCGAGGCCTGCGTGCGCGCAGCGCGGCTTGCGTTCGGTTTCCGCCAGGCCTTCGAGAAGGACGTCGTCATCGACCTCGTCTGCTACAGGCGGTTCGGCCACAACGAGGGTGACGACCCGAGCTACACCCAGCCGAGGATGTACCGGATCATCGACGCAATGCGATCGGTGAGAAA
Organism: Acidimicrobiales bacterium; assembly: GCA_036786835.1. Lineage (GTDB taxonomy): Bacteria > Actinomycetota > Acidimicrobiia > Acidimicrobiales > UBA8190 > Bog-564. The sequence goes on along the minus strand of DAIQQK010000098.1, from coordinate 2,049 downwards.
GCTATACACCGAGTCGCTCGTGCGAAGGGGGGACATCACGCTCGAGGAAGCCGAGCAGGCGCTCGACGACTTCCAGGCGCGGTTGCAGGCGGCGCTCGACGAGACGAGGCAGGCCGCGCCGCCCAAGCCGACCGCGCTACCTCCGCCGCCACCGCCGGTTGCCGAGTCCCAGGCGGTCTTCACGGGGGTCGAGCGAACAGAGCTCGAGCGACTCGTTCGCGCCGCGACTGCGGTTCCCGAGGGGTTCACGTTGCACCCGAAGCTCGCCCGGCAATTCGAGCAGCGCAACAAGGTGGTGGAGGAGGGGCAGGTCGACTGGGCGCTCGGCGAGGCCATGGCGCTCGGGTCGATGCTCCTCGAGGGAACCGACGTGCGACTGGCCGGGCAGGACACCCGCCGGGGAACGTTCAGCCAGCGCCACGCCGTGCTCGTCGACTACGAGACGGGTGCGGAGTGGATACCGCTGGCACACCTCGCCCCCGACGGAGTGGACCGACCAGAGGGAATCGGCAGGTTCAGGGTGATCGACTCGTTGCTCTCGGAGTACGCCGCGCTCGGTTTCGAATACGGGTACTCGGTCGAGGCGCCGGACTCGCTCGTGGCATGGGAGGCACAGTTCGGGGACTTTGCCAACGGCGCCCAGATCGTGATCGACAACTTCCTCGTGGCCGCGGAGGACAAGTGGGGACAGAAGTCGGGGGTCGTCCTGCTGCTGCCCCATGGGTTCGAGGGACAGGGCCCGGAGCATTCCTCAGCGCGCATCGAGAGGTTCCTGACCCTGTGCGCCGAAGGGAACATGCGAGTCGCCCAACCGACCACTGCGGCTCAGTACTTCCATCTGCTGCGCTCGCAGGTGCGCGGGCCTGCGCGCCGTCCGTTGGTCGTGTTCTCGCCCAAGTCGATCCTCAGGGCGCGCCAGAGCCGCTCGGCGCTCGAGGAGTTCGTGTCCGGGTCGTGGACCCTCGTGCTCGACGATCCTGCTTCGACGGGGGCGGCCGGCGGGGCGGCGGCAGCCAACCCGGTCGAGCACGGCGCCGTGCAACGGGTGCTCCTCTGCTCAGGGAAGGTCGGGTTCGACCTGATGTCACGTCGCGACCATTTGCGCGCTGGGAGCAGCGAGCTTCCGCCCCCGGGGGTCGATCCCTCTGCGGTCGCGGTGGTTCGGCTCGAGCAGCTCTACCCATGGCCGGAGGTCGCTCTGTCCGAAGTCCTCGAGCGCTACACGAATGCCCGGGAGGTGATCTGGGTGCAGGAAGAGCCGGAGAACATGGGAGCCTGGTCCTTCGTGCACGGCAGGCTCCACCGCCTTCTGCGCGAGAGCTACAAGCTCACCCACGTGAGCCGGATCGAGTCCGCCAGCCCCGCCACCGGCAGCGCTGCTCTGCACCAGCTCGAGCAAGAGGACTTGCTCTCGCGAGCCTTCGCCTGAGCGTCTCGCACAAAGCATCTCAAGGTCGCGCGATTGACTTTCTGTCGCTGACTTTAAGCGCGACCTGCAGCGCGATCTTCAGCGCGACCTTCAGCGCGACCTGCAGCGCGCAGTCGGACGTTCGGTTCCGGGATCTCCCAGGGCGCGCCAAATTGCGCCGTCCGGGTGGGCGGCATGGCGCCGGGCTCTAAGAGGCTTTGCGCTTATGTCGGGGATGCCGAGGGTCGTCTGGGGGGACGAACGGTCGTTTCCCCCGTCCGTCGGCAACCTGCCAGTCTTCGCGGGTCTTGAGGTCGTGGTGGTGCGAGCACAGAAGGTCGAGCAGGTCGAACATCGTGAAGTGCGACTTCGACCAGTCGATCCGGTGGTCGCGCTCCAGCCGTGCCTGTGAGGGGCATCCCTCTGCCGCACACGAGGGGTAGAGGAACTCGAGGGCGCTTTGCTGATGGGCGCTCGGACACCTGCCTAGGTGCGCCACTCCCGAGATCTGCTTGCCCTTCGTCAAGATCGCCGCGATGAAGGGGCTTCCCATCGCGCAGAGATCCTCTATCGCAGGGACGGAGACCGGGCCGTATGAGGCTGTCGCATGAACACCCGGATTGTGCAGTTGCTTGAGGGAA
>DAIQQK010000097.1:0-12286 GCA_036786835.1 Acidimicrobiales bacterium | reverse complement strand
CCTCCATCCTGGAGAAAATCCAGCAACGGCAGGCGAATGCCCCGGACGATTCGGATTGGGCCACGGTGGGGACGAATCCATCGGATGACAATCAGTCGTTCCAGTACCTCGTGAACGATGCCGCATACTTGCAGGACAACTCGAAACCGTTGACGGTCTACGTAACGGGTCGGGCCGGTTCCCTTTCACATCCGGTGTACCAGACGCTCCAAGCGGCCCTCAGCATCACGTCTTCATCTTCAATAGACGTTCCAGTGTCATCGACGCCATCCACGTGCGGGTACACGCAGGCGGTCTCCGTGCCCGCAGGTGCGACGTGGGCTCACGTCATCGTCGACGGAGCTCAGGGGGGATCGAGCTCCGGAGGCGCGGCCGGGGGAGGCGGAAGCGGTGCTCACCTCGTGGCAGACGTCCCCGTCGTTGCCGGCTCCACCTGGACGCTTTCGCCCGGCTACGCCGGCGCGAGCGGAAACTTCGAGCTCCTGAGCTTGCTCGGATACGGCTCCGGCGGTCCCGGTGGTTGTGGGTCGATGAATCTGAGCGGAGGAAACGGGGGAGGGTCGTCGACCATCCTCAACGCCCTTGACAACACCGGCGGAGGTGGCGGAGCGGCCAGTGCCATCTGTGTCGGCACCTCGGCCCAATGCACCACCAACGCACAGGCGCTCTCCTTGTGCACCTCCAGCCAGACCGCCCCTTGTCTCTTGGCCGTGGCCGGAGGAGGTGGTGGCAGTGGTGGTCCCGGAGGCGGGATCCTCGGTGGCATCTTGCAGGGCTTGCTCGGAGCAGGGGGAATCGGCGGCAATTCGAGTGGCAATTCGGATGCTGGATGGGCTGGTGCCACCGGCGGCTCGTTCAGTCTTCTCGGTCTAGGTCTTGTTCCCGGCGGATCTGGAGGAACTGCTGCGGGCTACGGCGGCAACCAGAGCACAAACGGCCAGGGTGTCTCCGGGGGACAGAACTTGCTGTCCGGTTTGAGCAGCTACGGAGGCGGAGGTGGAGGCGGATACGCAGGCGCCGGGGGATTGGTCTCGTACACCTCTCTCCCCGCGGGTGGTGGCGGAAGCGGCTCTTCCGGCGGACTTCTGGGTCTTTGCGTGCTGGGGCTGTGCGCGCTTGGGAGCGGAGGGGGTGGCGGCGCGGGCGCGTCGGATCTTGCGGTCGAGGCGACCGGGTCGGGCTGCTCGGTGAGTGGACCGACAAAGGCGACGTACCCGGCCCTCCCCGGAGACGGTGACAACGGCGCTTTGCAGGTCACGTTCCACAACGGCGCACCCTGCACCGGTGGCCTACTGCCGCCGTCGGCGCAAATCTCAGTCGTGCAGCCCGTGCCGAGCACCGGCAACGTGATCTGATCTCAGCGAGGTCTATCTGGGCTGTTCGACACCAAATCGTTGGCGATGGCGTAGCGGACGAGCTCCGTGCGCGAGGTGATCTCCAGTTTCGCAAAGACGTGATTGAGGTGGCCCTCGACCGTTCGTGAGCTCACCCCCAGGCTCGATGCGATCGCCTTGTTCGCCAAGCCTTCTGCGACGAGCCGTACGACCTGGCGCTCGCGCACCGTCAAGCGGACAGGCTCGTCGATGGCCGAGATTCGCGAAGGTGAGCGCGCGAGGCGCGACGAAACGGCCGGGTCGAGCACCGTCGTCCCGAGCCCGGCCGAGCGCACCGCTGCTATCAGTTTCTCTCCGGACATCGACTTGAGCAGGTATCCCGTTACTCCGGCCGACAGCGCTGCTCGCAAGTAGTCGTCGTCGTCGAAGGCGGAGAGGATGACCACCCGCGTACCCGGAAAGTGCTCTGCCAGATACCGGGCCAGTTCGATCCCGTCCATGTCGGGAAGTCGGATGTCGAGCAGCGCCACGTCCGGCGAGAGAGCCCCGACCATCTCGATGGCGGAGCTTCCGTCGTGAGCCCCTCCGACGACGGTGATGTCATCGGCGGTTTCGAGGACGTTCTGGGTACCGGTCCGGAGGACCTCGTGGTCGTCGACTATGAGGACCCGAAGCGGATTCGAAGCACCGCCGCGGTTCACGTGACTTACACCCTCTGACACCGGGCCATCGTAGTTTGGTGCAAAGGTCAGCCGGCAGTCGCAGGCGGCTCTTGCCCGCCTCCTTCCGCCACCGCACACTGGGCGGTGAGCGCGTGGACCAGATCGGATTCCGGCACGCGGGTGCTCTCGGAGAGTGTCGTCATGAGGGCCTGCCACTGAGAATTCTCACCCGCCGCATTGGCCGCGATCTGAAGGGCCGCTCGAAGCTGCGAGAGCGCCAGTGCTTGTTCGGCTTCGGACTGGGTCGAGTCGGGCGCCTGCTGGGAACTGCGATAGGCCGACAACGAGCGGTCGACGTCTCCACAAGCCTTGCGCGCAAGTGCGAGCGCGTTGCCGCCGGCACAGCTCGAGAGACCGGCTCCGACGGCGACTGCGGCCAACACGGCTGCGGCCCGCCGGAAGGAGATCAGTTCCCGAGCCACCCCGGCGCCGCCTCGAGGAGGTGTCGGCTCACGGCGAGACACCTGTCGAACACCTCACAGAGCAACTCTTCACCGCCGAGGACGCGCGCCAACGAGACGGGGTAGCGCGCCACGATCGAGAGGCGTCGCTCGGGTGCGTCAGTCGCCGACGCGAAGGAGTCGATTGCGGAGACCTCCAAGGGCAGATCGATGCCTCCGACACCGGCGAGGTCGATCGCGAGCCGCAGAAGGTCCGGGCCTTGCGGGAGCGGAGGAAGTCCCCAGGTGAACGTCAAAGGGAAGTAGTACTCGTCGGGTGGATCGACGTCTTCGGGAAGGTCGATCACGGCGTCCTCGAACGACAGGAGCGTGCGGGGGTCGACCTCCAGAGCTAGGTGGAGGTCGAGTGGGCCACCGCATCCTTCTTCGGGATGGAGGTCGACCTCCCACGTCTGGCGCAAGGAATACGTCTCCACGAAGTGCCGCTCGTCGTGCACATGAAAACCGTGGTCGACCGAGTGGTCCTTGAGGTCGGCCACGTACCCGGCCACGTCAATGACTGCCATTCAGCCAGAGCCTACCGGTTGGATCGCTGCGTTTCGGCTTGTCGACGGGGACGCTAACGTCGTTCGGAGTCCACGGCATGCCCTGGCGCGCTGACGCGTGGTTGCGGAAGCGGTTGGCGCGAAAGCCGTGGAAGCCCACAAGCCGACGAAGTGGATGTTCAGTGGACGATCAGGAACTGCTCGACGTGTGCCACCGAGTGGTCGACGCCGTGCGCGCCTCTCTCGACGGCGTCGAGGATTGGACCGCCTCGGGCAGGCGGGCGGGCCAGTACGCCTTGGACCTGGTAGCCGACGAGGCAGCACTGGCAGTTCTGGATGAAGTCGGCCTCGGGGTTCTCTCCGAAGAAAGCGGCCTTCACAGACCTGGTTCGGCGCTGACGGCTGTGATCGATCCGGTGGACGGTTCGACCAATGCGTCGCGCCGGATTCCATGGTACGCGTCGAGTATTTGCGTTCTCGACGAGAGCGGCCCCCGCGTCGCCGTCGTCGCCAATCTGGCCGACTTGGAGAGCGATGATCGCTACACGGCAGTTCGCGGGGGAGGTGCCTGGAAGGGATCGCAGAGGTTGGCCGCGTCGCATTGCACCGAGATTCGCCGAGCGGTCGTCGCCCTTTCGGGATTTCCCGGGCGCCATCTGGGATGGGCGCAATTCCGAGCCCTAGGCGCCGCGGCGCTGGAGCTGTGCGCCGTTGCGGACGGAAGCCTCGACGCGTTCACCGTCGGAGGTGCCGCCCACCTCGCCCCTTGGGACTACCTGGGGGGAATGCTCGTCTGCGAGGAGGCGGGTGCAACGGTTTGCGATCTGGGCGGCCAGGAGCTGGTCGTGTTGGAACCAACCGCGCGCCGGGCCGTCGCTGCTGCTTCGACGACCGAGCTGCTCGGCGAGTTGCGGACGGCCCTCGATCGACGCGACGACCGCTCACGCGCTTGATGGCGTCGAGGACCGATACGGTCAGATGATGGCGCGATCACGGCGACTGAATCGTCGAACCACCCGAATCGAGCCGCGCCTGTCACACTGGCGCTCGGATGGCACCGTCAAGGTGCGCTATGTGTCAGAAGCGGACGCGAACCGGGCGGCGCTCGGCTACCGGTTGGAGCACGGCCAGGACTTGGACGCCTACCGGTGCGAGTTCTGCGCCGGTTGGCACCTCGGTGGCTTCGCGCGCTGATCGGGGGTGTTCAAAGCTGACCGAGGAAGAAGCGGGTCCCCTGGTCGTCCGTGCACGTCGAGGTGATCCCGTAGGGCTGCTCCTCCGGCTCGGTGGCGCTGCCCCCGCCCGGGCGCACTCGGTCGACGGCGGTCGCAACCTCGCCGACGCGATACATGGGCACGGTGGTGGCGATTTCGTGCCCACCCGATATGCCGACCATGGGGACGACGTCGTCCACCTGCCACCCGTCTTCGACGCGTCCGGGTGAGAAGGTCCATCCGAGCACCGAGCCGTAGAAGGCACGGGTCTTCGCGGAGTCGACGACCTCCATGGTCACGTAGGCGACGTCCCCGGGCAAGGCTCCGTGCTGGGGCCCGCGCCCGGCCTGGGAAACCCCTCCGGGGGGCTCGTACACGGCGAAGCGCAAACCCTGGTCGTCGATGCACTCGGATATGAGGCCGTACGGCTCTTCCTGCGGGTCCTCGGCGGTGCCACCCGACTCACGCACTCTCGCGATCGCGTAGTTCACGTCGTCGACCGCGAAGCAGAGGAACAGGTTGCTGCGCTCGTGCCCGCCCCACAAGCCGTGGTGCATGCTGAGGCCCCGGACCTGTCGCCCCTGGGGACTGCTGCCCTGTTCGTAGCGCCATTGGAGGACCGAGGAGAAGAAGGTGGCCGCGCGTTCTACGTCCGGTACCCACAACGAGGCGTACCCGATGTCGCCGTGAGCCACCTGCGAAGGAGCAGGAACCGGCGGCTCGGAGGACACGAGCCAGCGGTGTCCGAAGGGATCCCGTATCACACCGTTTCTTCCGTACTCGTAGTCGGCGATCTCTCGCTCCAGCGTCGCTCCCTCGCCCACTGCGCGGCGGACGAGGGCATCCACATCTGAAACGCTCAGGTAGATCGTCACAGGGACACCTTCGCCTGGGATCGGCGCCACGACTCCGATCTCCGGGTGCTCCTCGGAGAGCATCAGCTTCGCTCCTTCGATCTCTAGCTCGGCGTGCCCGATGCGCCCGTCGGGCATGACGTACGGCTCACCGTGCAACGCTGCACCGAGTGCCCTTTCGTACCAGGCGAGAGCCTGCTCGGCGCCCGCGACGGCGAGATAGGGCACAACGGTAGCTGTGGCTGCCGGCGTGGTGAACACCTCGGGTTCCAGGGTCAGGTTCGACACCGTTACTCCTTTTGGGAGGTTGAGCGCTCGCTCGATGCGCGAGCGCAAGCGGGAAGCAAAGGTCGGATCGGGATCCACAGGCGTGATCGGCGCGTGCAGAACGTCGAAGGGATCAGCCATCGGAGGCCTCCTTCGCGCCGTAGGCGCGCCTGAACGCAGCTCGAGCGCGAACCAGCAGCGCCTCGGTCGCATGCACGGTGCGCTCGAGCAAGAGAGCCACTTCGGGCACGGGGAGGTCGTCGAAGTAGCGCAGGGTCAGCGCGGCTCGATGGTGCGGGCCGAGATCCTCCAAGGTCTCGCGTGCGCGGATCGCGTCCAGCCGGGTGTCCCACGGATCCTGGTCGGAGGGACCGGCCTCGTCACCGATTACCCGGAGTCTCCGCTCCTCCCGTGCCTGGCGTCGCCAATGATCGATGAGCTTGTGGCGCGCGACCCCGATGATCCAGGGGACGCTCAGCGATGGCGGATCCTCACCTCGTACGGCGTCCACGGCCGCCAGGAAAGTCTCGGCGGTCAGGTCCTCCGCGAGGGCCGCCCGACCGCATCGGGCGGCGATGTATCCGTAGACCTGGGGAAGGGCCTGGTCGTAGAGGTCCAGCAGTGAGCCCGACGAGCTTGCCGCCACAGACCTTTCGCCCACGTCCTTATTGTCGCTCGGGGCCCTGTACCTCCGACGGGTTGGGGAGGAAAAATTCCGCGCCCGGGGAATTTCTCAGGTGCCTGCCTGAGCGATTCGAAGCGCAGAGAAAGGGCAGGGAAGGCCAGAGAGGCTTTCAGGAGGACACGAGCTTGAGGCCAGGAGCCGACTGGTCCCCGAGCATCTGCCGTACACGACCGGGTGTGACCGGCCGGGAGTAGACGTACCCCTGCACCGACTCACAGCCCAGTTCTTGCAGGCGCTCCGCTTGAACCGGCGTCTCCACACCCACGGCGATCGGCTCCATGCCGAGTGAGCGGGCCATCGGAGCGATCGCCGCCACCATGGTCGCATCAGCGCTGTCGTCGAAAGCGAGGCTCTCGACGTACGACCGGTCGATCTTCACCGAGGTGGCCGGGAAGCTCTTGAGATGGGCCATGGATGTGAAGTCGGTCCCGAACCGGTCGACGCAGATGCGCACTCCGATCGCACGCAATCGCGAGAGGATCTCGCAAGCGGCCTCCCGATCCTCCAAGAGGACCACTTCCGGCACCTCGAGGCACAGCGCCGAAGGCTCGAGCCCGTGGAGCGAAAGCATGTCGGAGACCGTTTCCACGAAGTGCTCGTCGCGCAGCTGCACCCCGGAGATGTTCACTGAGACGTAGAGGTCCTCGATGTCAGAGGCGTGCCGCCGCCATGAGGCGAGCTCACTCACCGACTCTTCGAGAACCCAGCTCCCAAGACCTCTGATCAGTCCGGTCTCCTCGGCGAGGGGGATGAACAGCGCGGGCTTGAGCAGACCCTCGACCGGGTGGGCCCATCGAACCAGGGCCTCGACCCCTTCGACCGGGCCTTGCGGGAGCCGGACGATCGGCTGGTAGAGAAGCTCCAGCTGGCGAAGAGCCACTGCGTGGCTCAAGTCGCTCTTCAGGTCGACTCGCTCTGCGTACGCGTGCAGCGCAAGGTGGATCCCTTGCGCCATCGAACGCTCCTCCGAAGCCGCCTTCGCCCTAACGGCTTCGTGCAGGTCGGCGGGCATCCGGATCAACACGGGGCGGAGATCTTCTTCGTCCTGGTTGTACTCCAGAAGCTCTATGAAGGCATCGTAGGTCCGAGATTTGCCCAGGTGGGGGACCCAACAACGCTGGCTTGGGTCGAATCAGCTGGCTCTCATGAGATCGGCCTCGAGCTCGCAGAGCTTCGCATAGCGATCCTGCTGAGCCGAGGTCAGCTTCCCCTCTCGGCGCGCCCAAGCGAGTGACTCGAGCTCGGCGCGTACTCTTTCGAGACGCCGTGAGCCGTCGTTCGTGCCCCCGTTCCCGAACGTCTTCTCAGTCGGCGCCTGCTCGTTTTCCGCAGCAGGTTCCGTGACCACCCTTTCCCCCTGGTGTCGGTGGAGGTCTCTTGGACCACTCCTTTGCCTTGTCGCCTTTGTCTTGCCGCCCACCTTGCCCGTCGATTCCGGACTGATTCGGGCAGTTGTCTTTGTTCAGTGAACGATTGTCATTCTCAATAGTGAACCTTGTGGAGTCAAAGGGCAAGGTGTTGCGCGAACTACCTCACTTCATGTGATCGCGTGCTCACAGGCCCGGCTACTCGCTTCCACCTGCCGTCGCGTCTGATGCCGATGGACCTCCAAGTAACGACGAAGATGGCTGAAGGCCACAGCGATCACGCGGCCGTGGCTCTCGTGTTTGGCCTACGAGGACCCACGCCAGCCCGATAAAGCGCCAGGTAGAGAAGTTTGAACCTTCCGATCTGGATCTCGTCGCCCGAAAGGAGGGAGGTCTCTTCGACTCGCACTCCGTTCACGAAGGTGCCGTTCACCGAGCGTAGGTCCCGCAAGGAGCACTTTCCTCCCCGAACGACGAACTCCGCGTGGTGTTTGGCGACCGTCACGTCGTCGAGGAAGATCTCGTTGTCGGAGTAACTTCCTGCCCCGATCAACCCGGTGCCGGCAACTGAGAATGACCCGAGGCTCGATCCGTTGGTGAGGTCGAACGGCCGGGTTCCGTCGCGACGCTGGAGCAGCGTCAGGGTGAAGGTCACGTCTTCGTTTCGACTGCATGTCACCGCCTTCGCAGCGTCGGGAGCACCTGGACCACCGCTGGCGCGCAAAGCTCCGCACGAGGGGCAGAAGGTGCCCAACGCCGGAACGGGACGGGAGCAGATGATGCAGAAGATCCGGTTTCTCTTCTCTTGCTGTCCTTCGACGCGGCGAGTGGCGATTGGTGTTTGTGTCCTCATGGATGATTCCCCCCTGCGGCGGAGGCCTGGTGCCCCGCCAGTACGGTTATGAAGTCTCGTGTCCAACCAACGAGGACCTGGTTCGCCGGGCGGCTCTGTCCAGGGACCCCGCTCTGAAGGGGTGCACCGGGGGCCGATGCGAGCGCCAGCTGGACCCACTGGGGGTTGATGTCGAGCTCCATTGCGGTCGTGGCGCCGGCGGCGACCGAGGCGTTCGCCATGTCGATCGGAAGCGCCGACATGGCACCCGCATAGAGGATGTCGCCCTGGGCGTCCTCTCCGAGGGCACTACGCGCGACGGTCGACCTGCCCCCCAGGGTCGAGCCCCACGACGCCACGTCGTAGACGCTTGTGCTCGGCTGGGAGCTGGTCACGAGGGGTGCCAGGTTCTGGCGGACGCTCGACACCTTCTCCCCTGGCTTGGGGAGGGACTGCCCCCACACGCCTAGGTGTCCGGTGCCGTCGGTGTCTATGACGAAGCTCGCGAGCCCGTCGACGAGTGGGACCAGGGTGTGATCGTCGACCGAAGTGCCCCCGACTCCTGCCGAAGCCTTGAAGCCGCCGTTGAAGGCCGCAAGCAGAAGCGCGGCTTCGGCCCCGCTCACGGCCGGCTGGGCGTCTGCAGGAAGGGCGGTCAGTGTCGCAGGTGGATCCTGGGTCCCTACGTGGAGGGCGAAATGGACCTCCCCGGCCCTGAATCTGGCGACGGTGACGACCACTCCGTCGGAAAGGGTGAGGCTGCGCTCGTCGACGGCGATCGCCCCGCCCAGATACGCGACAGGTGTCCATCCCGGTTGCTCAGCTTGGGTCGTGGTGGTGGTCGGTGCACTCGTCGAGGTAGATCCCGACGAGGACGCAGAGATCGCATGAGGCGTCCTGGACGACCGGACGCCGGAGGTGCTCACTGCAGCGGTGCAGCCCACCAGGGAAACGGCGACCGCCAAAAGCAATGGTGTTGCCGACCTGGCTTCTCTCATTGCCGACGACGTCACGGTGGGCACGTAGCCCAGTGTGCAGATGCTGCCTGAAGCGACCATGAAGCCCAGCTGTGCGTTTCCTTTGCCCGAAGAGCTGGGTGGTCCCGTCGGCCGGATTAGTCCACCTCGAACACGAACGCGGGCTAACAACCCCCTCTTCGTAATCTCACCGTCACGGCGCCGCCGACTTTCGCATTGGCAATCTCGAGGAGCTCCTTACCGGGCTTTGAGACGACCGATCCCCCGGAGACCTTGGCGCAGTAACCATTCGGGTAGTGGATTTGAGTCGGGACGAAGATGACGGTCGGCGCGCTGACTGCGTAGTTCGGCAAGTAGCGGAGCAGAAATGCTCCTGTCGTGGGGTTGAACGAAATGGCCGTTGGGGTGCCCGCAATCGCTTCGGGGTACGTCTCAGAAAGCACCGAGGCCGTCGACTCGAGCTGGCCGGCGGAGGTCACCAGAGCCTCGTCCGCGCTCCCCGTGGGGTCGTTGTAATACCTCCACGCCCAATAGGTCCAGCCGACCAGGGACTTGTTCGCTTCGTTGGTGAACGCCCCGACCATCGCCGAGCTCGAGCTGGCTCCGAACTCGCTCACGAACCACGCCGGGCCGCCGGGCTGGATGGAAGAAGCAAGGTCCGAGCGGTCGTCGCGTCGGGTCGCAAGGGAACGAGCTTCCTGAGACGCACAGGCTTCGAGGTTCGTGGGGTTTCCGGTGACGGGGCTTCGGTGCCCGCAGTAGACATGGACGTTGAAGATGAGGTTCGGGAGGTTCATCGGCCCGACGAAGTTCGGTGCGCCGTGGCTCGCGTATATGTCGGGCTCGTAGAAGATCAGGTGATCGGGGTCCGACGAGAGGATCGAGGGGATCACACCAGAAGCGGGGTCCTGTTGAGGGCAGCTGAATGCTGAAGCTCCGGGGACGGGAGAACCGACGTATGCACTGCCCGCGTAGAAGCACTCGAGCTGGTTGTCGAAGTGCTCGTCTCCGATCTTTGTGAGCGACGTCGAGAAGGGTTCGTTAAACGGGTCGTAGCCGAGGATCCACGGGTCGTCACTGAAGTAGCCGGCGACTGCGGACCAGACCCGGTCGAACTCACCCTGGAGGTCGCCAACGACGTCATTGGTCCAGAAATTGTGGAACGCCCGTCCGGCGGCGGCTGTTCCGTAGCCGAGGGACCACCTCCCCGGAGGATCGACGTTCGGGACTCCGTCGGTGCACACCGCCCAGTTCGGAGCGCCTTCGCCGTCGAAGGCCTCGTTGTAGACGTCCTGGTGCATGTCGAGGATCGTGAAGATGTGGAATCGGCCCAGCAGGTCGACAGTCTTTTTCAGGTTCTCGAGGTAGCTGTCTAGATGCGCCTGGTTGAACTGTCCTGGATCATGCGGCGCCCCGGGAGCACAGATCGCCGGATCGTTGGCCGGCGCAGCTCCGGGCTCGAGTCCTTTCCACGTCATGCCGAGACGCACCACGTTGAACCCGAGCCTTGCCATGAGCGAAGCGTCGGATGCGGTCAAATTCCAGGGCTTGCCAGGATCGGGGTAGAGCTCGTACGGGGGGAGCTTGTAAACGGCGTTCACGCCGTGGAAGAAGACCACCCGACCTTCTGAGTCATAGAGGTAGGGGCCGCCGAGCGAGGTGATGGGCCCGGATATCGCCGGCGAGCCGGCGATGGTCGGCGCGTGAACGATGGGAGAGGACAGGTTCGGAAGGCCCGGGCTGTTCTTCGTCGATCCGCAGGCAGTCATGCTTGCGACCCAGATGCCGATCACCGCAATCGTCAGAGCCGAGCGTCGCACTACTTGAGGTTCGCGTTTCTAGAGGATCGAAACACGGCCTTCTGGTAGACGACGAACTCCGCGACCCACAGAAGCGCGTACGTCCCGACGTAGGCTGTACCGACGACGAGGTGGTGGGCTGCATGGCCCTTGGGGGCGTTCGCATCAGCCGCTCCCGTGGCGACGCTCGACGCCAGAAGGCTGATGACCGAGATCACCCAGTAGGAGACGACCTGGCGTGCCGGGCGTTGACGACCAGCCTCCGACCAGATCCAGTACCTACTCATGGCGTAAGAAGGAAATGTGCCCGCAAGGTTGGTTACGACCGCTGACGCGGTGGCATCGAGTACTGGGTCGCGAACGATCCCGCCTAAGAACGGGAACCTGGTGAGCAAAAGGACCTCGCTTCTCTTCGATGCCTGGATCTCGCGCGTCGATGAGGATGCTCACGGGCCGCGGAACCCTTCTTCCTCAACGATGTTCAGCACGCTCGAGCCCCCTTCGTCGCCACGACTGCCGTGAGGCCTTTATCTCACCAACTCAATTGGTATCTGTGTCGGCACCTACCTCATGGCTCATACAGGGCAGCCTCGTGTTGGGCTCGAGGAGGAGGTCAAACGGTACTGCCTAGGCTTGCCTCGTGATTCGAGATCCACTGCCCCAGACGGAGTATGAACAAATCTACGCCCGCGTGCCCCGCCTGACGGTCGAGGTGGTCCTTTCATCAGAAGAGGGAGTGCTCCTAACCCTTCGGCAAGCTGGACCGTGCCGGGGTTTGTGGCATCTGCCTGGCGGGACGGTTCGTTATGGCGAGCCACTCACCGACGCGGTCCGACGAGTAGCGACCGAAGAGCTGGGGACAGAGGTGACGATCGATGGACTTCTTGGTTACATCGAGTACCCGAGCCACCTGGAGAGGGGGCTTGACTGGCCGGTAGGCGTCGCGTTTGCAGCGCACCTCCGAGAACCGGCAGAAGGCCAGTTTCGAGCGCAGGAATCCCTGGTGCGATGGTTCGAGCATCTTCCCAGTGCCATGCACGATGAGCAGAGGGCATTCCTGCGAGAACATCGCCTGGCTTGATGAGTTGCGTGTTGCAGGCAAACCTGTCGCTCAACCCAAGCCTGTGCATCCCATGTCATCGAGCGGCGGCTCAGGCCTCCCCTGAAGTGGGCGGCGTCTGAAGAGTGGGCGCTGAGGTGCTGAGGTGGTGGGCGCTGAGGTGGTGGGCGCTGAGGTCTCCAGAACCAGGACATAAGCACAGGGTGTGTCAAGACATAGGCGAATCCGA
>DAIQQK010000255.1:0-3435 GCA_036786835.1 Acidimicrobiales bacterium | reverse complement strand
CCGTCTGGAGGTTCACGATCACCGGCTGGCCCGCCATGATGCCATCGGCGATCTGCTTCGCGTCGGCGAACTCGGTAGGCGTGACTGCATCGACGTGGGGACTCAGTGAAGTCGAGTACGAAGGCCTTTTGCGAGTGGTCACCAACACATGGGACCTCTGTTCCCGTTCCAGTGGGGTCACCGTCTGCACCGCCTGGGTCGGCAAGAGCCCTTCCGCATCACCCAAGTCGAAGGAGTGGACGAGCGTGTCAAGGTGTTCCTCGGGGACGAGCTGCACGTCGTCGTCATACTCGTCTTCGGTGAGCCCAAGGTAGGTCATGCCCCGCTTGAGGAATCCAGTGGCCATGTGGCACCTCCTTGGAACTTGAGGGTACTGGCCCAGATACGCGAATCGTTGGATCGGGAATATGCATCCGATACCCGACAAGAGCGACTCACCCATACGTCGACGATCTGAGGCCTCCGCGCTGGATGGCCTTCTTTACAAATCCCCATCCTTTCGCGAAAAGCTGCCTACGACGAACTGGTCTTACCCCTCTCCATCTTCGGGCCGCGGGTTCTCAAGGACCATCGACCACATCCCTTGCCGGTGCGGTCCGGCTTGACCGACGGTGGACACGCCCGCGTTGACGTTTACGCGCTCAGTTATCCCCGGCGGCAACGGTGGCCTGAGGTTCTCCTCCACACTGATCGCTTTCTTCTCGATGAATGCCGCCAGCCGAGTCACGCGCTCCGCCGCGATGGGGTTCTCTCCCGTCATCCCTCTGCCCTCTTCCTTCATCGCGGTGCTTGCCAATGAGCTGCTTACCGGCTCTTTCGACTTCACAGGGAGTATTAGCGGATCCGGGCTGGCCTCTTCGAGTGCGGGCTGGTCTTGGCCTGACGATTCAACGTCCCGCCAGGACAGGACATCGTCGCTACGGCTTTCAGGCGGTAGCTCGGGCTGACTGGGCATGCCAGAGTCGGCCGATGCCCGTCGCTGGACTAGTGCAACCAGCGCCTGGGCCAAGGCCATCAACTCGTCCTCACTGGTGGGGATGCCGATAGTGGCAGTCCGCTTGGGTGCATCGAGCCCAAGAAGCCGCGATTCCCGATCCAAGATGGACAGCGCCATCACGACGTCCTCCCGCATCGGGCAGTCGTTGAACAAGGCGGGGAAGATCCCCTTGTACAACTCCTCCAGCCGGGCGTAATGGCGGTCGCGGTGTTCTTCCAGCGTGTTCGCCCGGAGTTTCGCCAAGGCTCCCCTGACGATCTCACCGACAGACCAGATCGAGTACCCGGTGAAATAGCTGATGTTGCCGTAGGTGTAGCCCTGGCGCCAGAGGTCAAGTACTTGTTTCCGCTTCTCCAGGACCTGGAGTTGAGCTGAACGGTCTTTCTTCGGCACGGGGCCGGGATGTTGTGGTCCTGCCATGTAGCCAAGCGTAGGGATTTTCGGGCACAAAGATTGGAGATGAGGGAACAACTCCGACAGGGGCAAAGTGATCGCAACTCACTTGCCGGGCGTTTCATCGGCCCGAAGGGCCGGTGACCGGGCACTCGCCCGGAGTCGGGAAGGGAGGTGTGGGAGCGAGGCGAAGCCGCCCGAGGCTGCAGTTGCGGGCCGCGGGCGGGGATGAGGCAAGGAACACCTTCGTGGCAGTTCAGGCGTGGGACGAAGTGTCCCCCTCGCCTTATACGGGACCTGTCTCAATAGAAGAAGATATAGGTAAGGGGACACTTTGTCCTACGGGTGACCAGGGAGTTCTCTACGATCCCTGGATCTTGGCCCGCCGAACGACCCCACGGACAACCCCGGCTTGTTCTTCAGCAAGTCGCCATGAGTCAGGTTGGCCCAATCCAACAAACTTCGACCACCCAGTTGCCGTTCCCGACGGTTCCTCTTCTTCGATTTCCTCGATCAGACCGATCACCTTGAGATCCACCAACGCTCGGGTCACGGTCTTCACGTCGAAGTTGAGCAGCTTGGCGACACTGGTGGCGGTGGCTGGAGGCTCGCTTTCCGCAACGACCTCCAGAACCCTCCGCCGTATCCAAGGCATGCAGTCGAGGGCGACCTTGCTCGCCATCGCCACGGCTTCCGGATCGGACAATCCGATGGCGATGAGGCATGTCGTGAGCGTGGTGAGTTGCTTCGCCAGACGCGTTGGCTCCTCGGGCTCGGGTACCCCGTCGATCTCGCGGCGATAGTCCCTGGGGACGACTGCTCTCCCGTAGGCCGCGACGATGGAGGCGTCCTCGATCTGCTCATCGAGCACTGACGACAAATGGACGTCGTTGACGACCTCGACCGCCTCAACCATCAGGGCGACGGCAAGCTCTTGCGCGCGGGCCAGTTTGGCACCAGGAGGCCCTGCGCTTCGCGCCTTTCGCATGACTGCCCGCTTCGTGAAGAGGTCACGGTAGGCAAGGCGGTAGTACAGAAACCGTGGCCCAAGAGCATTGAGGAACGAGGAGAAGTTGTCGATGGCAGACGTACAGCAAGCGAGGAATGTCAGCCGACCCTCCCAATGCAGCGGTCCACCATCTCCGCCCGAGATATCCCGACTCACTTCGCCGTCATAGATTGTGCGGAGGAACGAATACAGCGCTGAACGTTCCTCACCACAGCCACCTTCGAGCACGACCGAGAAGTCGGAAACGGTAACGAATCCCCGCTCCCCCACGTCGATGAGGATTCCCTTTGGTACCGGTCGAGAACCTGGTTTATTTCGGTGCCAATGGAGAAGCCCGGCCACTGTTACCTGGTCAACATGACGACTAGCAATGGGCGAGACAACTTGCAGTGCCGAAGTCTTTCCGCTGCCAGCGGGACCGACCGGCATTCCCCACAGTGGATCACCATCGCGGAAGGCGCTTAGGCAGACCGCGAGGCAAAAGCAGTGTAAGCCGGGATCGTCGACCAGGTGATAGTCATCGACGACTCCCAATAGGTGGATCAGGCGCTTTCGCTGCTCAGGAATCTGGACGTCCGGAGGATTGGCCATCGGCAGATGTCCGCTAACATCGAGGTCGGAGGCCTTGGGAGAGTTCTCCGACGATGCCCCGGTTCCGGCCGGGGCGTTGTCATCGGCGGTCACGACTGGCCCGGTCGCTTGGAACTTGTCTTTACCGACGACATCGCAGCCAATGGGCCACGTCGAGCCGGTTCTGACTGCGGCAGCCTGTCCACATCAGCGAGGGATACGAGCAGGCGCGAGCCCAGACGCCACACGGGCAGCCGCCGCTCAGCACGCAACTTCCGCAGGTAACGAACGGTCACCCAGGGGCGGTGACCAGGTACCTCGGCGAAAGGTACGAGGTCGTGAGGAACAGTAGGCATAGCTCACCTCAGGTCCCGGTTCCCGGGGCCGGTCTTGTGCCGGGTGCGGGAGGGACTGGCAGGCAGCGCCTACGTCTTTAGTTGCACACGATGATACGCGGGCCGACGTA
>DAIQQK010000254.1:0-3439 GCA_036786835.1 Acidimicrobiales bacterium | reverse complement strand
ACAGCCTCTGCTGTCAGCCGAGGTGGTGCGTGGATCCCTTGAGACCGCCCCGAATTCCGGATGCCCAAGCCCTGGTCGGCTTGGATCCAGGACCCCGCCCGGGACCGGCACTTCTGCGCTACCTCCGAGCGATGCTTTCGGACAGCCGCTAACGATCGCGAGCACTCTGGCGGGGGCGCCGAACGCCGAATATTTGCGGGTCCGTCGATATCCCTGATGGACGAGCTGCGCGATGTTATGGCGCGCCACCAAGCCGGCGTCCGGGAGAGACCCCCTCCCCGGTCACGGGCCGTACGTCATTAGGCATCCTGTCCACGAGAACGGATCAATACCAACCACCGGTGCAACCTACGGACCATCCCGGTGCTGCTTGTGGTTACGTACCTCCCGGAGGGCTCGTGTCTTGTCGGCTGAGTTGTCGAGTCGTTTGCACTGGCGTGTGAGGGTGGCCAGCCGCCTCTGCGCTTGATGTACGGGATGTGAGTTGACTGGCCGACCGGAGGAGGCGTCTACTTCCATACATTGCACCTGGGCGTCTTAACTCTCCGATTGCTTGGTCTCGCTGTTCGGTGAGCCGGTCCAACTCCTCTTCAAAGGGAGTCGGTTCGCGTTCTCTCATTGCAAGTGCCCAGAACAGAGTGACGGTCGGAAGTGCGATCACGCCCACCAAGACGAGGAGGTGAGCTGGCTGGCTAATAGCTCGTCGGTTCAATGCAAGAAGTCCAGTCACCTCCGCCGCCCACCCCAGCACCGTCACAATGGGCAAGAGCGCAGTCAAGAGGACCAATAGCCCACGAAACAGCCAGTGCATCCGATCTCGGATCGACTCAAAGCGTCGGAACTTCCTATACCGATAGAGCGCGACCATCCTCTGCATAACAGGTGGACGGGTAGCGCCCAACTCGACGGCCAGCGTGATGAAGAATATGGGTATCACGGTCACCGAAGCCGTGTAGAACGTGCTATTGAACTGCGTCGCAATGAGTAATGCTCCAATCATCGGGCGCACTCCTCCGAAGCCCCGAGCATCCTGACGATCTCCTTCTTGGAGGTCGATAGCATCTGATCCGACAGATGGTCGGTGTCCCTTGCTGTATCTGGTGTTCTGGTGGCTTGTGCTGTGAGCCGCACCACCCGCCTCCTCTCGTCAGACCTTGACGGGCAGGCCGGATGCCCTTTCCCTTTCTTCTCGATGGGGAGTAACGAGAAATGGCATTCTCGTCATTCCCTCGACGAAGGAAAACTTCCAGAGGCGTCTAAATGGGCGCTGGGGGCTACCTGTGAAGTTGCTCCTAGGCGCCCTTCTTGGTGCGGCCCGCGGCAGCGCGGGACGGGTACTCGTAGACGTCGAGGATTGAGACCCGTTGCGTGCGCTTGGTATGGCTACGTGCTTTAGCGCCCAGTAGAGCAGCGTCCCGCTGGGGTTGGGGCGCCCGGCGGGGGCTCTCGGAAGCGCCCAGGATCGTCCTCGCCGCCTGGCCGTTTCAGCTCGTTTGCCCTGGTCCCGGGGACGCCGATAGGCGGGAATAAATCCGGCCCGCGGATTGTCGAAATCGGCGGTAGGCCTCCTCCTGGGAGGCACGAAGACAGACTTAGAACAAAGGAGGTGGTGGACATGCTGATGCGGTTCGATCCCTTCCGTGAGTTCGACCGCCTCGTGGACCAGGTCTGGAACGGACTTCCGCGCCCGGCGGCCATGCCGATGGACGCCTACCGCCAGGGCGACCACTTGGTGGTCCGCTTCGACCTGCCCGGGGTCGATCCCGACTCACTCGAGCTCACCGTGGAGAGGAACGTGCTCACGGTCTCGGCCGAACGGGTCTGGCAGCCCGAGGGATCTGACGAGGTTCTGGCCACCGAGCGAGTGCACGGGACCTTCATCCGACAGCTGTTCCTTGGTGAGAGCCTTGACACGGATCACATCGAGGCCAGTTTCGACAACCGTGTGCTGACGGTGAACATCCCGGTGGCCGAGGAGGCCAAGCCTCGCAAAATCGAGATCACCAGCGGCTCTGGGAAGCCCAAGGCCATCGAGGCTGCGACTCAGGCAGCCTGAGCAAGCACGGAGTTGGGCCCGGTCGAACCGATTGGCTCGACACAGACCGGGCCCAACTTTCCGGCTCAGTGGTACCCCCTGGGCGCTCGGAGAGTCTCAGGTAGGCCGATCGACAACGCGACCACGCTTGAAGGCCTGATTCTGCTGCTGGTGCTACTCGGTCCGTCGGACGCGGGCTCAGCCTTTCACCGGCGCGTTGTTAGGCCGCTTTACGAACGCCCGCGATTGCGGCGCAACCTCATTCGCTTTCGATCAAAACGATGTTGTTGCGATGCAGCGTGGCTGACTCTGGATGGAAGGAGCTGGTCGACTTCAAGAGGGAGGTGACGAAGAGTGACACTGATCAGCGAAAGGCGCCCGTCAGCTGCCCCAGAGTTTCATAGTGGTCGCGCCGACCGGTTCAGGGGTTCGAATTGGGCGCTCGCGGCGATAACGCTCGTACTGTTCCTCACGTTCCTGGATAACACGATCGTGAGCGTGGTGCTCGCCAATGTCCAGTCGGCTCTGCACGCAGGGGTGAGCGCGTTGCAGTGGGTAGTGAACGGTTACGCGTTGACCTTTGCCGCCTTCATGCTCAGCCTTGGGACCCTTGGCGACCTCTTCGGTCGGAAGAAGGTCATGTTGGCGGGTGTGGGGATCTTCTGTGCCGGTTCCGTGCTCTGTGCGCTTGCCCCCGATGTGAACGTTCTCATCGCGGGTCGTGTCGTGATGGGCATCGGTGCTGCGGCCTCTGAGCCAGGCACGCTTTCGATGATCCGTCACCTGTATGCCGAGAGGACCGCCAGGGCACGGGCTCTCGGCGTCTGGGCGGCGGTCTCGGGGCTCGCCTTGGCGCTGGGACCGGTGATCGGCGGGGCACTGACCGGTCTGTGGTCGTGGAGAGCAATTTTCTGGTTCAACCTGTTCTTCGGCGCGGCGGCGCTGGTCGCTGCCGCGCTGGTGCTGCCGGAGAACGCAGACCCGCAGAATCGACGAATCGATCTGCCTGGAGCGGCCCTCGGTGCGGCGGCGCTCGCCGCGTTGTCGTTCGCGATCATTTCCGGCGAGACGGCAGGTTATAGAGCGGGTTGGATAATCGGGCTCTTCGTTCTCGCCGCAGGCGCGCTGGCAAGCTTCTTCCTCGTCGAGAGGCGAGTCAGCAACCCCGTTCTGGACGTCCGGCTCCTTCGCCGGCCGCCCTTCGTCGGCTCGAACCTCGTGGCCTTCTCGTCCTACTTCGGGGTCTTCGCGGTGTTCTTCTTCGTTGCCCTCTACCTGCAGGTTGTGGGCTCGGCTTCGCCCTATGCGATGGTGGTCGACTTCGTGCCCATGGCGGCGGGAATGGTGATCGCCTCGGCTCTCACGGGCGGGTGGGTGGCCCGAGTTGGCCCACGCCTCCCGATG
>DAIQQK010000253.1:0-3467 GCA_036786835.1 Acidimicrobiales bacterium | reverse complement strand
CGACGACCATCTATGACCGCCGGCGGGAGAACTTCGACCGCCATGCCGCCTACGTTGTGGTGGCCTTCGTGGCCGGTGGTTAGGCGTCCCCAGAGGTGTCGAGCTCGATGCCCCGTCGCTCCGCCATCACGGTTGCGAGGACCTCGAGTAGCCGGCCGGTTCGTTCAGCAGCCGCTCTGGCGTAAACCAAGAGAGCATAGAAGGCGTACTCCCACATGTCCGCTATGCCCCATCCGTAGGCCTCGTCGAGGAGATCGGGGTAGTCGCCAGCCCTGATCATTGCCGCAGCCATCAGTGCGTAGTGGCTCTTGTGTTGTTGTGACTTACCGCGAAAGACGAACTCGGGGAGATAGCGATCGCGTAGGCCTTCGTACTGAAGCGGCTCAGCCGACGACGCCCCTGACTCTTCGATAGCCTCTGCCGCGAGCTCAAGCAGCACCTCGGCCGGAAACGTGTTGTTGCGAGGATGCAGAGCGGCCAGCCGTTCCATTACCGAGTCCAGATCCTGGTCCGCCATCAGACCGAGTAGCCCGAGCCGAGCGGCGCTTTGGTAGTCCTCGTCGGTAGGTCTCGAGGCCATGACCCCAACACGCTAGGTCGGAGAAGGGGCTGCCAGGCATGACCCCAGACGGCACGTAGGGGATACGGCATTACACAGTGTCGGACGGGCGTATACAACCATCAGAAGACGGCAGCTGTGGCACGTCCGGCACCCGCCGGCTACTGCGCGCGGATCTCCGACTCAGGTAACTTAGGCAGCTGTGACGACCACCGACCACGAGCACTCCGATGTGATCTTGAGTGCAAACCGCCCAGTATCGAAGTAGTGCTCGGCGCCCTGGCCCGCATCTCCGAGTTCGTTGGGTCCGACGTCTGTTGTAGTGCCATTGTTGCCGCTACTGGCGCGGGTACTGGAGGTGTTTTTGGTCGAGGTGCCGGTGGTGGCAGTCGCTCCGGTGCTGGAAGCTTCACCGGCAGGAAGCACGTCTACGATGAAATTCCCTGAAACACCGAGAGCCGCGCAGTCATAGGTCCACGCCCAGGACCACTCCTTCGCCGACCCGGGAACTGAGAACGCCTCGGTGGTGGTGACTCCTTGTCCCTTCTGATCAAGCAGAGCGCTGACCGCAACGGTGGTCGATGTTGTCGATGCCGTCGCCCGAGCGGCGGGTTGTGTTGTGCTCGTAGAGGATGTGGAAGTGGTCGACGGGATTGGCGTCGTCGATGTGGTGGTCGCCGGGGAGAGCCCAACTTCCCGGCGCAGAGCATGGTCGTCCGCTGCGGCCATCTGCTCGTCCTTTTGGAGCTGAGCTACGTCCGTCGTATCCGGCGTGTCGTGAACCATATCGCTGGCGATCTGGGCGGCGTCAGCCGACTCCTTCTGGAGGGTGGATTCCAGCGCCTGGGCATCAATGCTGTCGGCCCCCGGAAAGCTCAGGTCTTGGAGATCGGAGGCAGTGGTGCTGAAGTCAGCAGACTCGGCCGTGAACTCGGCGTAGGGATCGGTCGTCGTCTGGTCAGCCTGAATTTCCTCGTTCCCTGTGGTAGTGGCCGAATTGACCTCGGCCGCCAGAGACGCCTGCGACGCCGCGGTAGTCGTGGTGACTCGACTGCCAGCGTGGGTCGTCGTTGGTCCCGCCGACCCACCTCCGCCTGAGCATGCAGCAAGGCCGAGGGCAGCGGCCAGCGACGTGACCATCAACGCCCGTCTCCGTCGAGAACTTCGGATCTCATCCCTTGTTGCGAGGGCAAGATCCCCGATCCGCAGCGGCAGAGTCGGCCTTCGCGGGTTGGCATGACGGTAGCCGCGACGCCTTGTCATGCGATCCTCACCTCACGAGCACTTGAGGGTGTCACCGATCTGACTGCTGATCGATTCCACCTGTGATCTGATCGAGGCAAGACCCGATTGCAGGTCCGAGAGAGATTTGGAGTTCTTGAAGTTGGCGACCGAATTCTTCAGGTTGTCGATCTGCGGTTTCAGAGCCTGAGTTTCCTGAGCTTTCAACTGCTGGGCAGACTGGCTCAAGCTGTTGAGTGCATCGCGGACGGCAGGCAGGTCGTCCTTGGCCTTGCTCAGGTTGCCAGAGCGCAGGTCGTCCACGACCGTCGATACGGAGCTGCTCAGCTGCGCTCGGTCATTGCATACCTTCTGCGATGCGGAAACAGACGGGCTGCTACAGGCGGCAAGCAGGCAACCGACAAGGGCCAACGCCGTCAAGACCCTGGTGGGTCTAATCCTTGGCTCGGCTCGCGTTCCGTGCTTCGACGGTGGGAGAACGTAAGTCGGATCTTCCAAGTCCATGGGTCTTTCCCAGCAGCTGCACCATTCACGCTTCGGACCCTACGATAGCGGCGTCGCGACCACGGGGGGCGAGAGGAGTCACTGATCCGCGGTCGGGGAGACTCAGCTAGCGAAACGGCAGCGTTGAGGGGCACCGACCCGGTTGATGGGCATCCCGGAAGTGCCCCCGATCGCCGGAAGGGTGCGACAACGGACCAATGTCACGTGCCTTCATGGAGGCGTCAGGTTGTCTCCGGAGAGTGGGCTTGTCGAGTCCGTTGAGCAAGGTCCCCCACCCCCTCCTTGCTCTGGACTCGGCGCTTTCTTCCCGTACACGGATGGGCCACTTCTGTCCGCTTCGGTGCGATTGACCCCACCTGACCCCCGCGTCGAACACCTAAGACTCCTGTGTACCCGTTCGCCGGTTTGGAGCCAACTTCTATGTCGGGATTTCCTGGCATCCTGTGGAGCGTGCAGAGCGACCGCCCACCTGGTCGAGTCCTCATTCTCAACGGTGGTTCGAGTGCAGGCAAGACAACATTGGGGCGAAAGCTCCAGTCAATGCTCACCGGACCTTGGCTCCTCCTCGGGATTGACTTGTTTCTCTGGATGTTGCCTGCCGCGATGATCTCTAACCCTGAGGGCATTTCAGTTCATGAAGGGGTGATCACTCGTGGAAGTCGCTTCGTAGACCTCTATTCGGCTTTTCAAGAAGCCGTCGCTACTCTCGCCCGTAATGGTGTTGACCTCATCCTTGACGAAGTCACTCTGGAAGGTGCGGCAGATCAGGGACGCTGGGATGCTGCGCTTCGGGGCCTCGATGTGCTCTGGGTAGGAGTGCGATGCGCTCCAGAGATTGCGGCGTCGAGGGAAGTAGAGCGAGGAGACCGATCCTGGCGTACCGCTCGTCAGCAGGCGACCTCGGTCCACGAGGGTATGGAGTACGACGTGGAGGTCGACTCGGGAGTTCTCGATCTGCAGGAGGCGACCAACTTGATCGTGGATGCCATCGTTCACCGATGGTCGATCCAGATCCAAGGAGCATCTGATGCAACTCCGACACTTCCGCCACTGTCAGCGTGGACGACCCATGAGAGCATCCGTGCCGCCCCCTGGGAAACCTGAGCATGGACTGCCCCACTTCGCCGGCTATGGGAGTCCTTGCCAGCTCCGTCAGGAGCTG
>DAIQQK010000252.1:0-3474 GCA_036786835.1 Acidimicrobiales bacterium | reverse complement strand
CGCCACGCAACGACCGGGGATACGCGAATCGTCCCGTCGAGGGCTTTACAAGACATGACAAGAACAGCGAGGTCCGTGGCGGCGGCTTTGGTCAGTGGCTCGGTCTTGTTGGCAGGTTGCGGTCTTGCGGCTCCAAAGACAGACGTGACCCCTCGCCATGACACGCACGACGTCTCCTTGATCACGCCGGGGAGCAACAAGTCCAGCAAGCGACAGCCGACCGATCGGCAGGTAGCGATCGCCGATGCGCACCACCTGCTCGCGCTCGTACGGCCACCGAGGGGTGCGGCGCCGCTCTCGACGACACCACCCAAGGGCACGACGACGATCATGCGTGAACCGCCCAGCTACCCGGGCACCCCGTACTTGATCGAGTTGGCGAGATATTCCATCGTCCCGGGCTCTCCGAGCGCGGCTCTCGCGTGGTTCCTGCAGCACGCGCCGGCCGGATCCACGGTCGCCGGGTCGAGCCAGGCGTCCGGCCCCTCCCCGGCGGATGACGACGCCTCGCAGGTCTTCGGATGGCCCTCCACGCAGGCTCTGAATTCGCGACAGCTGATCGTCACTGCGCAGGCGTTCGGCAAGAGGACGCTCCTGCGTTTCGACGCCCAGGTCGTGTACTGGCTTGACCTGCCCGCGGGCGAGCACATCCCGAAGGGTGTCGACCGGATCGTGCTCACGGTCACCACGGCCAAGGGCAACATGAAGGTCACGAACCACACGAGGACGTTCGTCATCACCAAGCCCAGCGAGATCGCCGCGTTCGTCCGAACTGAGGCCACTCTCCGGCCCCCGATCATCCTGATGAACCCCGGTGGGCCTTGCATCGGAGAGGCACAGGCGGCAGAGCACTACCTCGCCAAGCTGTTCGTGCGCGGCGAGACCAATCCCGTCGTCACGATCGTCGGACAGGCGGCGAACGTCGGGACCGGCGACGTGACGTTCTCCTCCGGCGGCAGGACGTACCCCGTGCTCGAAGACTGGAGCCACCTGCTCACCGTGGTCGAGCACCTGACAGGCGAGCACTTCACGCTGGGCTGCTGAACTCGCGCTGAGCAGCCGAACTCACTTGGCGTTGTGCTCTGACGTTCGGTTCGCCTAACAGTGAGGCAAGCAAGGGTCCAGGACGCCGACTCGGCGCTCTCCTCTCCTCTCCTCTAGTGCTTGCCGTTGACGATGGCAGTGCATGAGAGAAGGTTCTGTCGCGCGGGTGGGCCTGCTCGTGGTCCGTATGACCCAAGGGGCTCCGGGGCAGGAGACCGAGGCCGAAGCGATCGAGGGACCAGTTGCCGACCTGGGATGATCGATCGATGAACACCCGTCCGGAGAGCTACACGCGCTACAGCGTGCAGTCGTGTGAGCCGTGATCTTGGGAGTCGTTGCTGCTCGCGATAAGGAGTGACCGAGCCAGGGCGACGGCCCGGGTGACGAGAGGAGGCAAGTCGCGCTCGCTCTCGTAGGCGGCTGTACCCCCGATGCTCCTACGCAGATCATTCCATCTGTCGTCCGTGGCGATCCTCCCGGAGGTCCAGCAAGGACGACCCGAACGACTGGTCAGCGCGTGGCGGGTGTCCCCAGGAGAGCTCGTAAGATAGGGATATCTTACAGATACGCTATCTGGTCCTACTTTCATCCGCTATACTCTGGATGTGGCTACCGCGGCGAAACGCAAGACCTCGTTTGAGGTTGACTTTGACAAAGTCGAGTCGGCCAAGGCGATCCTGGGCACCCGGACTCTGACTGACACGGTGGACGCCGCTCTGGACGAAGTGATCAAGCTGCAGCTGCGTCGTCACCTGGTAGAGCTGCTGTTCACGCCGGGACGACTTCAGCTTGACGATCCTGACGTGATGGCCGGCGCCTGGCGCTGACGGCTGCATGGCGATCTACCTCGCGGACAAGAGCGCGCTCACGCGAAGCGATACCCGTCCTGAGGTGCGGGAGGTGATCGAGCCGCTGCTTCTTGCTGGGCGCATCGCGATCTGCGGAATCGTCGACCTCGAGCTTCTCTACAGCGCGCCGAGCCCGGCGACCTACCACGAACTGGCCGACGCGCTGCGGGCCATGCCGCACGTGCCCGTGACCGACACCGCCGTCGACCGGGCCTTGGAGGTGCAATCGCTGCTGGCCGACAAGGCGCAGCATCGGTCCGTTCCGCTGCCGGATCTGCTCATAGCAGCCTGCGCGGAAGGCGCCGGTCTCACGGTGCTGCACTACGAGACAGACTTCGAGCGCATTGCGAAGCTAACCGGCCAGGCGGTGCAGTGGATGGTTCCTCGCGGCAGCGTGGCGTAGGGCACGTCGCGTTCCGCACGCGCGACAGAGGCACTCATCGGAGCGAATATCGCTCACATATTCGAGGACGCCAGCGCGCACCGATGGACGTATGGCACCTCGCCTACGCCAAACCCGACTTCGTTGCGTAACGAAGCTCAGGCAGGGCAACCGTGTCGGCCGGACAGACTGCCGAGTACGTGCGCGGTGGTCAGGTGACGTGGAGGGAACCATCCTTGTTGAACTCGAACGCCCCCCAGACCACCTCCCACAGGTAGCCGTCCGGGTCGGTGAAGTACCCGGAGTATCCGCCCCATGAGGTGTTCGCGGCTGGCTTGACGATCTCGGCACCGGCAGTGGCCGCGACCGCCAGTAACTCGTCGACCTCGTGCCGTTCCCGCACGTTGTGCGCGAGGGTGATCCCCGCGAATTTCGAGCGCGGTTCGTCCCAGTCCGGACCGACGTCTTCGGCCAGTTCCGAGTACGGGTAGAGCGCAAGGGTGACCCCGCGTGTCTGAAAGAAGACGATGCCCTCTTCGGGCGTCCGAGTAGTCGGCAGCCCTAGCCCGTCCTTGTAGAAGTGGTACGAACGGGCGAGGTCGGCAACGCCGAGGGTGATAAGCGAGACACGCGGTTCCACCTCGACAGGTTGCCAGTGGCCCGACCGTTACGGCGAATCGCGAGCGCGTACCGAACATCCGGTTCGGGGCGCGGCACCGTCAGCAATCCCTGCCCGCACGAACCCGCCCTGAACGGATCCGGAGCGGCTCCCTGACTTGGAAAGTCCCGCCCGTTACTGATGCGCGGCACCGAAAGCCCAAGGCGGAGGAGCGTCGGTTACTCGCTCGTAGTCAACGCGGTTCCAGGTTGAGGCGCGAGTCCAGACGCGTCGAGGACGTATCTTCACGCCCACACGCCGAAGCGCCTTTCCGATCGTGTCAGGGGCGACGAGAAAACGGACACCGATCGCCTTGAGTGAGAGCCCGTCACGATAGAGCACGACCGCCTGGTGGACATCCTCGTCGCTGAGCTTCGGACCCGATCGGCGCCGAGGGACACCGTTGCGCTCGAGATGAGCGAGCACTGTGGTGCGGTGGATGTTGAAGCGAGCGGCGAGCTGGAGAACCGAGTTGCCCGCTTCGACCGCCGCCCACCGCACGAGACGTGATCCCTGTTTATCTGTGGGTCCTGGTGGTGTCA
>DAIQQK010000096.1:0-12641 GCA_036786835.1 Acidimicrobiales bacterium | reverse complement strand
GCGTGGGCGGGGGCGGAGTAAACGCGGTCAACCGCATGATCGAGGTCGGCCTGAAGGGCGTCGAGTTCATAGCGATGAACACCGACTCACAGGCCTTGCTCATGAGCGATGCCGACCTCAAGCTCGACATCGGTCGCGAGCTCACGCGTGGCCTCGGCGCCGGGAGCGATCCCGAAGTGGGCCGCCAGGCGGCAGAGGAGCACCGGGGAGAGATCGAAGAGTCTCTCAAGGGTGCCGACATGGTCTTCATCACCGCGGGCAAGGGTGGTGGCACCGGCACCGGTGGGGCACCGGTGGTGGCCGACATCGCGAAGTCGGTCGGTGCGCTCACCATCGGGGTCGTGACGAGACCGTTCTCGTTCGAGGGAAGGACGCGCTCGGTTCAGGCCGAGGCAGGCATCCAGAACCTGAAGGAAAAGGTCGACGCCATCATCATCATCCCCAACGACAGGCTTCTGACCGTGTCGACGGAGAAGACCTCGATGGTAAGTGCCTTCAAGATGGCGGACGAGGTCCTTCTTCAGGGTGTCAAGGGCATCACCGACCTGATAACGATCCCGGGTCAGATCAACACCGACTTCGCCGACGTCCGCATGGTGCTCTCCAACGCGGGCACCGCGATCATGGGGATCGGTCAAGCCTCCGGAGAGGGCAGAGCTGTGAACGCATCTCGCGGCGCCATCACGAGCCCCCTTCTCGAGTCGTCGATCGAGGGAGCACGGGGCATCCTGGTGAACATCGCGGGAAGCCCGGACCTCGGGCTCTTCGAGGTGAACGAGGCGATGGAGATCATCCACGGCGTCGCCCATCCCGACGCCAACATCATCTTCGGCAACGTCATCGACGACGCGATGGGCGACGAGGTGCGTGTGACCGTCATCGCGGCGGGGTTCGAACGTTGGGAAGAGCCTCGCTCGGGCGAACCTCGTCCCGAGGAGCGAAGCCAGGTTCTCGGCGCAGGTGCGCAACGGGCCGAGGCGGTTCACGAGGACATCTTCGCCACGCCGGCCGACGACGACTTCGAGCTCGGCGACGACGAATTCGACGTTCCGTCCTTCTTGCGCTGAGAGGGTCGCGCCGGGCGGGAATGTTTCAGCCTGCTCCAGCGGCGAGGCTCGGTGAGAGTGGAGTCCGGGCCCTGTGGACCGGACGAGAAGCAGGCGACCAAAGGGCCCTGGTTTCGGGGTCCGAAGCCCCTCCTCCGGTGCCGGCCGGGCGGTCGCTCGTGCTCATGAACCAGTTGCACGGCTGCCGTGTGCTCGTGGCCGGGGCGCCTGGCATCGCGGGTATGTGCGATCCGTGGCCCGATGACGCGCTCGGGCTCCGTCCCGACGGCGACGCCGTGATCTCGAGGGGTACCCGATCCTGTCTGGCGGTGCTGACCGCCGACTGCGCGGCGGTGGCGCTCGCCTCACGCGAGGGGCACTTCGCCGCCGTCCACGTAGGTTGGCGTGGTCTGTTAGCGGGGGCGATCGAGAGCACACTTCGCGCGATGAGTGCTCTCGGTGCCACACGGATCGAAGCCGGGCTCGGGCCTTGCATCCGCCCTTGCTGCTACGGCTTCGAAGCTCCGGAGCTGGAAGTGATCGCCGACAGGTACGGAGCCGAGGTTCGCTCGCACACGAGTCTGGGGGAGCCGGCGCTCGACCTGCCAGGGGCTGTCCGCAACGCCCTCTCCCAAGGTGGAGCGGACCTGGTCATCGACGACGCCCGCTGCACGTCGTGCACGGCTGACGCCTTCTCGTACAGAGCCCGTGGCGACGATCAGCGCCAGGCCCTGCTCGTGTGGTCCGAGTGCGCTCGTGAGGATGCGGTTGTCCCCTTCTGAGCGTGCTCAGCTCGTGCCGCCACCTGCCGAGGTGGTCGCAGACAACCTCGAAACGGTGCGTGCGCGTATTGTCGCCTGCGGGCGTGATCCGGAGGGCGTGACGATCGTCGCGGTGACCAAGGGCTTCACGCGCGACGCGATCTGCCATGCCGTGGCCGCGGGGATCTACGACATCGGGGAGAACTACGTCGACGAGTTGCTCGCCAAGGCTCGAGCCGCCGGCGAGCCAGCGTCGCCCGCAGGCGCCTTGCGCTGGCACTACCTGGGAGCGATCCAGCGAAGACGGGTCAAACAGCTGGCCCCGGTGGTCGGGTGCTGGCAGACCGTCAGCAGGTTCGTCGAAGCTGAGGCCATCTTCAGGCTCGCCCCTGGGACCACCGTCATGGTCGAGGTCGAGGCGACGGGGCTCGCCGGACGAAACGGCTGTGCGCCCCACGAGACCGGCGCTCTGGTGGAGGCCGCGCGGTCGCTCGGCCTCGACGTCCGGGGTCTCATGACCGTCGGTCCGCCAGGTCCGCCCGAGCTCTCGAGGGAGGTGTTCAGAACGACGGCCGCTCTGGCCGGGGATCTGGGTCTGGCGGAGTTGTCGATGGGCATGTCGGACGACCTGGAGATTGCGCTGGAGGAGGGGACGACCATGGTGCGCGTCGGACGCGCTCTTTTCGGTGAACGCGATTTGCCCCCTCGCTGGGGGTGCTGATGGCCTCCAGATCGGTCGCTGGAGAGTCCCCCTGCTCGGGAGCCCACGCAGTACGCTGTGCCGAAGGAGGCGAGTGATGCCTGGTTTTTTCAAGAGGGCCATGGTGTACCTGGGCCTCGTGGACGACGAGTACGAAGACTACGAGGAGTACGAACCGCGCGGCGTTCCCGTTCAGCGCGCGAGTCACAGGGCATCAGAGTCTGAGCTCGAAGAAGAACCCGTCGCCGCTGTCCCGATGGCGACGAGCACGATCCGGCCGCTGGTGCGCGAGGATTCGATGACTCAGGTCCCCACCATCACCCCACGCGCTGTCATACGTCCCGTGGTCGCCGAGCCTGGTGCCCGAGTTCACGTGATCGCACCCACGCAGTTCGGTGATGCTCGCCAAATAGCGGACAGGTTGATGTCGAACCAGCCCGTGATCGTGAACCTTCAAGTGGCCAACCGAGAGCTCATGCGACGCATGATCGACTTCTGCAGCGGAGCTGCCTACGCGCTCGGTGGCAAGATGGAACGAGTCGCGGACAAGGTCTTCCTGGTCACTCCGTCGAACGTTCAGGTGTCGGCCGAGGAGCGTCAGAGGCTCCAGGAGAACGGACTGCTGCGGCCGTAGGGCCGCGGCACCGCGTCTAGACGTTTCGCCGACATGGTTGCTCGTGCAGTCGATCCGGGCATCGTTCCGGCAGTGATGTTCGCCTCGAACGTCGCGCTGCAGCGCGGACTGACCATCTTTGTCGAGCTCTACGTGGTGGTGCTCATCGCTCGAGCACTGGTCAGCTGGTTCCCGGTGCACCCCGGGACCCCCATCTACAGCATCGTAAGAGTCCTCGACATGCTGACCGAGCCCGTCCTCCGGCCGATCCGGCGCATCCTGCCCCCGCTTCGGGCAGGGGGGATGGCCATCGACCTGTCCATCATCGTGGCCGTCATCGCCCTCGAGGTGATCGCCTTTCGGGTCATCATCCCCCTGGTCTGACCCTGAGAGGTCCGCCCGGCGACGGGGTCCTCTTGCCACCGGGGATCGATGGCTAGGATCTGCCCGTATGGACACTCCCAAGTCGAGCCAGCAATCCAGCCTCGACAGCCTGCGAACGGTCGAGTTCCGCCAAACCCTTCGCGGCTATCACATAGACGACGTCGACGAGTACCTCGAGCGTGTTGCCGTGGAAGCCGAGGCTCTCCAGGAGCAGCTCCGTCAATCGAACGAGCGCACCAAGCAGGCAGCTGAGCGCATCGCACAGCTCGAGAAGCTCTTGGCAGATGCTCGAGAACAACGAGAGCAGCCGGCGTACGCAGATCAGGAGTCGAGGTCAGACGTCAGCGACGACACGTTGCAGCGGACCCTCCTGCTGGCCCAGAAGTTCGTCGACCAGACGAAGGCGGAATCGGAGGCGCAGGCTCACGCCACCTTGGCCAAGGCAGAGGAGCAGGCGCGCAGCTTGATGGTCGAGGCCGAGGCAAGGGCTCGCTCGGTGAGCGAGGAGACCGAGCGCCAGATGCGTGAAGAGGTCGGGAGGCTCGAATCGCTCCGCACGCAGCTTGCCGAGGACGTCGAGACGATCGCCCGCCATCTCGACGGGGAGCGCAACAGGCTTCGAACTGCGCTCGCCGAGATGCTCGCCTGGGTCGACAAGCAGATCCAACCTGCAGCGGCCGTTCTCGCAAAGCCCGAGCAGCGCCCCGGCGGCGTTCAAGCCTCCAGCTCCGCAGATCCGGCCAACGGCCCGACCAGCTCGGCTTCTATGCGCGACATGCCGCGCACCGCGGCGGTTCAGCCGGCAGCGGGCGGACGCTGATCCCCGTTCCCGGGGCACGGAGTCCTGGTCACCTTTACCGACAGCGAAACGGCTTCACTCACGCGTAGCTCGAGGGCAAGCGTCTGCTCGGCTATGTACTCCCGGTGGGACTCGACGGCGCGCACGAGGTCGGGCGGACCTTCGATCTCGAGGATTATGCAGTCGGTCACGGCGAAGCCGGCGTCGCGCCTCGCCGCCTGGACCTGACGGACGACGTCGCGGGCGATTCCCTCGGCCTCCAGTACCGAGTCCAGCTCGGTGTTCAGCACGACGACGCCTCTGTCACCTTGCAGAGCTCGCCCGTTCGTCTCGTCGCGCGGCCGAAGCTTGAGCTCGTACTCTCCGTCTGAGGAGCTGAGGACGACTCCCGCGACCTCGACACCGCCCTCGACCGCTCTCCATTCCCCGCGTCTGACCGCGGCGATCACCTTCTGCGTCTCAGGGCCCAGGCGAGGGCCGATGGCCGCCGGCACGACGCTCAGAACTCTCTCCGCGACCGCATCGACTTCGTCGGTGAAGACAACGGTCTTCACGTTCAGCTCGTCCATGATGAGCTCCTCGTATTCGACCAGGCGTCGAGCGTTCGGCGCGGCCACCGTCAGCTCTCGGAGCGGCAGGCGCGAGCGGAGGTGGTTCGCCTTGCGCACGGCGTGCCCTGCCGAGCAGACGTCCCTTACGAGGTCCATCGAATCCACGAGCTCGGTGTCTACGGGCAGCTCGCCGGGCGCCGGCCAGTCGGCGAGGTGCACGCTTCTGTTGCTCGTCAGGCCCTTGAAGACGGACTCCGTGAGGAACGGCAACAGGGGAGCTGCGACCGTGCAGAGGGTCTCGAGAACCGTCGACAGCGTGTCGTAGGCGTCGGTCTTGTCGGCCTCGAGCGCTCCGGGTTCCTGGCGAGGGCGCCAGAATCGCTCACGGCTTCGCCGGATGTACCAGTTGTTGAGCGCGTCGAGGAACGAGGTGATGGCGCCACAGGCGCCGAACAGGTCGTACGCGTCCATCGAGGAAGTCACGTCTGCGACGAGCGAAGCCGTCTTCGCCAGTATGTAGCGATCGAGCACGCCCTGGGCATCTGTGCGCTTCCTCCCGCGGATGCCGTCGGCGTTTCCGTACAGGGTGAGGAAGTACCACGCGTTCCAGATGGGGTTGAGGACCTGTCTGCGCGCCTCCTCGATCCCTTTTGCGTGGACGACCAGGTCCTGTCCCCGCAGGACAGGTGAAGACACCAAGAACCACCGCATCGCGTCCGCACCCCACATGTCGAACACCATGTCCGGTTCCGGGTAGTTCCCGAGGCGTTTCGACATCTTCCGGCCGTCGTCACCGAGCACGATCCCGTGGGCGACGCAATGGTTGAAGGGTCTGCAGTCGAAGAGCGCGGTCGCGAGCACGTGCAAGGTGTAGAACCACCCACGCGTCTGGCCGACGTACTCGACGATGAAATCGGCCGGGAAGTGCGACTCGAACCATGCGGAGCGCTCGAACGGGTAGTGGACCTGCGCGAACGGCATCGACCCGGACTCGAACCAGCAGTCCAGCACGTCTCCCACCCGGCGCATCGTCGACCTGCCCGAAGGGTCGTCGGGATTCGGCCGAGTCAGGCCGTCGATCACCGGACGATGGAGGTCCTCGGGAACGGCCCCGAAGTCACGCTCGATCTCCTCGAGAGAGCCGTACACGTCGACTCTCGGATAGGCGGGGTCGTCGCTCTTCCAGACGGGTATGGGAGCGCCCCAGAACCTGTTCCGACTGATGGCCCAGTCACGCGCTCCTTCCAGCCATTTGCCGAACGCCCCGTCGCGCACGTGGGCCGGGACCCAGTCGATCTGTCGGTTCAGCTCGATCATCCGATCCTTGATCGCGGTGACGTCCACGAACCAGGAGCTCACCGCTTTGTAGATGAGCGGCGTGTCGGTGCGCCAGCAGTGGGGGTAGCTGTGCGTGTAGCGCGTGCGCTCGATCAGCGCGCCCGACTTCTTGAGATCGGCGACCACAGCTTCGTTCGCGTCGAACACCTGCCTCCCTGCGTAGGGAGGGACCTCGTCGGTGAAACGGCCCTGGTCGTCGACGGGACAGACCACGGCGATCCCCTCTTCCTTGCACGCCCAGTAGTCCTCTTCACCGAACCCCGGTGCGAGATGGACGATGCCGGTCCCCTCTTCGACGTCCACGAAGTCGGTCCCGAGAACCCTGAACGCGTTCGGTTGATCTGCGTAGAAACCGAACAGCGGCCGATAACGGCGACCGACGAGCTGCTCCCCTCTGATCACGGCGATCGGCTCGGCGTCGTCGAGAAGCTCGGGATAGGCCTCGATGCGTTCGGTGGCGACGACGGTCGGGACCCCGAGCACTTCGAAGACCGAATATTCGAGATCCGGGCCGACGGCAAGTGCCAGGTTCGAGGGCAGCGTCCACGGCGTGGTGGTCCACACGAGCAACCGGAGGCGGCCGTCGGGTCCGGCGGCGAGTCCCTTCGGACCCTCGGAAGGCTCGAGGTCGAAGGCCACGGTCACCGCAGGGTCCTCTCTCGGGCGGTACGAGTCGTCTTGTCGTGTCTCGAAGTTGGACAGTGGCGTCTCGCACTCCCAGCAGAACGGCAGGACCCGCTCTCCTTCGTATAGGAGGCGCTTCTCCCACAGACGCTTGAAGGCCCACATCACGCTCTCCATGTACGTGAGGTCCATGGTCTTGTACGAGTCCTCGAAGT
This sequence comes from Acidimicrobiales bacterium, assembly GCA_036786835.1. Taxonomy (GTDB): domain Bacteria; phylum Actinomycetota; class Acidimicrobiia; order Acidimicrobiales; family UBA8190; genus Bog-564. The sequence continues at coordinate 5,610 of DAIQQK010000096.1, read as the reverse complement.
CGACCCAGCGTCCCTGGCGGGTCACGTAGCGCTCCCAGGCGTCTGTGGTGCGCTGGACGAGACCACCGCAGTAGCTGTTGAAGCGATCGATCCCGTACTCCACGATGCCGGCCCGGCCCTTGATCTCGAGCTCCTTCTCGGCCTCCATCTCTGCCGGCAGGCCGTGGCAGTCCCAGCCGAACCGCCGCTCGACGCGTCTGCCCCGCATCGTCTGGTACCTGGGGACGACGTCCTTCACGAACCCTGTGAGCAGGTGGCCGTAGTGGGGAAGACCGTTGGCAAAGGGTGGGCCGTCGTAGAAGACGTACTCGTTCTCGCCACCCTCGCGGGCTGCCACCGAGGCTTCGAAGGTTGCATCCGAGGCCCAGAACTCGAGGATCTTCTCCTCGAGGCGGGGATAGTCGGGTTGCTGGTCGATCTGGGGGTACGGTGCTTCGCCGCTGAGGGGGTGCGACATGGTCCCCAGCGTATTAGTCAAAGTGGTGGGGTCAGTTCTGTCTGCTCGAAGAGCCGATGACGCCACCTGGGAATCACATTGCCCAAGTGGATGTTGCTGCATCGGCGAGGCGACGCTATGGTCGCCCACCTTCGCCGGGCGGAAGCAACGCGAAGTGAGCGCAGGTTCCGCTCGGATCCGTCCGCCTCAGTCCTGTGGGACACGAGCCGCTCGGTGACCAAAAGACAGTGGAGAGGGTAAAGGGATGATCGACACCGTTTTCGGTGCCGGCTGGTGTTCGGGGGCGCTTCAGCGATGAGCCCTCCGGCCAAGGCCACTGCGGCAAAGACGGCAAAGAGGCCAGTTGCGAAGAAGGCCGGTGCCCCTCAGAAGAAGAGCACCGCGAGGCAGCCCGCCGCGGCCAGGAAGGCAACAGCCGCCAAGATCGCGAAGAAGCACGGGACGAAGAAGGCGGGGGCTGTGAAGAAGGCGGTGGCTTCGCGGCGAGTCCCAACGGCGAAGAAGACCGTCGGAGCGAAGAAGGTCGCTCTCGGACGTCCCAAGGCAGCGCCTGCGAAGAAGGCGCCTGCGAAGAAGGCGCTCCCGAGCAGAGCGCCGGCTCCACCGCGCGCCGCGAAGGCTGCCCAGAGGGCGGTCCCCGAGAAGCAGGAGAAGAAGGCACAGAAGTCGACGCAGGCCGGCACTCCGGCCACCAAGGCCGGCCAAAAGCGCACCGCAGAGCCCGCCCCCGCGGCGAAGAAGCCCGCAGCGACGGCCAAGGAGGCCGGTGCAGGTCAGGGCGTAGCTTCGGCGGAGGCTCCGGAGGGGCCGAAAGGCGCGAAAGAGGCGGTCAAGGCGGCCGAGCGTGCGAAGCCGGCGGCACCCGCGAAGCCGGCCCCCCCGCCGAAGCCGCCGCGCAACCCTTATGTCGACGACAAGAAGTTCCTCGAGGAACAGCGCCAGCTGCTTCTGTCGGAGCGACTCGTCTACCAGAAGCAGGCGGAGGACCTTCGCGCGGAAGCCGAGTCGCTGGCACTCGAAAGGGAGCCGGGAGACGTCCAGTTCGACGAGGAGTCGGGCGAGGGCGGAACGGTGGCTGTCGATCGCGAACGCGACCTGACGCTCTCCGCCCAGGCGGTCGCCACCATCGAGGAGATCGATGAAGCCCTCGCCGCGATCGACGCCAAGACCTACGGCATGTGCGAGAACTGCGGACAGCCGATACCGAAGGCCAGGTTGAGAGCGCTCCCGTATGCTCGGCTGTGCATCGCGTGCAAGAGCGGGGGTCTCCACCGCCGCTGAGCGGCGGGGGGCGCCGGGGTGACGGTGCTCTGCGCCGCCTGGCCGTGGCGGTGGGCGCGGCTGCTCTCGTCGTCACTGCCGATCAGGTCACGAAGACCTGGGCCGTCCATCGCCTGACGCACGGCTCCATCCATGTCGTCTGGAAGCTCGACCTGGAGCTGGCCTACAACTCCGGCGCTTCGTTCGGGCTCGCGCAAGGGTGGGCGCCGATCTTGGCAGGTTCGGCTGTCGTTGTCGTGGTCCTCATGCTCGCGTTCGTGAGAAAGGTGCACTCACCGTTCCTCGCCGCGGCGACCGGGCTCGTCGTCGGAGGGGCTCTCGGCAACCTGTCGGACCGGGTCTTTCGCTCGCACCACGGGGCGGTCGTGGACTTCGTCGCCCTGCACTTCTGGCCGACCTTCAACGTCGCCGACTCGGCAATCGTGGTGGGCGCCATCTGGGCGGCCGTCTTGTTGTGGCGATCAGAGCCCCACGACTACCCGTCCCCCGACTCGGAGCCGGCGAAGAAGCCGGCATCATGAGCGCCACGCCGGGTACCTCGTCGATCGCGCGGGAGATACAGATCGAGGTGCCGGTGGTGCTCGAGGGGGAGCGAGTCGACAAGACCGTCTCGTTGATCGCCGAGGTTTCGAGGCGCGTGGCCGGTGAGCTCGTCGCCAACGGCAAGGTGTGTGTGGACGGCCGGATCGTCACGGCACGCAGCCGGTCACTGGCCGCCGGACAGCTGCTGACCGTACAGCTCGATGCAACGGTGAGTGCGGTCCCGATCGCCGATCCTTCTGTACTTCTCTCGGTGGTCTACGAGGACGAGTCGCTCGTAGTGGTGGACAAGCCCCCCGGCCTCGTCGTCCACGCGGGAGCAGGGAACCCGTCGGGAACGCTCGTGAGCGGTCTGCTCGCCCGCTACCCCGATCTGGCAGATCTGGCGAGCCCAGGCCCTGCAGACCCGCAGCGGCCGGGGATCGTGCACCGCCTGGACAAGCAGACTTCAGGACTGCTCGTGGTGGCGCGAACGGCGGTCGCATTCGAGTCGTTGGCCCGCCAGTTTCGTGAGCACACAGCGGGAAGGAGGTACTTCGCGCTGGTCGCCGGACTCTTGGACTCCGACTCAGGGGTGGTCGAGGCACCTATCGGGCGCTCGGCACGAAGACCCGACAGGATGGCGGTCAGCTCTCGCGGAAGAGAGGCGAGCACTTCGTATTCGGTGTTGAAGCGCTACGGCGCGCCTCTTCCCGTCACATTGCTCGAAGCCACGCTCGCGACCGGGCGCACGCATCAGATTCGGGTGCATCTCGCGGCGATCGGGCACCCTGTTATCGGAGACGACCGGTACGGCGCGCCTGCGAGCCGCCCCCGAGAGCTGCGCAGAACCATGAGCGCCGACCGTTACTTCCTTCACGCACACGAACTCGAGCTCGAGCATCCGCAAGGTGGACGCAGGACCTGGACTTCGCCGCTGCCTTCGGACCTCGAGGACGTGCTGGCCGCGCTCACGCCCCTCTGAGGACGTGCCCACGCGAGGGATCAAGCTGCGCGGTGCGCGTCCTCCAGCGACGGCAACGCAGCGAGGCGCTCGAGGGCGCGAGCTTCTGCTTGCCTGGCTCGACGAACGCCGATCCCGAGCTCGGAGGCGGTCGCCTGGAGTGACGCGGGCGTGCGTCCGTCGAGGCCGAAGCGGATCCGAAGGACGTCTCGCTCCATCGGCTCGAGCCCGTCGACGGCCTCGAGGACTCGGTCCAGCACGATTCGGCGCTCGACTTCGTCTTCGAACCCGTTCTCGTCGGCGGCGACGAGGTCACCGAGGGGGGTGCCGCTCTCGGCTGCTGCGGGTTGATCGAGGCTGGCGACGACACGCGCAGCCACCCGAAGGGCTTCCAGGCCCTTTGTGTCCACAGCGCTGGCCTCCGCGACCTCTTCGGGGGTCGGTTCGCGTTGGAGCTCGGAGACAAGCTCCCAGGTGAGACGGTCGGCGCGCTGGGACTGCTCGGCCACCTCCATCGGAACCCGGATCGTGTTGCCGTGCTGCTGGACCGCCCGTTGCAGGGCCTGGCGGATCCACCACGTCGCGTACGTGGAGAACCGGAAACCCCGGCGCCAGTCGAACTTGTCGACCGCCCTCATGAGGCCAAAAGCCCCCTCTTGGACGAGGTCTCCGAAGTCGACGCCACGGTCCTGGTACCTGCGCGCCCAGTGGACGACCAACCGAAGGTTGGCCGCGATCATCTTTGCGCGTGCCTCCTCGTCGCCCTCGGCCACCCTCTTGGCGAGCTCGACCTGCTCGTCGGGCTCCGGAAGGGGATGCCTGTCCAGGTCGTCGAGGAACAACCGGATGCTGTCGCTGGTGCTGGTCGAACTAGCCATCTACGCCTCTCACTCACACTCCTGCCCACAGAACAACACTTTTGTCGTCCCGCTCATTCCTTCGCCGACGCCCCAGGAGGGGCCCGATCGGGCTTGGCTCCCCGGGTTGCGCCGCTCGAGGCGGGGTGATGCGCTCTTGTAGATGCCCGATGTGGCCAAGTCGTACCCCGATCCTGCAGAACCCCTCCTTCCCGAGCGAGAGGCGAGGCCGAGGCTGGTCGTGGCGCGCCACGGGACGACAGCGTGGAGCCGCACCGGTCGTCACACGGGACGCACGGACGTGCCCCTCGAGGAACAGGGAATGCGTCAGGCGCTGGAGATAGGGCGGCGGCTCGCCGGACATCGTTTCGCCAAGGTCCTGACCAGCCCTCTGGCCAGAGCACAGGAGACGTGCCGGCTGGCGGGATTCGGGGACGCAGCCGAGATCTGTGCGGACCTCGCCGAGTGGGACTACGGCGAGTACGAGGGGCTCACGACGGGGGAGATCCGTTCGCACAGACCGGGCTGGTCTCTGTGGTGGGACGGAGTTCCGCGAGGCGAGAGCCTTGCAGAGCTCTCCGGCAGAGCGGATCGGCTCGTCGCTCGGGTGCGCGGCGAAAGCGGCGACGTTCTGGCGTTCGGCCATGGCCACATCCTCAGGGTCGTCTGCGCAAGGTGGATCGGTCTGCCGGCCGAGCAGGCCTCGACGTTCGTCCTGGATGCCGGCTCTCTCGGAGTGCTCGGCTGGGAACGCGAGATCCCGGCGGTGACCCGATGGAACGACCGGGGTGGAGACCCGCTCGAATGAGAAGGATCAGTGCAAAGAGGGGGCAGGCGCCCCACCACGGGCACGTTCGACCATGTCCGCGAGGGTGAACGACCCGAGGTGCTCGCGCATGTGCTCTCCGACCTCCGACCAGACCGCCAGAAGGATGCATTGGCCCTCGTGCTCGCAAGCTCCGTTCTCGTGTGGCCTGCCGAAGTCCCCTGCGACGATGGGCCCGTCGACCGCGCTCACGATCTCGCTCAAGGTGATCTCACCGGCCGGACGGGCGAGGACGTAACCGCCCCCGACGCCACGCTTGGATCGCACGAGCCCTGCCCCCTTGAGCGCCAGCAGTATCTGCTCCAGGTACGGTTGCGGGAGACCCGTCCGCTCGGCGATGTCGCGCACCGAAGTGGGGCTGCGGTTGTCTGCGTGCAGGGCCAGGGAGAGAAGAGCACGACTGGCGTAATCCCCGCGGGTGGAGACCTTCACGACCTGATGCTACCGGCGCCAGGGGTCACGCAGTTGGAAGGTCGCTAAGGTGCAATCGTTGAGCGGCGCCCCCCCTTCGGCCTCATCGGCACCTGACACGGACGCGCAGGCAGGCGTCATCTCGGGACCCGTCGTCCCCGAATACGGCGGCGCCTGCTTGTCGTCGCTGTATCCCGCTCTGTCGTCGCGCGGGGGCCCCGATGCTCCCGATTGGCTGCCCGAGCCAATCGGGGATGCACGTCAGTTGGTCCTGCTGGTGCTGGACGGGATCGGA
>DAIQQK010000251.1:0-3498 GCA_036786835.1 Acidimicrobiales bacterium | reverse complement strand
ATCGCGTCCGCCCCGAGGGCCAGCGCATGCGGGGGCAGTTGCGAATGGTGGCCAAAATGTGCCCCCAAGCCTGGTCCACTATCACGGGCACGTTACGGCGGTGAGCGACTTCGATTATCCGCCCGACGTCGGAGAGCGTGCCGAGATAGTCCGGTTCGGTGATGAGCACGGCGCGCGCATCGGGATTGGCCGCGAGCGTCGCCTCGACGTCTTCGACGGCGACTCCGAACGGCATGCCGGTGGCGGCGTCGATCCTCGTCGGGAGCCAGCAGGGCTCGAAGTCCGCAAGCACGAGTCCCAGCAGAAGTGAGCGGTGAAGCGAGCGTGTGACGACGACCTTGTCACCCGGCTGGCCGATCGCAAGGCAGAGCGCCTGGTTGCCGTGTGTCGAGCCGCCCGAGGAGAAACGGCACCAGTCGGCGCCGAACCAAGTCGCCGAGCGCCGCTCAGCGTTCGCGAGCAGACCGCCGGCCGACTTGATCGTGTCGACTCCTCCGCAGAGGGGGACGTCGCCCGCGACCACGGCGCCGAGATCCTCGTCGAGCCTGGAGGCCCGCCTCTTGTGGCCCGGTGTGGTGAACGGTGTCGTGTCGGACTCGCGGAACTTGAGGTATCCGTCGAGGAGCGGAGCACTGGCGCGCAGGCCGGCCGGGTCCCGGGGCTCGGGTGCGCCGGGATCGTCAGAATCGCCAGGCTGTCCAATGGGTTCCCTCATACGCTCACGTCCGGCGAGGCTACCCGGGCACTCGCCCGCCAGGCGTCACGTCTCGGGGAGGTAACGGCGCCGGATGGTGAGCACCCGGACGTCGGTGGTCGCCGGAGGAGTGAACGCATGGCGGGGAAGACGGCGTCCGCACTCAGCTTCGAATTCAGCGCCCCAGCGTCCGATCGACGGCGCCTTCTCCGCGGTCCAGCGCCGCGCGACGTGCGCGGGGACCAACAGGTCGGCGCGCACGAGCCGGCTCCCCGGAGCGAGCAGGCGGCGGATGAGGGCAGTCGTGATGGCGAACGGTGGGTTCGCGACGACCTTGAACGGGCGAAACGGAAGCCGGAGGTCCGTAGCATCCGCGGCCACGACCACGACCCTCTCGCCTTCGAAACGTGCTCGCAGCATCTGGCGCCGTCGCGGATGGAGCTCGACGGCGATGACTCTCGCGCCCGCCGCCAGGAGCGGGCCTACAAGCGCACCGGCTCCCGCACCCACGTCGATTACGAGGTCACCTCGCCTGACGCCAGCGTCTGCGACGAGGCGGGCGGCGCAGCTGCTATCGAGCTCGTGCCATCCCCACCGCGCCGGCTGTCGCGCGGCCACGGCGGATCGCCATCATGGAGACCGCCACAGGTTGATCCTATGCCAACGGGTGGATCGGAATTGGTCTCGCCGGGCTATCCGGAGCCGCTCGGGCCGACCGAGGGACGTCGACCTGTCGTCACTGTCACACTTGGTCATGGATCAACGCGTGTGGTTCAACTCTCACCAGCCCCAGACGCTTCAGATCGCCGTCATCCTGCTGTACTTCAACGGCATCTTGGGCGTTCTGGGGGGAATGGTGACCGGTGGGCTCGGCCGGATCTCCGCGGGTTTTGCCATCGGGGAGCTGGCCGCGGGCTTCGGAATCGCCAATGAGCGGAAGTGGGGCTACTGGCTCGGGGTTGTCATGGCGTTTGTCCCGTTCGCCTTCACGGCCTTCCTCCTCTACCGGTACCACGTCTTCGCCGTCAACGCGATCAGCCTGGTATTCGAGATCGCGCTGGTCGTCCTGCTGCTTCACCCGATGAGCAGGGATTACCGCAAGATCTGGTTTCACTGACGCGCAGCCGTGAAGATCACAGATGGAAACATTCGGTGCTCAGCCAGTGATCTTGCCAACTTCCTGGCGTGCCGCCACCTGACGCGCCTGGACCTTCTGCACGCACGAGGCAAGCTCGACCCGCCGTTCTTCATGGATATCGGGTTCGAGTCCTTGGTCCAGCGGGGCGAAGAACACGAGAGGCGGGTACTCGAACGCTTTCGGGCCGACGGGCTGGACATCGTCGAGATCCCGACCTGCGCGGACCGTGAGGCCGCGGCCGCAACTCTGGATGCGCTCGGTCGCGGCGCCGATCTCGTGTATCAAGGCGTGCTCTTGCGCGACGCCGAGCCGGGTGAGCCAGGGCTCCTCGGGAGGCCGGACTTCCTGATCCGAGCCGGTCGGCTGCCGGAGCTCGACGGCGAGAACCGTCTCGCCGAGCACTACGAGGTCGTCGACGCGAAGCTTGCCCGATCCGCCAAGGCGCGAGCCGTCTTGCAGACGGCGTTCTACTCACACCTCCTCGCCAAGTCCCAGGGCGCCGAGCCCCGGTGGATGCATCTGGCTCTCGGCAACGGCGAGTTCGCTTCCTTCAAGGTCAAGCAGTTTGCTGCTTACGAACGCAGGACTCGGGGCTTGCTGCAGGATTTCATCGCTCAGGACCCCGGAGACGTTCCACCCTCAGATCCGTACCCGGATCCAGTCGAGCACTGCGCGATCTGTCGATGGGCTGCGACGTGCTCGGCACGACGCCGAGCAGACGACGACCTCTCCCTCGTGGCAGGTGTCACGACGCTCCAGCGTCGAGCACTGAAGCGTGCAGGTGTGACCAGGAGGCGTCAGCTCGCCGATCTTGCCAGCGTGCCCCGGCTGCCTCGCGTCGGCCACGAGTCCTTGGAGCGGGCACATCTCCAGGCGCGACTGCAGGTGATGAGCGAGGATCAGGGACGAACACTTCACCAACTGCTGGATCCTGAACGCGACCAGGCCGGCGCACTCGTCTCCAACCGCGGGCTGCTCGCGCTTCCCGAGCCGACTTCTGGCGATCTGTTCTTCGACATCGAAGGTGCGCGCTTCTACTCCGAAGACGGCCGGGAGTTCGGATTGCAGTATCTCTTCGGGATCGTCGACACGGCCGATCTTGGATCCGACGGTCACCCGCGCTACACAGCGATTTGGGCCTTCGACCGAAAGGGTGAGAAAGAAGCGTTCGAGGTGCTCGTCGACTTCATCACCGAACGGCGGGATCGCAACCCCCGACTTCACGTCTATCACTACAACCACTACGAGCCGACGTCGGTCGACCACCTCACCGAGCTGCACGGGACGCGCGAGGAAGTTGTCGGGCGGCTGATGGGCCGCTTCGCCACTCACGAGGACGAGGTCGACGACCTGTTTCGGCTCGGTGTGTTCGTCGACCTGTACCGCGTAGTTCGACAGGGCCTCCGGGCAGGCGTGGAGAACTATTCGATCAAGTCCCTGGAAGCAGCGTGCGGTTACGCCCGGCGTGTCGATCTCCGAGAGGCGACCAAGCATCTCATCGCCTTCGAGGCCGACCTCGACGAGGGGCGCGCCGAGCAACAAGACCTGATCCGGGCTGTAGTCGCGGGATACAACGAGGACGACTGCCGCGCCACGCTCGCGCTGCGCGACTGGCTCGAGGCAAGGAGAGTGGAGCTCGCAGAGCGCATTGGGGAGGAACCGCCGA
>DAIQQK010000250.1:0-3505 GCA_036786835.1 Acidimicrobiales bacterium | reverse complement strand
TGGACGAGCTCGAAGCTCGCATAGCCGACCTGCGCCAGAGCGAGGAACTGGCCGAGGCATTGAAGAAAGCCGGGGTCGAGGTGACGATTGTGGACCGTACCTCTGACCCCGCGGCCGTGGAGGACTTCCTCGAGATGGAGCTCTCTGGGTGGAAGGGCCGGGAGGAAGGTCGGGCGTTTGCCCGCAATGCGGACACGGCCGCATGGTTTCGGGAGTGGCACCCTCGCTGGGTCGCGACGGGCCGGCTGACGGTCCTCTCCCTGAATGTGGGCTCCATCTCTATCGCTATGCAGTACTTCGTCCAAGCCGGAGAGGGTCTCTTCTGGTTCAGGATGGCATTCGACGAGGCGTACGCGAGGTTCGGACCGGGAGCCATGTTGCTGTCCTTGGCGCTGAACTACTTGCGTGATAACACCGACGCGCAATGGATAGACTCTTTGGCCGACAAGGGCAACGCGTTTGTTCTCGGCATGCTGCCTGAACGTCGAAGGTTGTCCGCTCTTTTGATCGGCACTGGTGGAGGCCTGGACAGAGCTTTGGTCTTAGCACTCCCCACGATGACGAAGCTCGTAGCAGCGGAGAAGCAGGTCCGAGCGAGGTTGGCTCCTGCGCACTCGAGGTAGACCTTTGCGTTCCCTTGCAGGTCAGTAATCCAGAACCGGTGTGGCGCGAGGTGCGGACATCTGATCGGATCTTCCGGGATGTAGAGCGTGTTCAGTTGGGCCCACGACGCAGGGGGCATCAGTAGAGGGTGGCGTGTGGGTATGATCCTGTCGTCACATGGCGCGGCGTCCACCGACCGGGGTCGAGGAGTCTGAGCGGTATTGCTCGGATTGACCTACTTGTGCCCACGGGCCCCACAGAACCGACATTCCCGACTGGGCGGCGAGACGTCACGACGTTGCTGCATCTAATCCGAGAAGAACTTCTTCGCGTTGCCGAGGACACGGCCCATCGCTTGACGAGCGCCGTATGGAAGGAGTTGGGCCGGGGTGTGGAACGGACGGAGCCCGCGGCGAACGAGAAGAGAGTTTTCAAAGATGGGCTCGTCGTCAGTGAACCGGACCTTGTAGGAGTAGGAACCGGAGCCGAGATCGTAGGTTGTGTCCCCGGCCCGGGCGGCGCTTTGAATGGACAAGACGATGCACACGATACTGGGGGAAAGGTGCGCCCAGTCCTCGTCGAAGCCCCCGTACCAGGAACTTGCCTTTCCTCCAGCACTCACGATCAGATCGGCAGCAATCACTTCCCCGGGCCTTTCTATCGTGTCCAGTCGGAGTCGTCCGGTACCTGACAGCTTCTCCGAGGCCTCGGCAACCAAGGCCATGAAGGGATCGTCAAACGGGGGTCCAGCTCCGCCTCGGCTCGCCCGACGGGCCTCGTAGAGTCGGCGGAAGTCGGGCAGGCGCGCCGTGATGTCTCCGCTGTCAACCGACACCCGGTGCTCGAAACCCAGTGCTTGGAGCTTTCGGTAGTCGGACCGGAAGTGTTTCCGAAACCCCGCAGAGCGTTTCTGAAGCCATCCCTCGAATCCCCCGTTGTCCAGGTGTATCTGGGTCCACGGAAACGAGTGGGACGAGACCTGGACGAGATGGGGGCGGGGCCACCCCGCGCAAATGAAGGCAGGCCACGACGACCCTTGGGGCAACGAGTCGAAAAACACGAGATCAGGCACTGGTTCGGCTTGAGCCAAGGCCAGACCAATCGCTGAAGCGATCTCCTCCTCGCGACCCGGCGCGAACAGTGGCTCGACTCCGAAGAGCACGGGGACGGCCATGTTGTATTGATAGAAGCCGAATCCCGTCCGCACCACATAGAAGGGTGCGGTTCCGACAACCTCATCGCCGTCTGTGACGACCACCACTCGGATCTGTGCACTCGGCGGTAGTGCGTATCGATACCACGCCAGGGTGAATGCAGGAGCTGAGCGCGGGCGTCGACATGTGACCGCCAGCGCGTCCCATCCGGGCGCGAACTCCTCCAACGAATCAACGTCGGTCACGACTCGGGCCAACACGGCGTCTGGCTCCCTCGTTCGTCGTCATTGGCGTCAGCTCAGGTGAGAAGCGTGTGGGAACCTGATATTCGGCTCGCCTCCCACAATGTATGAGGCTAGCAAAACTTCATATCGGGCCAGGGCGGTTCTTGGATTCCCAATTGCGTTCACCCATGGCGCAGCGTCAATCTGAGCCGCGTTTCGGCATCGATGTGCGCGCCACCGACTGGCGACGCACGTCCTTCAGCAGCTCCAAATGCTTGAGGCCACTGCCCACATGTTCGTAAGGACGGTGCACACATTTCACGCCCCACCGCTCTCCCGAGGCAACTCCGAAAGAGGAAAGCGGTCCCCAAGGAGCTGCCCGGTACCACCGTATGTCCTCGGGTTGTCGTGCAGGCTATGGAAAGGCGGCGGACTTGAGCACTACCGGCTGGGTGGACCTGACACCCAAAGCGACTTGGCGTGCTTGGTGTGCTCGGCTTCGTGAAGGTCGGCGAGTGCCTGCCGCGACAAGGCCGCGAGCGTCGTGGCCGGAATGTGATGCACGGTCTCCAGGTGCTGCACAAAGTCCTGCTCGTCGGAACTGCGAGTCACAGTCGACTCACGGCCCACGGAAATAGACGCTCGGCTCAGCTTGCTCACGCGCTGCACTAGCCCATTATGCCCCGGCCCTGGGTGAAAGTCAGAGGGTTCGTATTGCCCCAGCGACGATGCAGGAACCGAGAAGTCCGCCCTGGCCCGTGGACGCGGCTCACTCCTGGGCATACGGTGACAACCGTGAGCGACTCCTGAACCCCCAGGGGGTCCGGTATCACCAGTGCCAGGCTCGCTTCGCAGGGCAGCGCTACAACCAGGGCCAAATCGGCGCTCGGAACCTTGTCGTTGGGCCAATGTTGAGGATCACTTGAGCAGGTTGTGAGGTTATCCAATTAGAGTCCGAGCTGAGCATATTTCGAGAGTGACCCGCACCGACCGGGGCGCTGGGCACCCGTCGGCAGGATGACGGAGAGAAGGGCCGCAGATGTCGACGGACGGGGGCGCCATGACCGCCATGTCGCGTGGCGTTCCAAGCGGAATGGCTCAATCGAAAGCCACTACCCGTTCAAGCTTGGGCCACGTACCTACTGGATCGTGGAAGTTCGATGACTCTGTAACGGCCGTCTTCGACGACATGTTGCAGCGATCCATCCCACAGTACGACGTGATGCGCGAAACAGTTCATCACATAGCAACAGACTTTTGCTGCCCCGACATGCTCGTGATCGACCTCGGGGCCAGCTCTGGCGAAAGTATTGCTGCGCTTGTCGAAGAGGAGACTTCTCGGGGTCGACAACCGTCAGCTCGCTTCGTGGCAATAGAGCGCTCGGGGCCCATGCTCAACGAACTCCGGCGCCGCTTCGCTGCTTGCCTTGAGCCGACAGGTGTGGTCATGGTAATCGACCATGACTTGCGGCATGGCTTTCCACCCTTGAACCTGCCCGCTTCCCTCGTCCTCTCCATACTCAC
>DAIQQK010000095.1:0-12808 GCA_036786835.1 Acidimicrobiales bacterium | reverse complement strand
ACGCCGTGGGGCAGAGGACACCGTGAACTGGGTGAGCGCGCCGTACCGGTTCGAGGTGCTCGAGGGTGTGAGCCACTGGATCCCCGAGACAGCCCCGAACGAGCTGACCGGGTTCCTGCTCGAGCATCTGGCCTCGAACCCCTGAGAGCCCTGGCACCCCGAGAACCACAGGCCCCCCCGACTAGAACAAGTTCTATACTTTGCCCATGACACAACCGGTGATCGTCGAAGCTGTCCGCACACCTATCGGGAAGAGAAACGGCTGGCTGTCGGGGCTGCACGCATCCGAGCTGCTCGGGGCGGCCCAGGTCGAGGTCACAAAGCGCGCCGGAGTCGACCCGTCCGAGATCGAGCAGATAGTCGGCGGCTGCGTCACCCAGGCGGGCGAGCAGGCTTCCAACGTCACTCGCACAGCGTGGTTGTCCCAGGGAATGCCCTACGAGGTCGCCGCCACGACCATCGACTGCCAGTGCGGGTCCGCGCAGCAGGCGAACCACTTCGCAGCCAACCTGGTCGCAGCGGGAGCGGTAGAGGTGGCCATCGCCTGCGGTGTGGAGGCGATGAGCCGGGTCGGTCTCGGTGCGAACGCCTTCAACGGTCCCGGCCGCAGCCGCCCCGACGACTTCCCATGGGATATGCCCGACCAGTTCGGCGCTGCCGAGCGCATAGCGACCAAGTACGGCATCACCCGCGACGACACCGACGGTCTCGGGCTCAGGTCGCAGCAGAACGCCGCGCGCGCTTGGGAGGAGGCGCGATTCGAGCGCGAGGTGTTCTCTCTCGAGGCTCCCGTCGTCGGGGCCAACGGGCCGACCGCCGAGCGCCAGGTCGTGAGCCGCGACCAGGGGCTCCGTGAGACCACCTCCGAAGGCCTCGCAGCGCTGAAGCCCGTGGTCGAAGGCGGGATCCACACCGCCGGGAGCTCCTCCCAGATCTCCGACGGCGCAGCCGCCGTCATGTGGATGTCCGAGGACCGTGCTCGTTCCTCCGGCCTTCGGCCACGCGCGCGCATCGTCGCGCAGGTGCTGGTGGGCTCTGATCCCTATTACCACCTCGACGGGCCGATCGCCGCGACGACCAAGGTCCTCCACAAGGCCGGCATGACGATCCACGACATCGACATCTTCGAGGTGAACGAGGCCTTCGCCTCGGTCGTGTGCTCGTGGCAGAAGGTCCACGGGGTCGACTGGGACAAGGTGAACGTGAACGGCGGAGCGATCGCGCTCGGCCATCCGGTCGGATCCACGGGCAGCCGCCTCATCACTACCGCGCTTCACGAGCTCGAGCGACGTGACGCTCGCTATGCCCTCGTGTCGATGTGCTGTGGAGGCGCGCTCGCGACCGGGACCATCCTCGAGCGCCTCTAGAGGGCGCGCCGCGGGTTCGTTGTCGTAGGCAAGCTGGTCGAGTACCCTTTGGCGCGTCCGGCGGCCATGCCGGAACACCGAACAGCGGGGTACGAGGATGAGGAAGTCAGTGGTCGACGAGGTCCTGGCCAAGCTCGACGCCCCCGAACCTCGCGGCTTGAGGCTCAAGCCGGCGCTCAAGCTGGCGGGTGCGGCCGCCTTGGGCGCTCCTGCTCTTGCAGGGCTACTGCAGGCGTCCACCGCACATCCGGCGGGGGCCATCCCTCCAGTCAACAACACCTACGTGGTGAACATCCTCGGTGACCCGAACCCCACCGACGTCACGGGCGGGGCGTGCTTGACGAGTGGCCCCTGCACTTTCCGCCAAGCGGTCAACCAGTTCAACATGGACGGCTCGAGCGCCGACGACACGATCACCTTCTCCGTGGCGGGAACCTTCGGGCTGGGAGCGAAGCTGTTCATCAACAACTCGAGCAGCTCTCTAACGATCGACGGCAACGGGCCGTCGAACACGATCATCTCCGTCGGCACGTTCGGAATCGGCGCGAAGGCCTTCCTCGACATGTCTGGAGTCCAGATCACCGGAGGCTCCAGCCCCAGCCACAGTGCATTCACCAACTATGACTACGTCAATCTCTTCGACAGTTTGATCGCCGGCAACTCCGCCATGACGACTGGTGGCGCCATCTCCACCAGCGGCTACCTCGTCGCCACGAACGATACGTTCTCCGGCAACTCAGCCAGCACTAACGGCGGCGCCGTCTACAACACCGACGTCTTCGCCGCCACGAACGACACGTTCTTCGGGAATTCCGCCGGCACCAGCGGCGGCGCCGTCTACAACGCCAATACCTTCGAGGCCAGCAACGACACTTTCTCTGGCAATTCCGACCCGGGTGGTGGTGGCGCCATATACAACTCCGGCACGGCGACTGTGACGGCGTCGATCCTCGCTGGTAACCCTCCGGCGGTCGCGGACAACACACCGAACAACTGCGCGGGTACCGCCTCACCTCCGGTGACCGATGGAGGTTTCAACGTCGCAGACGACCCGAGTTGCGGTTTCGGGGGACCGGGCGCGAACGTCTCCGACTCCCTGATCGCCCTCTCACCGCTCGCCAACAACGGCGGCCCTACCCAGACCGAGGCGATTCCCAGCTCGAGCGTCGCCGCGTCCAATGTCACGACCTGCCCGACGAGCACGGACCAACGAGGAAAACCGCGCCCGGCCACTAATTGCTCTGCCGGCGCCTATCAGTTCGTCGTCCCCCCGTTTACGGGTGGTGTCGCCCCGACGGACCCCTTGAACTTGACCGCTACCGACGGCGCGATCACTTTGAACTGGCAGCCACCGGTCTCGGGAGGCACCGCGCCTGTGACTTCCTACGACGTGTTCCGCTTCACCGCCACGACGGCGGCGACGCAGATCGCCACCGTCAACGCCCCTACGACGACGTACGTCGACTCGAGCGTGGTGGCGGGGACGACCTATTCGTACTACGTGGAGGCCGTCAACCAGTTCGGGACGTCGCCGCCGTCGAACGTGGTGTCGATCACTCCGACCTCCGGCAACGGACCAAGCCCGCCGGCCTCGACCTCGTGCACGGGCTCGAGCGGCAACGCCGCGTTCGTATGCGCCATGTACGAGGACCTGCTCGGACGCGCCCCGGATCCCTCCGGGTCCGCTTCCTGGCAGGCGGCCTTGTCCTCCGGTCAGAGCCGGAGCCAGGTCGCGCTCGGCGTCATGTCGTCCGCTGAGTACTTCACCGGCCTCGTCGCCTCGTACTACGAGAGCTTCCTAGGCAGAGCCCCCGACTCCGGCGGGTTGTCGACCTTCGAGTCCCAGCTCGCCTCAGGGGCGACCGACGAGCAGGTGATCGCCGGAATCGTCGCGTCACAGGAGTTCTATTCGGACGCGGGGTCGACCAACACCGGTTTCGTGAACGCTCTGTACGAGGACCTGCTCGGAAGAGCGGCGGACCCGGCGGGCTCGTCGAGCTGGCAGTCACAACTCGTTCCGCCGGGTGGCGGAGCCTGTCCGGTCACGGCGCCGAATTGCGTAACCACCAGCCGAATGGCCGTCGCGCTCGGGATCATGTCGTCGAGCGAGTACCTGACCGACCTGGTCTCGGGCTACTACGAGAGCTACCTCGGCAGGGCCCCGGACTCCGGCGGCCTGGCGACGTTCATGGGGCAGCTGTCTTCGGGGGCCACCGACGAGCAGGTGATCGCCGCGATCGTCGGCTCCCAGGAGTTCTACAACGACGCCACCGGCGCCTGAGCACCAAAGCGCGTGGCGTCGAAGAGGCCTAAGAGAGCAAGCAGACCGGCAGCGAAAGCCGGAAACGGGAGCAGACCGCAGCCGACCGTGAGCCGACCCGAGAGGGTCTCACCCCGCCCCGGGCCGTTGCCCGAGGCAGAAGGGCTCTACACGGAAGGAAAGACCGCCGAGGTCCCCGACGTGAAGATGCCGTCGTGGGAGAGCCAGGCCGCCCAGTACTCGAAGACCGGTCCTCCCGGCATCTCGTACTTCCGGGGCCATGTGACCGCCGACTACTACGTGGACTGCCTCTTGTACCGCGACGAGGACGGCGAGCTCGTGGGCATCCTGAACCACTACCCGGCTGACTACCCTCCCTACGAACGAGAGGGAAGCGGCAACATATGGGTCCACCCTGACCGACGGAGACAGGGGATCGGCACCGAGCTCGTGCTCGAATCGATGCGACGTTGGGAGCCTCTCGAGCCCAAGGACGTGCGGTACTCAGAGGCGGGCCTCGAGTGGGCCACAGCGCTGGCGAGCAAGATCGCCGGCACGGACTTGGACTTCCGGACAGAGGGCTGGGAGGCGTGGCACGACCGCATCAATCACGACCGGATCAGAAAGGAAGGGCGCCACCCGTAGTACCCTCCGTGCGTCCGGTCGCCGGCAGCAGGGATGGCAACGATGAGGAAGTCCGTCGTCGAAGAGGTCCTGGCCGAGCTCGACGTCGCCCGTGAGCACAGCAGGTGGCTGCGTAACCCGGCGCTCAAGCTGGCCGGCGCCGCAGCTCTTGGCGCACCGGTCCTGACCGGACTGCTGCAAGCCTCCACTGCTCACCCTGCAGCAGCCCAGCCCGACAACACCTACGTCGTGACGACGACCAGCAACACCGGGGCGTTCGCCACGGGTGTCGGCGCGTGCGCGACAGGAGGACCGTGCAGTCTGCAGCAGGCGGTCAACCAGTTCAACGCCGACCCGTCGGGCGCGTCCGACACGATCACCTTCGGCCAGGGGGGCACCCTCACCCTCACCGCGCCGCTGGTGATCGACAATCCGTTCGACAACGATCTGACCATCCAGGGCAACGGCCCGTCGAGCACCGTCATCAACGTAGGCGGCTTCGGCATCGTCGTCGGCACCTTCGGAGTGGGCGCCAAGATCGAAGGCGTCACGATCACCGGCAGCACGGGACCGAGCGCCCTGCAGATCTCCGGGAACGGGTTCGTCGGTCTCTTGAACAGCGTCATGACCGGCAACAGCGAGTCGGGAGGTCCGGGTGGCGGAGCGGTCTTCAACGAACGTGACTTCTACGCGGCAGGCGACACTTTCTCGGGCAACACCGCATCGCTCGGTGGGGGCGGTGGC
Source organism: Acidimicrobiales bacterium (assembly GCA_036786835.1). Lineage (GTDB taxonomy): Bacteria > Actinomycetota > Acidimicrobiia > Acidimicrobiales > UBA8190 > Bog-564. Next base: position 7,813 of record DAIQQK010000095.1, on the reverse strand, counting down.
GCCGTCTTGAACTTCGGTACGTTCCTCTCCGCCAACGACACGTTCTCGGGCAACAGCGCGTCGGGCGGCGGTTTGGGTGGCGGCGCCGTCCTCAACGACGGAGGCGATTTCGAGGGGTTGTGGGACACCTTCTCCGCCAACAGCGCCACCGGTTTCGGCGGCGTCGGCGGAGCAGTGTTGAACACGAACGTCACCGATATCGGCGGCTCGGTCTTCGCAGGCAACACTCCCGCCGTGGCCGACAACTCGACGCCCGCCTGCTTCGGTGTCACCGACGAGGGGTACAACGTCTCGGACTACGCGAGTTGCATCTCCGATCCCAGGAGCACGGTCGCTACGGACGCACAGATCGGGCTCGCGCCGCTGGGCAGCAACGGCGGACCGACCCCCACAGAGTCGATCCCGCAGTCGAGCCCGGCCGCGGCCATCGTCGCACCCTCCGGCGATTGCACCGTCGGATTCAGCCTGCCTGGCGTCAGCAACAGCTCGGGTCAGGGAATCGACCAGCGGGGTTTCCTGCGCCCCTCTTCCAGCTGCTCGGCGGGCGCCTTCCAGGTGAACGGGGTCCCACCCTTCTCCGGAGGCGGGGCTGTGCCGCCGTCTGACCCGCTGAACCTTGCGTTGAGCGACGGCCCGATCACGCTCAACTGGCTTGCGCCGGTCTCGAGCGGCACCTCGCCGGTCACCTCCTACGACGTCTTCCGCTTCACACCGACCACCGCGGCCTCGCAGATCGCCACGGTCTCCGCGCCCACGACGACTTACGTCGACTCGAGCGTCGTGGACGGCACGCAGTACTGCTACTACGTCCAAGCCGTGAACACCTTTGGGACCTCCGCGCCCTCGAACGTCGCCTGCATCACCCCGACCTCGAGTCCCGCGCCTGGACCGCCGGGATCGTCCACCTCGTGCACGGGCTCGACCGGTAACGGGGCGTTCGTATGCGCGCTCTACGAGGACCTGCTCGGGCGCGCCCCCGATCCCTCAGGCCTTGCTTCGTGGCAGGGCGCCTTGTCGTCGGGTGCGAGCAGGAGCCAGGTGGCGCTCGCAATCACGTCCTCCCAGGAATACCGCAGTGACCTGATCACGGGGTACTACGAGAAGTTCCTCCATCGCGCACCCGATCCAAGTGGTCTCGCGACCTGGCTCTCCGCCTTTGGATCGGGGGCGAGCGACCAGCTGGTGATAGCGAGCATCCTCGCAACCCCGGAGTTCTGGGCGGACTCCGGCTCCACGCCGTCGGGTTTCGTCACAGGGCTCTACGAGAACCTCTTGGGGCGCGCCCCGGACCCGGTGGGCCTCGCCGACTGGGAGACCTTCGTTCAGGCGCCGGGCACATCGCCCTTCTGCCCGCCGGGCCAGCCCTATTGCGTGACGGGTGGGTGGTTGACCGCGGCATTGGGGATCATGTCGTCCCAGGAGTACTTCACGGACGTGGTCTCCTCCTACTACCAGTCGTTCCTGGGTCGTAGCCCCGACCCGGGTGGGCTGGCTATGTTCACCTCACAGTTGGCAGCCGGGGCGACCGACGAGCAGGTGATCTCGGAGATAGTCGGGTCCCAGGAGTTCTACAACGACGCCAACGCGGGCTGAGATCGCAGTCACCTCCACCACTGGAGGCTGCTGAACACGCGAAGGATCGTGTCCTCGACCAGCTCCGCGCCGGACTCCGTGAGGTCCTGGCCGTGTCGGCGGATCTCCCAGCGCTCGACCGCTTCTGCGATCAGGGCTCGGCCCACGCCGGATCGGCGATGCGCAGGGTGCACCCAGATGTTCACGCTCCCTTCGCGCTGGTATTTAGGGATCTCGATTGGGTAGTGGTTCAGGATGCCGAGCAGCCCGCCGTCCTCGTCTCTGTACAAGAGGCAGTCGACGTAGTACGTGGGGCTCGCCTGTCCCCTCAGGTAAGTGATCCCCGGCGGGCCTTGTTGCGGGTATTGCGACGCCTGGCTCTCCCAGCTGAGAAACGTCTGGTCGGAGACCGTGGGGACGATGAACTCTGGTCCCTTGCCCGACGGGCGCAATCTCACTCGTGTCGCGCCGCCCTGGGTCGCCTGGGCTGGCGACCGGCGCCGCTTGCCAGATCGGCGCGATTTGCCTTTTGCCATTCACCGACGAACGTACCAAGCAACCGATGGCCTGGATCGATCGAGACCGGGACAGATCGAGACGGAGCGCCCAGGAGCCAGAGTTAGAACGAGTTCTATACTCGCCCGGATGGCACAACCCGGTACCGAGCACCTGACATTCGACCGCCATGGCGCGACCGCCGTCGTGACGATGAACCGACCCGAGGCCAAGAACGCGCTCAGCCTTCCGATGCTCGTCGGGATGGCGGACGCGTGGACGGAGATCGATTCCGACGACTCGATCCGCTGCGCGATCCTCACGGGCGCCGGCGGGACGTTCTGCTCGGGGATGGACCTCAAGTCGATGTCGAGCCCCGAGGCACAGAAGTACCAGCACCGAACCCAGGAAGACCCCGACCTTCACTGGAAGGCGCTCTTGCGCCATCACCAATTGCGCAAGCCGCTGATCGCGGCGGTCGAAGGGTATGCCGTCGCCGGCGGCACCGAGATCCTCCAGACGACCGACATCCGGGTCGCGGGAGAGAGCGCCAAGTTCGGCGTGTTCGAGGCTCGGCGCGGACTGTTCCCGCTCGGAGGCTCGACGGTTCGCCTCAGGCGCCAGATCCCCTTCACGGTCGCAATGGACCTGCTGCTCACCGCGCGCGAGGTGAGCGCGCAGGAGGCGCTGTCCATTGGACTCATAGGCCGAATCGTCCCCGATGGGCTGGCGCTCGAGGAGGCGATGAAGGTCGCAGAGGTGATCAACGCGAACGGGCCCCTGGCGGTCGAAGCCATCAAACGTTCGGTCCGCGAGACCGAAGGGCTTCCCGAGACCGAGGCGCTCAAGATCGAGCTCGAGATCGGCATGCCGATCTTCGCCACCGAGGACGCGGCCGAGGGCCAGAAGGCGTTCGCGGAGAAGCGCACTCCCCAGTACCGGCGTAAATGACTCCCGAGGGCGAGTCCGCGTCGGCCGGCGGGACCGCTGACGCAGGCGCTTCGGATTCGGCCGAGCTCACGGACGATTCAGATCCCGGCTTCGGCATCTCCGACTTCGGCATCTCGGCCGGTGTGCCGGTGCACGCCGGAGGAGCTGTCGCAGCTCCGCGCCCTCACGATCCCAGGTTCGAGCTTGCCGCGGTGGTCAGGCGCATAACGAGCGCGCTCGTCGGTGCCAACCTCGAAGACACGGACATAAACGAGGCAACCGCTTCGCTCGTCGAGATCGCGAACCGCCTCGAGAGAAGGGCGGGACCGGGACGACGGCGCCGGTCTCAACCAGACCCCGCCGGTCACCCGCAGGAGTTCTTCCCGACGAGCCCTGTGGTCGGGTTCGCGAACCCCATCGCACCACCGGTCGTCGTCGAGAGCGTCGAAGGCGGTCTCGACGGGATGGCGTGGTTCGACTACCAGTACGAGGGTCCGCCGGGCTGCGTGCACGGTGGGGTGATCGCCATGGTGTTCGACGAGATCCTCGGCGCCGCCAACATCGCTGCAGGCAGTCCGGGCATGACCGGCACCCTCACCATCCGCTACCGCAAGCCGACTCCGCTTCGCACCCCGCTGCGCGTAGAGGCGCGCTGTGAGGCGCGCCAAGGCCGGAAGACGACGGCCCGTGGCGCGATCTATCACGAGGAAGTGCTCACCGCGGAGGCCGAGGGCATCTTCATCCAGCTCGTCCCCGAGCGGTTCCTGAAGATCATCGAGCAAACGGCCGAGGGGACCGACGTCATCGAGCAAGTGAGAGCGGACGCCATCCGCCTCGGCTTTGCCCCTCCGCCCCGGGTGGAGGATTAGCTCGCCCCTAGGGTCACCCCAAGGGTCGCCCCACGAATGACCAACGGATGGTGAACACCCCGGCCCCGCTGGAAGTACCGTTGCACGGCAGACGATGGGCTGCGGGGCGGGGGGCTGGGGTTTCGACCGGGGGCGGTAGCGGTCCTGGAACGGAAACGGGACGGTTGGGTTGAGCGACGGACGACGCAAGGACCACGGCACCGATCCGGCACCTTCGCCCGACGCGTCCCCCACGGCTTCGGGCACGGCCGTGAACGCGTTCGACGCCGAGGAGGGTCTGCAGGCGATCCTCGACAAGTCGGCCGCCGTCATCTTCGTGAAGGACCAACAAGGTCGCTACACGATGGTGAACGAGGCGTTCCTGCGTCCCTTCGACTTGGCCCGCGACCGGGTGCTCGGGCGGACCGCTCCCGAGGTGTGGCCCGGCTCCGAGGTCCACGACCAAGCTCACAAGCACGTACTTCGCACCGGAACCGTCGACACGCGTGACGAAGTCGTCGAGCTTCCAGACGGCACTCACACCGTCATGACCGTACGGTTCCCGCTTCATGACGCCCGAGGCGAAGTCGACTCGGTCGCGGCGATCGCCACGGACGTAACCAAGCGAAAAGCCGCCGAGGAGTCGTTGAAAGAGAGCGACCTGTTGCTCGGGACGATACTCACGGCCTCCCCTGACATCGTCACGGTCGTAGACGAACTCGGCCGTGTCACAGCCATCAGCCAGGCATCTGAGACGATCCTCGGCTACGACCTGTCAGACCCCGTACACGAAGAAGTCGCGGCCCTGGTGCACCCAGAGGACCTGCCTGCCGTGGCCGGGGTGTACGCACGTCTTCTCACGCGTGAGCAGGGGTCCCTGGACCTCCGTTATCGGGTGCGCCACCGCGACGGCCACTGGGTCATGCTCGAGACGAGGGCACAGGCGATAGTCGCCGAAGACGGCTCCGCGAAGGGAGCGGTGGTCGTATCGCGCGACGTGACCGCCGAGCTCGAGTTCGAGCAGGAACTCCAAGATGCTCTGACCACCGCTCAACAGGCGAGCACCGCGAAGAGCTCCTTCTTGTCTCGCATGAGCCACGAGCTGCGCACACCGCTCAACTCGGTGCTCGGGTTCGCCCAGTTGCTCGAGATGGAAGAGCTCCCACCGGAACGTGCGGAAGCAGTCGTACACATCCTCCAAGGAGGCCGGCACCTGCTCGACCTCATCGACGAGGTCCTCGACATCACGAGGATCGAGTCGGGGCACATGGCGTTGTCCCTGCGGCCGGTGGGGGTCACGACCTTGCTTCGTGAGGCGGCCGATCTCACTCATCCGATCGCAGAGCGAAGACGCATCCACCTCCTCGTGGAATCAGACGACCTGGCACCGGGCGAGTGTGTGCTCGCGGACCGCCAAAGGATGTTGCAGGTCCTGCTCAACCTCCTGTCCAACGCGGTCAAGTACAACGCCGCCGGCGGGAAGGTTGTGCTCTCCGCCGAGATCGAGGGGCCGGCCGCCGAACAAGTCCGCATAACGGTGGCAGACGACGGCCCTGGCATCGCACGCGAGGCGATCGACAAGGTCTTCGAGCCTTTCGAGCGACTGGGTGCCGAGCGCGGCTCGGAGGAGGGCACGGGAGTAGGGCTGGCCCTCTCGCGTCACCTCGTGGAGCAGATGGGAGGGCAGATATCGGTCACTTCGGAGCTCGGGAGAGGCACCACGTTCTCCGTGTCCCTGGCCCGCCGGCACGCGGAGGCCACCGCCGCGACGAGCTCGGAGCGTTTCGGCGCACCCTCGACGACGAGTGCACCCTCGACGACGAGTGCACCCTCGACGACGAGTGAACAAGTGCCCCCGTCCGGATCGCTGCAGCGCCGGATGCTCGTGCTCTACGTCGAGGACAACCTCGCCAACCTCGAGCTCGTCGAGCAAGTGCTCGCGAGGGCGGGGAACCTCGACCTCGTGTCGGCTACCGACGGCTCGCAAGCCCTCCAACTCGCAAGAGACATGACCCCGGACTTGGTCCTGCTCGACCTGCATCTTCCCGACATGCCCGGGTTCGAGGTCCTGAGGCATCTTCGTTCCGATTCGTCGACGAAGGACATCCCCGTAGTCATCGTGAGCGCCGATGCGCCGGCGCTCGCAGTTCGCCCGCTTCCGGAAGGGGTCGTGGCGTGCCTGTCGAAGCCCATCGACGTCCGCAAGCTGCTCCGGCTCGTGCAGGAGCAGCTCACCCCCTCGCCGGGGGCACGATGACCAATCCGACAGCGGTGGGCGGATCGGGGGCGCGACTACGTGAGGTGATCGAGCACTCGCCTTCCTCGATCTTCGTGAAGGATCTCGAAGGCAGGTACCTGCTCGTGAACGAGCAATGGTCGCGGGTATCGGGTATCTCCGCGCACGACGCCATCGGGCGCACGACAGCCGAATGCTGGCCCCAGGAAGCAGAGAGCATCGCAGCAGGAGAGCGGGCAGTCACCGAGCAGGGTGTCCCTCTCACCCGGGACGAGCAGATGCACACCGTGGACGGTCTGCGCGACTTCATCGTCGTGAGGTTCTGCCTGACCGACTCGGGTGGGCGGCCCACGGCGATCGTGGGCATCGCGACGGAGATCACCGAGCGCAAGAGGATCGAGAGAGAGCTCGCAGCGAAGGAGCGACTGCTCGAAGCCGTCATGAAGGCCAGTCCCGACATCATCACAGTCCTCGGCCGAAACAGCGAAATCCGGCAGGTGAGCGAAGCCGGGCGCAAGATCCTCGGCCGCAACCCCCACGCCGCCTCGATCCAGGAGATGTGGACGACTGTGCATCCCGAGGACCGAGAGATCTTGGCCGGGTCCTTTGCCGGGCTTCTCGACGGGTCGACCGAGCGCGCGCAGATGCGGTTTCGTGTCCGACATGCCGACGGTCACTGGGTGACGGTCGATTCGTCGGCTCAGGCGCTCATCGACGACTCGGGCTCGTTCGCCGGCGCAGTGGTGGTGACACGCGACGTGACCGCCGGCCTCGCAGCTCAAAAGCGCGTGCGGGACGCCCGTGGGGCGGCCGAGACCGCCAGCGCGGCGAAGAGCGAGTTCCTCTCGCGCATGAGCCACGAGCTCCGCACACCGCTCAACTCCGTGCTCGGCTTCGCCCAGCTGCTGCAGATGGACCCGCTTCCGCCCGAGGAGGCCGACGCCGTAGACCACATCCTCGCGGCCGGGCGCCATTTACTCGACTTGATCGACGAGGTGCTCGACATCGCGCGGATCGAGTCGGGCCGCCTCGAGCTCGACATGTCGTCGGTCCCGGTTGCCGAGGTCGTCGGTGACGCCATCGAGCTCACGCGTCCTCTCGCGGGACGAACGGGGGTCTCGCTTCACGACGAGATCGACCCGCAATGTGACCTCGCGGTTCGCGCGGATCGCCAGCGCCTCTTGCAGGTCCTACTCAACCTTCTGTCGAACGCGGTCAAGTACAACCACCCCGGGGGCCGAGTAGAGAACACCTGTGTGCAGGCCGGCCCGGGCAGGCTTCGCGTGTCGGTCACCGACACCGGGCGCGGGGTCAAGGCGGAGGACCTGGACCGGGTCTTCGAGCCCTTCGACCGCCTCGGGGCGGAGCTGATAGGCCCCGAAGGGACCGGCGTCGGGCTGTCGTTGTCGCGACAGTTGGTCGAGCACATGGGAGGGAGCATCGGGCTCACGTCGGAGTTCAAGTCGGGCAGCACCTTCTTCGTCGAGCTCGACGAGGCACTGGCCGACACTGCTACCGATTCCAAGGATGCAGGGGGCGGTGGCGAGGGTGCACGCGGTGAGCCGGGCTCGCGTGGGGCGTTTCGGGTGCTCCTCGTCGAGGAGGATCTAGCCAGCCTCGACCTGGTAGAGCAGGTGCTCAAGCGCAGGCCGGGCTCGGAGGTGATCGCCGCTATGCACGCAGGGCTCGGCGTCGAGCTCGCGCGCCAGCACCAGCACGACCTGATCCTCCT
>DAIQQK010000249.1:0-3530 GCA_036786835.1 Acidimicrobiales bacterium | reverse complement strand
AGCAGCACTTCGACTGGGACGGCGGCGATGAGGTAGCGGTACGACCAGATGATGCCGCCGCTGACATACGCCACGAGATCAAAGCCAAGGCCACTCGCCACCACGCTGAGGGGTACCAGAATCAATGAATCACGGCGCCGAACTGCAGTCATGAGTGCCAACGCCGCAACGACTACCAGAAGAGGCGCCAGGTACAGAAGCGCTTCCACCTCGAGGCGGAGTGCCGGCCCCAGGTGGACAACCCCTCCGCCGGCTCCGGCCCGGATCTGGGCGGTGGTGCCGTATACGGACGTGAATTGGTTGAACAGAGACCCGGTAATCACGTAACTGACAACGGCCCATCCCACGAAGCTCGTGACGAACGGGAACAAGAAGACGGTGAGATCCGTTAGCCCGCTCATTATCCGAGCGCGCGCGAACCCTTGAGCTCGATGCATGCTCAGTGCAAAGACGAGTGCTCCTGCTGTTACCGCCGGAGCAACTGCCTCGTTCCGTACCAGGTAGCACAGCCCAAGGGCGACCCCGGCAAAGGTCAACGAACGCAGATCGTCATCCCGTAACCAACGAGCCAAGTACCGGCACACAGAAACCAGCGTGAAAAGGTAGAGGGCCTCGCTCATGCCGTTTGATCCGTAGTAGATCACCATTGGGTTGACAGCGAACACAGCGGCAAGAACTAGGCGGGGGAAGCGCGGAATTCCCCACTCCCGAAAAGTCGCGAGGACTTGATATGTGGCGCCCGCCATGCACAGGCTCGATACGATGGTCCCAGCCATGTCACGCGTGGCCAGCGGAGGCCACAGATGGTAGAGGAGCAATGGCACCACGTCGGCCATTGATTGCAAGGGATTCCACACAAATCCGACAGCGGCCAGGTGAGGATCACGCGAATAGAGGATGTAGAAGCCGTTTGCCATCCGGGATACCGCATCCCCGAAGAACGAGTGAAAGTGGAAGGCCAGTATCGCTCCACAGGTGAGATAGAGACTCGCCGATAGCGAGAAGACGATGCCCCCCTCACTGAACAGTCGGCGACGCACCGCAAGACGGTGACGCCGATTTCGAGGCCGATGCGAGCCACTGGCGGTGCGTGATCGTGCTTGAGCTTCGTGGGTGACTACGGTCATAGAGCTATCTCATCGGACTGAAGGCGTAGCCGACCCGGACGCGCAGCGATTCCTCGTCCCACGGCCATAGGCTTGCTCGCACGAGCGCATGTGAGTTTCCCGAGATTCGATCGGATCACTGGCGGGATTGTAGGCAGGCGGCAGCAAAACCGTCATCACGGAGCGAAATGATCTCGAGTGCGCATCGAAAGCCAGGTCCACGCCGGATCGATGAAATTGGGGTAGCGGTCGCCAGATCCCTCTAGCCGAGCGCAAGGCTGGCGATCACGCCGATCGTGGGGTCGTCCGGCGCGATGTCATAGACGCACGTTGCCTCCACGGATGGCACCCAGTCCCAGAGAAGAACCCCGCTACTTCCTGCCGAGATCTGGGCGTGGATGTTTGCAGCGAAATCCGAGGCCCGCTGGGAATTGGAGAGGCAACTACTGCCGGCGTTGATCCCCTCCTCGCCGATGATGAGCGGCTTGCCCAGGCTGGCGGCCCGGTTTAGGCGGGCTCCAAGCCCATTCCATTGGTCGCCGGGGATGGCTGTGGCAGGATCGCCGTAGTCGTGATAGGAGAGCACATCGATCCCCGGACTGGCACCCACATAGGTGTAGTCGGTCCACACGGCCCCACACTGACCGCTGCCGAGGAGCCCCTCCTCCACAAGATGGTTCGGGTCAAGGGCGTGCAACTCCCCCCCGACGACGTCGAAGAAGTGGCGCAAGGCCAGAGCCGCTGCATGCTCGTTCGGGCAAGTTTGGTTGCCGTTGCAGTTCGACGGCTCGAATTGGGTGGGACACGTCGATGCTTCGGCTTCGGAGATCGGCTCCCACATCCCGAGTGCTAGTGAGTTCTTGTAGCGGTTGACGATCGCTTGCAAGTAGTTCCAATATGATAAGGGTGTCATTCCGCTGTCGTTGAAGACATCCATGAAGCCCCCGTTGTACCAAGACAGGTCGGCCCAGTGACCACTGTCACAACTACCGCTTTGCCCGGCAAGCACTGGGATGAGCAGCTGGTGGTGCGCGGCCGCGGCGGCAAACACGCGGTCGAGTGGAGCCCAGTCAATCTGCTTGGTGGTGACATCGGTCGCCATCGTCCCCTGAAAGGCCCAGAAGCGCACCATCGAGTCGGGCGGGAGCGAGGCGAACAACTGGTTGAGCTGATCGTCGCTGAGCTCAGGCCCGCAACCTGCATCTATCCCCCACTCCGTGGCTATCTCGTAACCGTTGAAGCCAACGAACCGATATGGTCGGCCGTTGAACATCAGCCGGCCACCGGTCACGCTTACGGTTCCCTCCGGAGATGGCAGAGAGACGACGCCCGATGGAACTGTATTGCCACGCGTGGTTGTGGTTGTCGAGCTCGTCGTTGTGGTTGTCGAGCTTGTCGTTGGAGAAGGTGTCGGGGTTGTCGGGACCGCGTTGGCTAGGCTCGCACCGGCAGTGGGCGTTGTCTCGTTCCTTCCCGACAATTGGATCGACGCACGCGAGGCCCCGAAGCCCGGTAGACGCGGATCTTCCACCAGGACGACAGCAAGCAGAGCTGAGAGGATGACCAAGGTCAGAGTCGCCAGTTTGGTCGGCCTGGGCCCAACTCCCATCTACGAGGCATCGACATGCCCAGGCGACTGCTTGAGCAAGCGTGAACCGAAGACAGGGGGTTGGTCTGGACGGCGATCCCCAGGTCAGCGGTAGCCTTGTGAGTGGGTGGATCAGGCCGCGGCGCTTTCTTCTGGTTCCCGGTGAAGCCCGTGGACCGTCTTCTCCCAAAACGCCGGCCTCCCTACTAGCTGCCAGACAGCCTTGGCGGCGGCAACGGACATCATGACCCAGTACAGGGGCACCGCCAGGGCAGCCCACAGGAACTCGCGCCGACCTGCGGCGCGGCACGTGAGCAGGGTCAGGTAGCCAAGGAGGAAGTTGCCGAACGCCCAGCACGCCAGGCCGAGATAGTAGATGGGCCCGGGGAAGATTCGCTGAATGAACGTCGCGTGACCGACGAACCATAGACCCGTCATCAGCCAGAAGATCGGGTTCAGCATCGCCAGGATCGGAGTACCGCCCACGAAGATTGAGAAATGGGCAACTCCTTTCCACCCCATCTCCTTGGTCAGCTCCACGGGTGAGCGAAGATGGACGAAAAAGGTCTGCAGGTAGCCCTTGTACCAGCGTGAACGCTGCTTCACCCAGTTCACGAAGTCGCTGTTAGCTTCCTCGAGGGTGACCGATTCGAGGACCTTGACGGTGTAGCCCTCACGGAACATGCGGATCCCAAGATCGGCATCCTCAGTCACGTTGTAGGGGTCCCATCCCCCCAGCGAACGCAGGGCCAATCTGCGGAAGTGGTTTGAGGTGCCGCCGAGCGGGATCGGCGCTCCCATCGACGCCAGCCCAGGCAGGAAGTAGGAGAACCACA
>DAIQQK010000011.1:0-50946 GCA_036786835.1 Acidimicrobiales bacterium | reverse complement strand
CCCAGGTGGGGTGCAGCCGCAGCGCCTCCTCCACCGGGGCTATGCCACCCTCGCTCATCCCCATACCCACCGGACCGGGATAAGTGGAGAGGCCGTCGATGTCCTCGAGCGTGAGTCCTGCGTCGGCCACCGCAGCGAGACAGGCGTCGACAGTGAGCGACAGCGGGTCGACCATCAGCCTGCGCCCAATCGCGGATCGACCGACCCCGGAGAGGACAGCGCGGTGCTCGAAACGTTCGGGGCTCACCGGCGTCCGCGGCACGGGCCTCGTGGGGGGCTCGACGCGATCGACCGGGTCCTTCCCTCCCGTCAGCTCGAATAGCGGGATCCACACATCGTCCTGGTGCTCGAAGCGGACGGCGACCTCCTGGCCCACGCAGACCTCGTCGGGATCACAATCGACGACGTTCGTAGTGAGGTGGACGGTGGCGTCCTCCGCAAGAGCGACATTGGCGATCACGTACGGTGGCTCGAAGCCCGGAAGCCACTGATGATGGTTGACCGTGAAGCCGACGATCGTCCCCTTCCCCGACACCCGTGTGGGCTCCCACGAACGACTCCTGCAGTATGGGCAGACGGGAACCGGCGGCTGGACGAGCCGTCCACAATCGCAGCAGCGCTGTATCCGAAGCGAACCGTCCGAACCCGAGCCCCAGAACCACTCGTTGGCCGGAGTGAGCTCGGGAAGAGGCCTCACCCTGGTCACAGTGCGGTCCGCTCGTCCATCTCCGCCGCCCCACCGTAGAAACGGCGAACCATCGCGTCGACGTAGAACGACGCCAGAAGTCCTCCTTGCTCGTCATGGACGCTGCACTCCGAATGGGTCATCCCGTCGCCGGCGAAGGTCGAGCGATGGTGGTACAGCATCCAGCGGTCTGCGCGCACGGCGGCGTGGAACGAGATGGCGATGGCGTTGACAGCCGTCGAAAGCGTGCGGTGGGCCTCTGCCTGCCCGATTCCTGCGTGCGGCCGAAGTGCGGCGGCAATCGACATGTGACCGGTGAATTGTGCGAGGAGCCCGGCATGGATGCACGGGTCGTCCGTGACCTCGTCGAAGCGCACCCATGCATCGATGACCGGCGGACCTACCGCCGCGTGGGGGACGTCGGTGTATGCGCCGTCGACGACGCGCACTTCTCGCCCGCTGACCGCCATGTCGTAGGGCTGGCTTTCGTGAGGGCCCGGCACCGTCGGTGGGTCGGCCGCGTGGCGGATCACGTCGGAAGCGGTCGCGTCAAGCAGCAGAGCTCCCGCCGCGCACCGACGTTCCCCTTGGCTCACGCTCACGGTGAGCGCGGTGAACGTCTTGCCGGAGCAGAGCTCGTCGAGCTCGAACACGAGCGGCAGGGCCGCGTCCGCAGCCCGCGCGAAGACCATCTGAGCTGACACCGCACGCCTACCCGGAGCACAGCGGCCTGCGGCGACGATCGCCTGCCCCAGCATCTGGCTGCCCTCGACCACCGGGCGTCGCTCGTCGGCTCGAGCGGTGCTCACGTAGCGCCGGTCCCCCGCCGGCCTCACGTCGAGGATGTCGATCAGATCGGCCGCGTGACCCCAGGTCCGCGGGCCTCGAGTCGTCACTGGTTGTCCGCCCCCTGACATCGCCACCACGTGCGCAGAAGCTGGTTCCTACTTGGGGGCGAAGCGCAGCGCTCCGTCCAGCCGTATGTTCTCGCCGTTCAGGTAGGGGTTCCGGACGACCGACTCGACGAGGATCGCGAACTCCTCGGGCCGACCCATCCTCTTGGGGAAGACGATGTCCTTCACGATGTGTTCTCTTACCTCGTCCGATACGAGTTGCATGGCCGGGGTATCCATGGTAACGGGCGCGATCGCGCACACCCGGATCCCGAGGGGCGCGAGATCCCGAGCCATGGGAAGCGTCATGCCCAATATGGCGGCCTTTCCGGCCGCGTAGGCAACCTGTCCGATCTGACCCTCGTACCCGGCGATGGACGCCGTGTTGACGATCACACCGCGCTGGCCGTCCTCGTCCGGTGCGTTGCGAGCCATCGCCGCAGCCACGAGCCGCGTGGCGTTGAAGGTTCCCACGGCGTTCATCTCCAGGGTCGTCTTGAACGACGCCTTGTCGTGCGGCGAGCCGTCGCGGCCGACCGTTCGCCCGCCGCCCACTCCTCCACCAGCAACGTTCACCAGAAGGGAAAGCGCACCCAGCGAGGATGCAGCATCGATGGCCGCAACTACGTCGTCGTCGTTCGCCACGTCACCGCCTGTCGTGGTCGCGCTGTCGCCCAGCTCCGTCGCCAGCGCACCTGCGCGCTCGGGATCGAGGTCCAAGACGCAGACCCCCATCCCCGAGCCTGCCAGCCGGCGGACGGTGGCGGAGCCCAGGCCACCCGCGCCGCCCGTGACGATCGCCGAACGCCCTTCGAGGTTCATCTGGTTCGAGTGTTGGACGACGCGCTCGACGTGCCCCGGTGCATCAGATTGCGAACGGCGACGGTCAGGCCGCCACCGGAGAGTCGACCTTCATGATCCTGGCGAGGTTGCCGCCCATGATCTTCGCCTTTTCCTCGTCCGAGAGCTCTGCAGGCAGGCGGTCGACGAAGCTGGTCGGCTCGGCGAGCCCCTCGGGATGCGGCCAGTCGGACCCGAAGATGACGTGGTCGACTCCCACGGCATCGACCAGCTCGGCGATGTCGTCCTCGTGGAACGGCGCGATCCACACGTTGCGCCTGAACCCGGCTATAGGATCCTCGGGGAACTCCTGTGGCATCTGACGGTACGTGTGCGCGAACTGCTCGAGCAGGGGCGCGACCCACTCGGCACCGTTCTCGATCAGGGCAACGCGCAACTCCGGGAAGCGGGCAAAAGTCCCGTGGCAGACGAAGGCTGACATGGCGTCCACGACCGGCCGATGGTGCGACGCAAGCATCCGGAACGGATCGAGGCGGAAAGGCAGCATCTCCGACGGGCCGGTCCAGTCACTCGTGTAGCGGGAGTACCCGCTGTCCGAGGAGTGCATGCCCACGAGCACGCCCGAGTCGACGACCGCCTTCCAGAACGGGTCGAACTCTGGAAATGCGAACGATCGCGAGCCACGGTAACCGGGAACGGGGGCCGGACGGATGAGAACCACCTTGGCGCCACGCTCCACGGCCCACTCGAGCTCCTCGATCGCCTTCTCGACGATGGGCAAGGTGATGACGGGCGTCGTGAAGATGCGGTCCTCGTAGTTGAAGGTCCATGTCTCGTGGAGCCACTCGTTGAGTGAGTGGATCACGATGTGAGTGAGCTCGACGTCGTCGCGCATCCTCTCCTCGAGGAGACTGGCAAGGGTCGGGAACATGAGCGTCCGGTCGACTCCGAGCTCGTCCATGACCTCGAGACGCGGCCCGGGCTCCCTGAACGCAGGAATCGAACGCATGGGCTCGCCGATGAGCTGCCGGTACGACTTGCCTTCGGGATTGCCCTTTCGAAAGTACTCCTCCTGGGCCCCGGGCCTCGCGACCACGTCGAACGTGGGATTCGGGATGTAGTCACTGATCTTGCCCTGCACCATGATCTTCGTACGCCCGTTGATCTCCACGTACTCGATCGCGCTGCGGTAACGCTCGGGGAGGTGCCGGGTGAACGCGTCGCGGGTCTCGTAGAGGTGGTTGTCGGCGTCGAAGACCGGAAAGTCAGACTTTCGCACCATGTACCGAAGGTATCTCAATTTTGATGACGACGTCAATATCAGGTATCTTCGGACCAGAGACGGGCCGACGCCGAGGGGCGAGCGCCCGGAGAAGGGAGCACCGGTGACAGACGCCCCGACCGTCCACTCGGAACCGCGCATGCTGATCGACGGAAAGCTCGTCGAGGCGGACTCCGGGAAGACCTTCGACAACGTCAACCCCGCCACCGAAGAGGTGCTCGGCCAAGTCGCAGACGCCTCCGCCACCGAGATGCACCGGGCGATCGACGCCGCGCGGCGGGCCTTCGACGAGTCCGACTGGGCGACCGATCGTGCTCTGCGCAAGCGGTGCCTGGAACAGCTGCAGGAAGCGCTCGAG
The DNA here is from genome assembly GCA_036786835.1 of Acidimicrobiales bacterium. GTDB lineage: Bacteria > Actinomycetota > Acidimicrobiia > Acidimicrobiales > UBA8190 > Bog-564. The sequence goes on along the minus strand of DAIQQK010000011.1, from coordinate 46,927 downwards.
TCCGAGCGCGAGGAGCTGCGCGAGGAGCTGATCCTCGAGGTCGGCTGCCCGCGCATGATCACACAAGGACCTCAGCTCGACGCACCGCTCGAAGGTGCGCTCAAGTACCCGGCGAAGCTCATCGACGAGTTCGAGTGGGAGACCGCGCTTCCGGACGCCATCGGCCTCACCGGAGCCATGACCGTCAAGCGCGTGTGGAAGGAGCCGGTCGGTGTCTGCGGTGCGATCGTGCCGTGGAACTTTCCTTTCGAGGTGACGATTAACAAGGTCGGACAGATCCTCGCGACCGGGAACACCATGATCCTGAAGCCGGCACCGGACACTCCCTGGAACGCCACTCGTTTAGGCCGGCTCGTGGCCGAGCGGACGGACATCCCGCCCGGGGTGTTCAACGTCGTCACTTCGTCCGACCACCTCGTCGGCGAGGAGCTCACCTTGTCGCCGAAGGTCGACCTGATCTCCTTCACGGGTTCGACCGCTGTCGGCAAGCGGATCATGGAGAAAGGCGCGGCGACCCTCAAGCGGGTCTTCCTCGAGCTCGGAGGCAAGTCGGCGACCGTCGTGCTCGACGATGCAGATCTGTCGATCGCCACCTTGATGGGACTCGGCGTGTGCTTCCACGCAGGACAGGGATGCGCGATCCAGACTCGAATGCTCCTCCCCCGGTCGCGTTACGACGAGGGAGTCGAGCTGCTCAAGGGAGCGATGGAGTCGGTCCCCTACGGCGACCCGCAGCGGCCGGACGTGATCATGGGGCCGCTGATCTCCTCCAAGCAGCGCGACCGCGTCATGGGTTACATCGAGAAGGGGAAGGCAGAGGGAGCGAAGCTCGTCCTCGGAGGCGGCCGGCCCTCACACCTTGACAAGGGTTGGTACGTGGAACCGACACTGTTCGTCGACGTGGATAACCAGATGACCATCGCGCGAGAGGAGATCTTCGGCCCCGTGCTCTCGGTCATTCCTTTCGAGGACGACGACGACGCTGTGCGCATCGCTAACGACAGCAACTACGGGCTCGCCGGCGGAGTCTTCTCGGCATCGCTCGAGCGGTCGCTGGCGGTGGCGCGAAGGGTGAGGGCCGGTTCGATCAGCGTGAACGGTGGGGCCCCCTATGGAGCCGACCTGCCCTTCGGCGGGTACAAGGACAGCGGCATCGGACGACAGAACGGGGTGGCGGGGTTCGACCAGTATCTCGAGGTCAAGTCCGTGGCATGGCCTGTCGACTGAGCGGAAGGAAGTCCGCGAAGTGACTCTGACGAACGAGAGCGACGTCTACTACGACCCTTACGACTTCGAGATAGATACCGATCCTTACCCGGTATGGAAGCGCCTTCGCGACGAGGCTCCCCTCTACTACAACGAGAAGTACGACTTCTACGCCTTAAGCCGCTTCGACGACGTGGAGAAGGGGCTGCTCGACTGGGAGACCTACCGCTCGGGTAAGGGCTCGGTCCTCGAGATCATAAAGGCGAACATCGAGATTCCCTCCGGCGTGATCCTTTTCGAGGATCCGCCGCGCCATCACCTTCACCGTGTCCTCATGTCGAGGGTGTTCACTCCGAGAAAGATGAACGAACTCGAACCCAAGGTGCGCGAGTTCTGCAAGCGCTCCCTCGACCCCCTCATCGGTTCGGGGTCCTTCGACTTCATCGGAGACCTCGGTGCCCAGATGCCCATGCGGACGATCGGCTACCTCCTCGGCATACCGGAGGAGGACCAGGAGGCCATTCGCGACGTCCTCGACGAAGGCCTTCGCCTCGAAGAGGGGAAGGAAGGCACCTTCCGTTCCGAGGGGTTCGACAACCAGGGAGAGCTGTTCGAGCAGTACGTGGATTGGCGCGCCGACCATCCGTCGGACGACCTCATGACCCAGCTTCTCAATGCGGAATTCGAAGACGAGACGGGAACCACCCGCAAACTGTCCCGCCAAGAGGTCCTCACCTACGTCGGGCTTCTGGCAGGCGCCGGCAACGAGACGACGACCAGGCTCATCGGCTGGACCGGCAAGCTCCTCGGTGAGCATCCTGACCAGCGCCGAGAGCTCGTGTCCGATCGCTCGCTGATACCGAATGCCATCGAGGAGATCCTTCGCTACGAAGCACCCTCCCCGATCCAGGCCCGCTCTGTCTCCAGAGACACAGAGCACTACGGAAGGACCGTCCCCGAGGACGCCGTCATGGTGCTGCTCAACGGATCGGCCAACCGTGACGAACGTCGTTTCGAGGAACCCGATCACTTCGACATACACCGCGACGTCGGTCGCCACCTGAGCTTCGGCTTCGGCATCCATCTCTGCCTCGGTGCCGCGCTCGCACGGCTCGAAGGTCGCGTGGCCCTCGACGAGGTGCTGAAGCGCTTCCCCGACTGGGAAGTCGACTACGACAACATGGTCCAAGCCCGCACTTCCACGGTGCGCGGTTGGGAGAAGCTTCCAGTTCGCACCGGCTGATCGTCTGGCCCTCAAGGGAGGCCGCACATGCAGATGGAGGACATGATCCTGGTGAGCATCGACGACCACGTGATCGAGCCGCCCGACATGTACGAGAACCACGTCCCCCGAAAGTGGCTCGACGAGGCCCCGAAGGTGGTCCGAAACGAGCAAGGGATCGACGAGTGGGTCTTCCAGGGTGAGAGAACCTCGACACGCTTCGGGCTCGCCGCCACAGTCGGCTGGCCACGCGAGCAGTGGGGGCTGGATCCGGGGTCGTTCTCGGAACTGCGCCCAGGATGCTTCGACGTGCACGAGCGCGTGCGCGACATGGACGCGAACGGAGTGCTGGGGTCCCTCAATTTCCCGACGATGGCCGGCTTCAACGCCCGGACCTTCTCCGAGTCCCGCGACAAGGAGATCGCGCTCGTCATGCTCCAGGCCTACAACGACTGGCACATCGAGGAGTGGTGCGGCGCCTACCCGGGCCGCTTCATCCCCCTCGGGATCGTCCCCATGTGGGACGTCGATGCCGCAACCAAGGAAGTGCACCGGATCGCCAAGATGGGGTGTCGGTCGATCAGCTTCCTCGAGACGCCACACGTGCAGGGCCTGCCGAGCTTTCTCTCCGGGCACTGGGACCCGATGCTCGAGGCGCTCTGCGACGAGAACATGGTGCTCTCCCTCCACATAGGAGCCGGGTTTGAGGTCATCAGGAGGCCGCCCGAGGCTCCGATCGACCACCTCATGGTGCTCGCCTGCCAGATAAGCGCCATCACCGCACAGGACCTGTTGTTCGGTCCGACGCTCAGGCGGTTTCCCGACCTGAAGGTCGCCCTTTCAGAGGGCGGCATCGGCTGGATCCCCTTCTACTTCGACCGCGTCGACCGCCATTTCGAGAATCAAGCTTGGCTGCACAACGACTTCGGGGGGAAGCTGCCCTCGGAGGTGTTCCGCGACCACTTCCTCGCCTGCTACATCACCGACCCGTCCGGGCTTCTACTGCGCGACCGGATCGGCATCGAGACGATCGCCTGGGAGTGCGACTACCCCCACACGGACACAACGTGGCCGGAGTCCCCCGAGTTCGCCTGGCGAGAATTGCAGGAGGCCGGTTGCAGCGACGAGGAGATCGCCAAGATCACATGGGGGAACGCTTGCCGGTTCTACGACTGGGACCCCTTCGCGCAGACGCCCGCGGAGCAGGCGACCGTCGGGGCGCTTCGAGCGCTCGCTACCGACGTCGACGTCACGCGGAGGTCCCGCGAAGAGTGGCGCAGGCGCAACGAAGCGGTCGGTACAGGGATCGTCTGAAGGCGATCTTCTAAATAGCCCCTAATTAGAAGGTCATCGGAGGCTGGGCCGTTCACCCCGGCAGCCATGACGCCGTGGTCGTCTGCCCAACTTCTGCCAAGAGGTCGGACTTCTAACACCGACGTCAATGTTGATAGAATTTCCCGCACCGGTCACCCGGTTCGACTGGCTCCTGGGGGTCCTCGCGACATGCGGTTGGAGTTGAGCACAGACCAGGAGTTCTTCCGGCAGACGACCGCGAGGTTCCTCGACGACCATGCCCCGGTCGACGAGATCCGTCGACTGCGCCACGATCGAGCCGGCTTCGATGATCGCTACTGGCGCCGGGGAGCGGAGCTCGGTTGGACCTCGCTGCTGGTGCGCGTGGAGGACGGGGGCGGCACGATCAGCGGTCAGGGTGTGGTCGACCTCGGCCTGGTCGCTCACGAATTCGGCCGTCGCGCAGCTCCGGGCCCGCTGGTCGCGACCAATGTCGTGGCGTTCGCTCTGAGCAGCAGGGGCTCCGCCGCTCATGCTTCTGTTCTGGCCGACCTGCTGGCCGGCGAGCAGATCGGGACATGGTGCTACAGCGAGCCTCCGCCGAACGACCGACTCGGAGACGTGACGCTCGAGATGCGTCCCAAGGGAGACGAGCTCGTCATCGACGGTGTGAAACGCCCGGTCGAGTTCGCCGGATGTGCTCGTCAACTCCTGGTGACCGGCCGCACCGGCACGGGGCTGACCCAGGCCCTCGTGCCAGCCGACGCGCCTGGCGTGTCGATCGCGCCACTGCAGAGCGTCGACCTCACGCGTCGCTTCTCGGCGGTCGCCTTCGAGGACGTGCGCGTCCCGATCGAAGCTGCCGTGGGTCGGGTGGGCGACGCCGAAACCGATATCGAGCGCCAGGTTCAGCTGGCCTTCGTCATGCTGAACGCAGAGTCGGTGGGCGCCATGCAGAGCGCTTTCGAAATGACCGTGGAGTGGGCCTTCGACCGTTACTCCTTCGGGCGCCCGCTCGCCTCATACCAAGAGATCAAGCACCGATTCGCCGACATGAAGGCTTGGCTCGAAGCGGGCCACGCGATCAGCGACGCGGCGATCTCCGGGGTCCAGGATGGCTCGCCTGAAGCCGGCGAGCTTGCCCGAGCGGCGAAAGCCTTCATCGGTGACTACGGCACAGAGCTCGTCCAGGACTGCGTCCAGATCCACGGCGGCATCGGTGTCACTTTCGATCACGATCTGCACCTTTACCTTCGGCGGGTCGTCGCGAACCGCGTCCTGTACGGCACGCCCTCGGATCTGCGGCAACAGATTGGGCGGGGAGTTCTCGACCACGAGGATGCTGCGTGAGCGCACAGACGTCCGAGGACCTGCAGAGCTTCAGGGCCCGTTGCGGCGAGTGGATCCGAGAAAACCTCCGACAGCTCGAGCCCGGCGAATCGGGGCTGCACACCGTGAGCAGCCTGAGCGAGGAGGCAGAGCTGGCCGGGGTCGCTCACGACAGGCTCGTCCAGCGCAAGCTCTTCGACGCCGGGCTGGCCGGCATCTGTGTGCCGAAGGAGTACGGGGGCCAGGGCCTGACACGCGCCCACCAAATCGTCCTGAACGAGGAACTCGGAGGATACGAGTACGCGATGCGGTTCCAGGCGCCGACTTTCGCCCCTTGCATGCCGGTGCTCTTGGAGTTCGGAACCGAGGAGCAGAAGCATCGCCACATCCCCGCCATACTCAAGGGCGAGGAACTGTGGATGCAGTTTCTCTCGGAGCCGAGCGGCGGATCGGACGTCGCCGGCGCGCTCACGAGTGCCGTGCGCGACGGCGACATGTGGGTGCTGAACGGCTCAAAGGTGTGGACCACAGGTGCGTGGTGGTCGGATTGGGCCCTCTGCCTTGCTCGTACCAACTGGGAAGTCCCCAAGCACAGGGGGCTCACCGTCTTCATGCTCCCGATACACCAAGAGGGCATCGAGGTCCATCGCATCGAGATGCTCAACGGTTCGAAGGAATTCTGTCAGGAGTTCCTGACCGACGTGCTCGTGCCCGACTCGGACCGGATCGGTGAGGTCGACGACGGGTGGACCGTCGGCACCAGGTGGATGTTCCACGAGCGAATGCTCCTGAACTCGCCGTACGTCACTTCCCCTTTGGGGGGTACTCACGGCGGCTACGGGGCCGCGTCGGTCATCGCCGTGGCGCGCGCCGCGAACCGAGCGGGAGACCCGAGCATCCGCGAGCTGATCGGGGAAGCCCGAATGCTGGATCTGGTGGGCGAAGCCCTGGCGCACAGAGTTAGTGAAGGCATCAGGTCGGGTCACATGTCAGACCAGGCCGCTGCCATCGCACGCCTCTTCAAGGCGATGGTCACATCCAGGATCTCGACCATTCGCTTCGAGGCTGCGGGCGCGGCGGGAGCCGCGTGGTCAGAAGACGACGGCGCCGCTGCGGCATCGGGGAACGAGTTCTTGATGCGCCAAGTCGCCTCGATCGGCGGCGGCACGACTGAGATGGCGAGAAACGTCATAAGCGAGAGAGTTCTGGGTATGCCCCGCGAGCAGGCACTCGATCGCGACGTCGCCTTCCGGGACGTGCCGCGCAGCCGCACGTCGAGGACCTGAGCCCTTTTCGCCACCGTGCAGGGAGCGACTGCCGACAGCCCCAGCGTGGGCATCGCCACCGGAGCCGGTCGAGGGATGGGACTGGCGTGCGCCGGGCGGCTCGCAGGGGCGGTCGACGCCCTGCTGCTCGTCGACCGTGACGAACCGTCACTGCTAGAGGCGGCCGCGCAGTTGGCGCGCTCGGCTTCGGGCAACGCCACCGTCGAGCCGTTCCTTCTCGATGTGACCGACAGCGAGGGCTTGACCCGCCTGGCGGGGCGCGTATCCGATCTCGGCACGCTTCGCGCCGTGGCTCACGCGGCGGGGATATCTCCGACCATGGCCGACTGGAGACGCATACTGAGCGTTGACCTCGTCGGCACCGCCAAGCTGGTGAATTCACTGCGACCCCTCGCCACCGAGGGGACTGCGATCGTCTGCTTCGCCTCGATGGCGTCGCTTCTCGCATTCACCGAAGTTGACCCGGCAATCGACGCCGTCATCGACGCACCGGAGAGGGATGCGTTCCTCGACCTGATGCACGACGCGGCCGGCGAGAGCATCGAGGACACTGGCTTCGCATACGCCTGGGCCAAGCGCGGCGTCCAACGCCTCGTGAGGCGAGAGGCCGTACGTCTCGGCCCGGTCGGGGCCCGGATCTGCTCGGTCTCGCCCGGCGTCATCGACACCCCTCAAGGAAGGCAGGAAGCCGAGGTCCACTCCTTCATGAAAGAGCTGGTCGAAATGACACCCGTCGGCCGGGAGGGTCGGGCCGAAGAGGTCGCAGCTGTCGTGGCTTTCCTTCTCTCGGACGAGGCGAGCTTCGTCACGGGGACCGACGTTCTCGTCGACGGTGGCGTGTGCTCTGCGCTCCGAGGTTCCTCCAACGCCTGATCCAATTTCGGGACACGGGGAAACCTGATATCCGTGGCCACCACTCGGCACTGTGGCTGCTCAGCCGGGCCGATGCAGGAAGCCGTGGAGGATGGCCTGAGTGAGCTCCTCGACGATCGCCCCCCTCGATGGCTGCTTGGTTCCGAAGTATGTCGAACGCAACGCAGCCATACCGGCGATCATCGCCACCGTCGAGTAGGCCGCTAGGTCCGCGTGGATCGACCGCATCCCGCGGATGTCCATGCCCTCGGCGCTGATCTGGCCGAGCACCGCGAGTGCCCGCCGGATGTCAGCAATGCCGGCGTCCGCCTTGTCCTCCTCGCTCAGCGCCTCCGATGCCAAGAGCGTCACGACGAGGCCCCGGTGTTCTACGAACACGTCGTAGAGCTGCCCGACGAAATGCCGGGCCAACTCGTCCTCGTCGGTCTCCTCGGGGACGACCGCCCGCCACGTCTGGCCGAACTCGTCGACGAAGCTGGTGAAGGGAAGGACAAGGGCTTCGCGGAACAGGGCCGCCTTCGAGCCGAACTGACGGAAGAGCAGCTGTTCGGTGACTCCGGCGGCCTCGGCGATCTCGCGGGTGGTGGTGCTGCGGTAGTCCTGGCGGGCGAAGAGGTCGCGGGCCGCGTCGAGCAGGAGTCTCCGCGGCGCGCCGCGGGGTCGGCGCGTCGCCCGGGCCGACGTATCTGCCGCCATCTGCTTCTTCGTCGAAGGTCGCTGGGGCACGGTCATTAGCTCCTCGAACCGCCCTCGGCGGTCAACGGGCCTAAGATAGTGTCCACTATCTTAGGATCTAGAGCTCGCATCGAAGGGGTGCGGACGTGGGCACAGTCATCATGCTGGGCACGCTGGTCGGACTGATCGTCCTCATCTTTGGCGTGGTGCTTCGGTGCGACCCAGAAGCACGTCGAGCTCCGAACCAAGAGCGCGCCCGATGAGCCATGAGTTAACGCCCCTGCTGAAAGCGTCCATCGGCTTCGCCTACGTCGGGGGGTTCGCGTTCGTCGCAATCGGCGTGTACCTCACGTATCGCCGGCGCCGGCTCCACCCGCTCCTGCTCGTCTGCATCGCGGCGATCTCGATCTCCTGGATCGAGGCGCCCTACGACTGGGCGATGTACGCCCAGTTCGCGCCCTCCATCCCCCGCATGCCGTCCTGGTGGCCGTTGAACATGACATGGGGTGGGCTGCCGGCGTCGGTGCCCCCCGGCTACATCGCCTACTTCGTGCCGCCTGCTGTGCTCGGCGCCGCGTTCGGGCGACGGTTGAGCTCGAGGTTCCACTGGCGCAGGCCGACCACCCTCCTCAGCGTCGGCCTCGTCGTCGGATTCCTCTGGGCCTTCCTCTTCAACGCGATCCTGGGGGCCCGGCTCGGCGTCTTCTACTACGGCCGCGTGATCCCCGGGCTCGCGCTATGGGAGGGGACCAAGCACCAGTACCCGCTCTACGACGCCCTAGCGATGGGCGTACAGATGATGGTCTTCACCTACATCCTCGGAAGAACGGATCCCGAAGGACGCACCGTCGTCGACATGTGGGCCGACACGAGGTCGACGAATCGTCTCCGATCGTCGGTCCTGTCCATCATCGGTGTCGTTGTCATCGGAAATCTGCTCTACGGCGCGGTCTTCGCGCCGCATCTCGTTACGAAGTTGGAGGGTGAGGTGACCGCAGGACCCACGGCTCCTTTGTTCCCGGGCGTGCCGAACCAACCTCTCTATGGCACCCATCATCCGGGTCCCTAACCGGTCGATCAAAGGACGCGCATGACCTCGACGACCCCCGCTGCAGCTTTCTGCGACGACCCCTACGACGTTGACACCGACGACGATCCGTACCCGACGTGGCGCCGGCTCCTGGACCGGCACGCCTTGGGAGGCTGATCACCCTCATGGACGAGACACGATCGCGAAGCGTCGTCATCACCGGGGCGTCCCGAGGGCTTGGGCTCGCGACCGCGACCCACCTCCATAGGCAAGGGTGGACCGTGCTCGCGGCCATGCGAACCCCCGACGCCGGTCTCCCGCGTCTGAAGGAGAACCTCGGTCCAGCTCACGACCCCAACAGGCTGATCGGCGTCCGCCTCGATCTCGAGGATCCAGACTCGATCGAGGCCGCAACCGCCCAGATCCTCGACGCGGTGGGCGTCCCCTATGGGCTCGTGCACAACGCAGGACTCGCCGGCGCCGGTGCGGTCGAGGAGATGCCGGTTCAGGTTGTGGAGCAGATGTTCACCACCAACCTGTTCGGGCCGATCCGCCTCACCCAGGGCCTGCTGCCCGGTATGCGGGCGGCAGGCCGGGGCCGCGTCGTGGTCGTGTCGAGTCACGTTGCCACCAGCGGAATGGGAGCGGTGAGCGCGTACGCGGCCAGCAAGAGCGCGCTCGAACGGTGGGCGGAGTCGCTGTCGATGGAGATCGCACCATTCGGCCTCGGCGTGAGCGTGCTCGTCACCGGAACGTTCAAGACCGACATCCTCGAGCTCACGCAGTCGTGGAAGGACGCGACCGGTCCCTACGCAGCGCTCCATGCCGCGCTCGAGTCGATGGGCGACAAGATGGTCCGGTTCGCACGCAGGCCAGGACGGTTCGCACCTGTCGTCCAGCGCGCCCTGCAGGACACGAAGCCGTTCTCCCGTCATGCGGTTGGGCCCGACGCCGTCGCCATGGTGTACGGCAACCGCGTCCTCCCGACGCGCTGGGTGCAGTTCCTCACGACTCGATTACTGGGCCTCCCGCGGCCGCAGTCAACACCAAGCCCTATGTCGTCGACGCCGCCTCCGGCCTCCTCGCCGCCTCAGCCCACTGGTCCTTGAGGGTGCGGCGCAGTACCTTCCCCGACGGCAGGCGCGGAACTGCCTCCACGACGACCACGTCGCGCAGCTGCTTGTAAGTCGCGAGCGTCTCAGAGACCAGTCGTTTGAGCTCCTCCACAGACACGGGGCTCTGCGGATCGAGCTGCACCGCCGCAACCGGAACCTCCCCAGCGCGGTCATCGGGGACGCCGAAGACCGCGCAGTCGCGCACAGAAGGATGGCCGAGCAGCACGGCCTCGATCTCTGCGGGTGCGACCTGAAAGCCACTCACCTTGATCATCTCCTTCGAACGGTCGGTCAGATGAACCCAACCTTCGGGCTCTAGCCAGCCGACGTCGCCGGTGCGATACCAGCCGTCGACGAACGCGTCGACGTTCGCGCTGTCGGGCAGGTAGCCCGCCATGACCGACGGGCTGCGAGCCTGGATCTCCCCCACTTCCCCGGGGTCGAGAGCGCGTCCGCTGTCGAGGTCCACGACTCGCAGCTCCACCCCTTCCGGCGGTAGTCCCGCCGAGTCGAGCCTCCAGCGGCTGGGGTCCTGCACCGGGTTGGCGGCGATGACCGGTAGCTCACTCGCGCCATAGGCAACGAGCCAGCGCACGCCCGACCGCTCCGTGACCGCGGCCGCCACGGTCTCGGTGACGGGGGTTGCTCCCCACATGATGTAGCGAAGCGAAGACAGGTCGTACCTCTCGAGGTCCGGGTGGTTGGCCATTGCCAGCGCGATGGGGGCTACCGCCATCTCGAGGGTCATTCGCTCTGTGCTGATTCGATTCAGCACCTCGTCAAGGTCGAACCTCCGGTGCAACCGGACGGTCGCCCCCGCTGACGCGGCCGCGAGCAGGTTGATAAGCCCCAGGATGTGCGAGGGAGGGGTGGCTACCTGGAAACGGTCGGTGGGGCCGAGGCCGAGCGCAGTGCACCAGTGTGACGTCGCCTGCCCAAGTGTCCGGTGAGTGTGGCGTACAGCCTTTGGGAATCCGGTGGTGCCCGAGCTGAACACGAGGACGGCGTCGTCCGCGGGATCGAGGTCCCCGAAGTCCGTCCGGCCTCGACCCTGAGCGAGGACTGCCTCGACAGTTCGGGCGTCGTCGAGGTCCGTGACGCCTTCGTCGCCCAGGTACTCGGCCAACAGGGATGCTGTCGCCGAGTCCGCAACTGCGTGCACCGGCGTCGTCAGCTCGAGGGCGTGTTCGACTTCACGGGCCTTCCATGCAGGACTGAGAAGCACTGAGGCGGCCCCGAGCTTGCCGATCGCATTGACAGCGGCGACGAACTCCGGGCGGTTGGCCGTCATCAAGGCGACTCGGCCGCCCCTCTGCACGCCGTTCGAGGAGAGATGACGGGCAATGGAGTTCGCGAGGCCATCGACACGGGCAAAGGACCACTGGTCGTCTCCGGCGAGTATCGCAGTCCGCTTCCCGAAGCGCTCAGAGGCCCTCTCGATCCCCTGATGTATCAAGCCCACATCGGCCATGGACGTCGACCAGGGAGGGTTACTCGGTCAGCGACCGCGACGCGCAGCCTGAGCCGCCTGCACTCCCGAAGGACCGGAGCCTCCGCTTCCGATGCCGTGCAGGATCAGCTCCCATAGCTCCTCGGCAGGATCGCCCCTGTCTTGCTCGGCACCTGATCCACCGATCGTGGACGAAAACGCGTTGAACATGATCGTCTCGAGGATCACACCGACGAGGCGGCGCTGACTGAGGTCTGCGCGTACAGCGCCTGCGGCCACGGCTTCGTCGAAGACATCGGTGAACATCGAGACCAGAGGAGCGAACGCGCGGGTCGCCTCTTCAGAATTGACGGTCAACAGATGCTGTGCGTACTCGGCGAGAGCCAGAGGAGCGCGCTTTCGGCCCCTCACCTTCGCCGTCGGCCGGCAGAGCTTGTAGTACTCGACCACGAAGCGGTGGAGCCGGTCGAGAGCGCCTTGCTCCTCTCGAACGCGCTCTGACAGGTCCTCGGCGGTCAGGCGGACCGATTCCTCGAACAGAGCCAGGAGCAGCTCCTGTTTTCCTCCGAAGTGCTGGTAAAAGCTCCGCAGGGACTGCCCGGAGCGCTCGACGACGTCCTGGACCGTGAAGTCCTTTCCGAGTTCCGCCTCGCTCAACAGATCGAACGCGGCGTCGATGAATCGCTGCACACGGCTCTCTGCGCGCAGACGAGCCGAGTCGAGCGATCGCGCGACCGCCTGTTCGCGCCAGCTCGCAGGAGCGGACTCGGCCGCAGATTCGTTGGTGCTCATGGTGAGAATCCTAGTGCGGGAAAAGTGAGAGCCTGCATATCGAAAAAATATGAAGACCAGTCTCCAATTCGGAGAGTCGCGTTCGGCCCGGTCTGGGGACAGCTGTCAGGTCGCGGGCTCGACGACAGCGTCGAAGGCGGAGGCACCGCTGTCGGGAACCCTGGGCTGGTGCCATACCTCCACCGGGAAGGAGACCGTCACGAGCGAGCAGAACAGCCAGAGCAGGTGCTTCGCGTCCTCGGGCAGATTGCCCATCTCGAACCGCTCGAGGTACGAGGCCCCGGACTCGAGACGAGCGAAAGCAGCGTCGTAGAAGGTCTGAAGCTGCTCCATGGTGCTGGAGAGGCGCTTGGCATAGCGCGCCCTCTCGGTAGGAATGGCCCAGTCTGCGAAGGGCTCGAGGTCTGCGAATTCAGCTGGCAGGACAGGCATGTCGCTCTCGGCCCCTCAGGAGACTGCGTGTACGGGCACAGGTGAGGCAGGACGCTGCTTCAGAAAGTCCTCGACGTAGGACCTAGCCACCTTGTGGAGGTGGCGCAGCAGGACCTCCTGGTCGTTCAACGGGAACTCGGTGACCACGCGCGACTCGAGCATCGCTTGAGTGGCTTCGAGCGTGTTCCCGTCCTGAAGGGCGTACTCCTTGAAGGTGACGACTGCTAATTCCTGAGCAATACGCTCACGAGCGTTCCGTGGCGGTACGAAGTAGACGGTTCCCTCGAAGATGTGCGTGTGGTACGAAGTCGGCCAGTAGTGGTACGTGAGGTACCAGTTCGGCTTCCATACGAGCAGCATGAAATTCGGGAAGAAGAGGAACGAGTCCAAACCCCAGGCGGGATTGCGTGCAGGGTTGAGAGCGGGCGGCAGCTCGTCGATGCCGACGTCAGGTGGGTCCCACGGACCGAAGAGGCCGCTGCGCAAGACACGCTCGATGGGCTTCACCATGTTCAGGTCTTTCGGTGGTGCCATGCCCCCCCATGAGGACACCATTCCGTGGGGACCGTCGATCTGGTACGCCAGCGCCTCGAAGCCGTATTCCTGGAGCTTGCGCGATTCGTCCGACACCGACTGCTTCGCATGCAGGACGGGAGCGTGGTAGAACTCGGCGAACGCATCGATGAAGAGCTTCCAGTTGCTTCGGACCTCGGCGCGGTATCGGTGGACCTGCGTCATCTCTTGGAACGGATACCCAGCAAGTCCTTCACCGAACTCACCGAGGAACTCACGCAGCGGGACGGCATCGGCGTCCAGGTTCACGAATACGAAGCCCTCCCAGACCTCTGCTCGCACCGGCACGAGCCCGTAGTCCGACTTGTCGAGTTCGAAGAACTCAGGCTCCTGCTGTACGAATGTCAACTCTCCGTCGAGACCGTAACGCCACCCGTGGTACTTGCAGGTGAACTGCCGGCAGACGCCGCTCGTCTCCTCGCCTGGGTAGTCGTTCCACACGAGCTTGTTGCCGCGGTGACGGCAGATGTTGTAGAAGGCGCGCACCTCGTCGTCCGAATCACGCACGACCACGACCGATGTCCGGGCCGCATCGAGCTCCCTCGTGAAATAGCTCCCCTTCCTCGGAAGCTGTTCGACGCGACCGACGTTGAGCCACGTGCGGCGGAAGATGGCATCTCGCTCGAGCTCGTAGTGGTCTGGCGAGATCGAGTCCTCGTACGAGATGGGGCCCGTACCGAGCCCGTAGTGCTCGGTCCAGCTGCCTTCAGGGGGCTTCGTGAAATGCGGCATGAGTGTCCTCCGGCGAGGCGTACCGGGAGATGATATCACCAATCTCCAAAAATGAGAAGGTCATTTTCGTAGGTCGTCGTCGAGGTCGACTCCGAAGGACTGGAACGCCATGGCCAGCACCTCGTACGCGCCGACGGTGAAGACCAGGTCCATCAGTTGCCTCTCGTCGAGCTCGGCGGCGAGGATCGCCCAGGTCGAGTCGGACACCATCGCCTGCTCGAGGAGCTCGTCGACGGCAGACAGCATCGCGCTCTCGAGCTTCGACCACCCCGGTTCAGCGGGTCCCCGGCTGATGCGATCGATCTCTTCGGCGGTCAACCCGACGTCGGCGGCAAGCACGGCGTGTTGAGCCCATTCGTACTCGCACCGCCGCAGAGCCGCGACTCGCAGCACCAGCAGCTCGCGCTGGCGCGGAGAAAGGGTCGTCGCGTACAGAGCGTGACCGTTGAACGTGTTGAAGGCCTGGGTGAGCGCCGGGTATCGGGCCAACGTCCCCAGGGCGTTCAGTGCTTTTGGGCGGTCGCCGCGGCGCTCGGGGACCGGATGTCGCGGCTCCGGCGGCCGCAGTGCCGCCAGCGCCCCTCGCATTTCCTCGGGCCACTGCTCGAGGGGCAGCGGCTCGATACGTGGCCGGCGTGGGTCGGTCATACCGAACTCCCGAGCGTTCCGTTGCGAAGCTGCTCTCTCAGCAGGAACTTCTGCACCTTCCCTGATGCTGTGCGCGGGAACTCGGTGACGACGTGTACAGACTCCGGCCACTTCTGACGGGCGAGGCCTGCGGCGCTCAGATGGGCACGAAGTTCGTCGATCGTCGGGGCGTGCCTGCCATCGCGCACACGCACGACGGCGGCGGCGCGCTCCCCCAGGCGCTCGTCAGGCGCGGCCACCACGCAGACCTCGGCGACCGCCTCGATCTCCATGACGAGCTCCTCGATCTCCTGGGCGCTTATATTCTCGCCACCCCGAATGATGATGTCCGAGACGCGGTCCGTGATGGTCAGATATCCGTCATCGTCGAGGACCCCGACGTCGCCGGTGCGGTACCAACCCTCTTTGTCGAACACGGCAGCCGTTAGATCGGGATCGGTGTATCCCATGAAGCAGTCCGGCCCCCTGCTCCAGATCTCGTTGCCCTCGGCGAGCCGTATCTCGACTCCCGGCAGCGGACGGCCGTCGGTATTCATGCGCTTCTCATGCGGCTCGTCCAGCAGGCACCCGGTGATCGAAGGGTGCTCGGTGCTCCCGTACGACCGAAAAGCCTCGATTCCCAACTTGGACAACCGCTCCATCACGGCGACGGGCACTGGCGACCCGCCGAGGCCGGCGAAGGGCATGAGAGCGAGGTGCTCCTCGGTGAAGTCGGGGTGATCGAGGAGGCTCGTCATGAAGTAGGTGGCACCCCCGCCCACCCCGAGGTTCTCCTCTCGCATCATGCGCAGGATCTCAGCCGGGTCCCATACGTCGATCAGGTTTACGGGTCGGTCGCGCAGAAGTGGCGTGAGAAAGGCGTTGAGCATCCCGATGAAGTGCCCGACGGGGGCGCCCGTGATCTGCGGAGGCCCGAACCCCGGGAACATGTAGTCGAGTTGGCGTGTCTCGAAACCGATGGTCCGGTGCGAGTGGACGACACCCTTGGGGTTCCGGGTCGTACCGGAAGTGAACCCGATGACGGCCGGGGCATCGGGGTCCACGTCTGCGGTCTCGGACACCGGGTCGCCCTCGAGGAAGCTTGGGAACGCCGCCGCTCCCTTCGGGAGCAGATGGGAGGGTGTGTCTCCAGCGACGAGCCACGTTGGTCCTTCACCGCCGTCGAGCAGATCCCCGTAGACCCCAAGGTAGTCGGAGTGACCGAAGCGGTCGGCGGTGACGACGACGTCCGGGGAGGTCGCCCGCAGGATGTAGTCCACCTCCTTGGCTCCGTAGAAGTGCACCACAGGGACGACGACGGCGCCGAGGTAGGCCGCGGCCCAGAACGTGACCCCCGCCTCCATCCAGTTGGGCAATTGGAAGTAGACGACGTCGCCAGTACCGACACCTCGGGCCTGCAGGGAAGCCGCAAGCGATCGCGCTGCACGGTCCACGTCGCCGAGGGTCCCGCTCCAGGGACGGACCTTGGAACGCACCGCGAACGCCGCACCGCTCGCGGCCCCGAGACCGTTCTCCACCATCGTGCCGAGCGTGTCGTCGTTCCACCACCGGTTCTCGCGGTAGCGACGCACGAGGTCCGAGGGCACCGAGCGCAGAGGCCACTTCGATTCGACCGTGCCACCCGTCTTGGACTTCAAGGCCCTCCCTTTCGAGTGCAGGGTTTTCAACCGCAAGTTCCGAAGGATCGGACGGCGAGGCACGGGAAGTCATGCGAGCGCCGCTACCACCCAACGAGAACTTCATTACCATAGACCCACCGTTTTCGCCGACTGCCAGCCCGGTCGCCGTCGTAGGAGGAGTGAGGCAAAGACATGGCCCAGGAACCGCAACGTACAGCCGACTTGATGGAGCTGCACGCCCTGTGCTCGCGGTATATGAAGTACGCCAGCCAATTCACCGGGAACCGCTGGCTGGAGGTCTTCACCCCCGATGCCGAATACAACGCGTTCGGAACTGCGTACACTCTCGAGCGCTTTCCTGCGCTTCTCGCTGCCGCACCGCGCGGTCAATTCATAGGAAACATGCCCGTGGTGGAGATCGAGGGTGACAGCGCCAAAGGGGTCCAGCACTTCCTCTTCGTCGACCAGCAGAGTCATGCGATGCGACTTGGCTGGTACAACGACGAGTACCGGCGCACCCCCGAAGGCTGGCGCATCCACCGGCGCTCTACCACCTTCATGCGGAAGCACGGTGGCTACGACTCGGGCCGTCAGCACGATCCGCTCGCGGACCCTCGCTGATCGGTCAATCAGGTCTGCGTCTGCGCTCCAGCGCCTCGACAGCGGACCAGTGGCCTTCGGACGCCCACAGCCGCGCGAAGGCGTCGGTGGCATCTTCTTCGAGGTCCGGACGCGCCGGGGGCACCGCAGCGGCGACGATTGACTTCACGGCGCGGGAGGATCCGGGCGCCGTGGACGCGATCCGCCCGGCGAGGCTTCTCCATTCGTCGTCGAACTTCTCTCGTGGCACTACGACGTCTACGAGACCCAGGCGCTGAGCAGCTTCGGCTTCGTAGACCTCGCCAGTGGCGATCGCGAGAATGGCCCGGCCCCGGCCTATGGTCGCCGCGAGCCTCTCTGCTCCCCCCCACGCCGGCACGATCCCGAGGTTCACCTGGTTGAAGCCGATCTTCACGTCCTTTGCGGCGATGCGAATGTCCGCCGCAATGGCCACTTCGGCCCCACCCCCGAGCGCGTGCCCGTTGAGCGCCGCGATCACCGGAACGGGGAAGGTGGCGACGCGGTCGAGCAACCTGCGCACACGGCCCGCCATTGCCACGGCGTCCTCGTAAGTCCTTATCGCAGCGAGCTCTTTGAGATCCCCTCCCGACACGAATGCACGGTCACCGCCACCGCGAAGCACGAGCACCGCCGCGCCGGACTCCGAAACCGCGGTCAACGCCGCGTCGAGCTCGTCGGCCGTCGCGAACCCGATCGCGTTTCGCACGTCGGGACGGTCGATCGTTACGACCGCCACACCGGCGTCGATCTCGAAGCGCACCCCGCCCGGGGTGGTCGTCGCATCTGGTTCGGGCGCCACGGCGGCGTGATAATAGCGCTCTTGTTCAGAACGGCCATAGTTTCCGTCTCTGGAAATCACGATCTCAGATAGGCTCCGCCCGATGGACGCGACTGCGCGCAGCGAGTCCGGGATCCCTCTTTCGGTCAGCTACGGCCCGGATGCCCTTCCCCCGGCCGAAGCCATCCCCCCGCCCGGAACGTTCCCGTTCACCAGGGGTAATTTCCCCGATGGTTATCGCGGCAGGATGTGGACCATCCGGCAGTACTCGGGATTCGGCACACCCGAGGAATCGAACGAGCGCTACCGCTACTTGCTCGACCAGGGCGCTACGGGGCTCTCCGTCGCATTCGACCTGCCGACTCAGTGCGGATACGACTCCGACGATCCCGACGTGGAGGAAGAGGTCGGACGAGTGGGGGTGGCGATCGACACTCTCGCCGATGCAGAGATCCTCTTCGATCAGATCCCGCTCGACACCATCAGCACGAGCTTCACGATAAACGGCACCGCGGCGATCATCCTGGCCATGTACGTCGCGGTCGGCGAAAAGCAGGGCGTCGACCGGAGCAAGCTCCGCGGCACCATCCAGAACGACATCTTGAAGGAGTACGTGAGCCGCGGAACGTGGATCTGGCCGCCTCGTCCATCTCTCAGGCTCATCGCCGACACAATCGAGTTCTGCGCGGAGGAAGTCCCTCGCTTCAACGCCATCTCCGTCGCCGGTGCCCACTTCAGGGACGCCGGCGCGAACGCCGCGCAGGAAATGGCGTTCACGCTGATGGACGGCATCACCTATTGCGAAGAGGTGATCCGACGGGGCCGCATGACCATCGACGAGTTCGCTCCGCAGGTCTCATTCTTCTTCTACACCCACGGTGACTTCTTCGAGGAGATCGCCAAGTACCGCGCCGGCCGTCGTCGTTGGGCTCGGATCGTCCGTGAGCGTTTCGGCGCGAAGGACGATCGGTCGTGCATGTTCCGCGTCGGGTGCGTGGCAGGCGGTGCGTCGCTTCACGCGCCCCAGGCCAGTAACAACATTGTCCGCGTGGCTTACGAGGCGATGGCCTCCGTGCTCGGAGGCGTCCAATCGATGTTCACGGCTGCATGGGACGAACCGTTCGCCATTCCGAGCGAGGACTCCGCGACGCTTGCGCTTCGCACCCAGCAGGTGCTCGCCTACGAGACGGGCGTGACCCGCGTCGCCGACCCGCTGGGCGGCTCGTATTACGTAGAGGCCTTGACCGACGCGATGGAAGCGCAGGTCGCTGAGATAATGGAAGACCTCGACACCCAGGGTGGCATGGTGGCGGCGATAGAGCACGGTTACCTGCAGCGACTCATCTCCGAAGAGGCTTATCGCGTCGAGAAGGCAGTGACCTCGGGAGAACGCACGATCATCGGGGTGAACAAGTTTCGGACCGACGAGGACCCGCCCGAGGTCGAGCTGTACGAGCTGGACGAGAAGGGTCGCACCCGTCAGCTCGAACGTCTCGCCGAGGTCAAGCGGTCTCGTTCGGCCGCCGAGGTGCGGGCGACCCTCGAGGCGCTCTCGGCTTCGGCTGCGAACGATGACCAGAATCTCATGCCCGCTCTCGTGGACTGCGCGAGGGCCTACTGCACGGTGGGAGAGATGGTGGGCGTGCTCAAGGAACGTTGGGGCGAATTCGAGCAACCGGTGGTCTTCTGATGTTCGCGGCCGTCTGATGCCGCCCCGGGTCCTCGTCGCCAAGCCGGGTCTCGACGGGCACGACCGCGGCGCCAAGCTCGTGGCGCGCGCGCTTCGCGACGCCGGGTTCGAGGTGATCTATCTGGGGATCCGCCAGCGGCCTCAGCAGATCGCGTCGGTAGCCGTGCAAGAAGACGTGCAGATCGTCGGCCTGAGCATCTTGAGCGGCGCACACGTCGCTCTCACGAAGAAGATCCTCGAAGCGCTGCACGCGGCGGAAGCTGACGACGTGCTCGTGGTGGTGGGTGGGACGATCCCACAGCGCGACGTTCCCCGACTCGAGGCGGCTGGGGCGGCCGCCGTCTACCCGACAGGAACACCCCTCGAATCGGTAGTGGAGAGCATGCGGGCGCTGGCCGCCGATCTTGAGTCCTCCCGGTGATCTACGGGAATCGCCGATGACTCGAGGAGGCTCGCCCGGGTCGGGTCCGCTCGCCGGCATACGCGTCCTCGAGGTCGGACACATCCTCGCCGGGCCCTTCGGCGGGATGATGCTCGCCGACCTCGGAGCGGACGTCGTGAAGATCGAGCCTGCCGGAGGAGACCTCTCGCGCCAGGTCGGGTCCCAGGCAGTCGGGGGACACAACGTCTACTTCGCCAGCCTGAACCGCAACAAGCGGAGCGTGCACATCGACCTCACCACCGCTGAAGGCCAGGAGCAGCTAGGCAAGCTCGCCGAGTCCGCTCATGCGCTTCTCGTCAACCTGCGCCCTTCTGCGATAAGGAAGCTCGGACTTCACTACGAGGCTTTGCGCCGCCACAACCCGAGGATCGTCTGTGTCGCTCTCACCGGGTACGGGCTCGACGGGCCCGCGGCCGAGTGGCCTTCCTTCGACTACGTGATCCAGGCCCAGGTGGGGGTCGCGGCGATGACCGGCGAGCCCGGCGGACCGCCAACTCTCGCCGGATACTCGGCCGTCGACAACTCGGCGGGCATCACCGCGGCCCTGGGCCTCGTCGCCAAGGTCTTCGAGGGAAACGGCGGCCAGGTGGACATATCGCTCTTCGACGTGATGCTCGCCCAGCTGAACTACCGAGCAGCCGCCTATCTGAACAGCGGCGACGCGCCGCAGCGACGGCCTCTCGGGGCCCACACCTTCTACGTCCCCGCTCAGCTGTTCGAGACGAGCTCCGGCTATATCGCGCTCTTCGTGACGCGCGACGATCTCTGGCGGCGGCTCTGTGAGGAGATCGGTCTCGCAGAATGGGCGGACGACCCACAATTCGCAACGATGCACGCACGGTTCGAGAACCGCGACCAGCTTCTCGACGCGCTTGGGGCTGCCCTGAAGGAGGCCTCTGCGACAGAGTGGGAGAGCCGCCTGCGCCCGCTCGGGATCCCGGTTGGGGCTGTGAGAGGACTGGGCGACGCTCTGGACGACGATCTCGTGCGATCGCGCGGGATGATCGTCTCGGTCGACACCGAAGAGGGGCCGCTACGTATGATCGGGAGCCCGATCCACCTCGACGACGCTCCTGCTAGGTACCTTCCACCCCCCCGCCTCCACGAGCACACTGGGGACCTGATCGACTGATAAGACGCGCCGGATCATCTCCCGCTCACCGCCCGTAAAGAGCGGTGAGCAGACCTCGAGCCACGCTGTTGAACGTCAGGGTGAACCCGACATAGGCGGGTGATGCCGACTCGTCCAAGCCGAGCGTCGGGAGGCTGACGGCGTGGACTGCGAACACGTATCGGTGCTCGCCGTGTCCCGGCGGGGGGGCCGCTCCCATGTACCCCGCGTAACCGGCGTCGTTGCGGACATGTCGGGCACCTTTGGGAAGTCCCTCCATGGACCCGCTCCCCGCACCGCGAGGCAGCTCGCTCACCGAAGCCGGTATGTCGAACAGCACCCAGTGCCAGAAGCCGCTCCCGGTCGGTGCGTCCGGATCGAAGCAGGTGACCGCGAAGGACTGAGCTTCAGCCGGCGCACCAGCCCATCGCAGGTGAGGAGACAGGTTCCCACCGGTCATCCCCATGGAGTCCGCCAGGTGCGCGTCGGGAAGCCTTTGCCCCTCGACGACGTCGTCGCTCGTCACCGTCAGAGCCGGCACAGCGGGCAGAAAGTCGTACGGGAGCGGCGGGCGCGGGGGTCCTGGCATCGGTCATTCCTCCTTGGGCTGGCGGGCGCGGCGCCCGGTCACCTGCGGGACCATACCCGGGACGGAGCAGGGTTCCCCGGGTCTCGACGTGGCCAACAGAAGACCTATTCCACCGCCCCGTCGTGACGGAAGACACGTCCGCCCTTCATCACGAACCGGACCTGCTCGGTCGCACCGATATCCGCCAGGGGATCACCGGAAACCCCGATGATGTCCGCCAGCAAACCGGGCGCGAGCCGGCCCCTGTCTGTGACGTCGACGAGCTCGGCGGCCACGGTCGTGCCCGCTCGGATCGCCCCGAGAGGCGTCATCCCACGGTCGACGAGCGCGAGCAGCTCCTTCGCGTTGCGTCCGTGCGGGATCGCCGGAGCGTCCGTGCCACATGCGATTCGGGCACCGCGCGCCACCGCCTTTCGGATCGTCTCCTTGGCGCGGGGGAACACGTCGGCCGCTTTCTGCTGCAGCTCCGGCGCCGCATGAGACACGTCCATCCCGTCTGCAAGATACGTGGTGGGCACGAGGAACGTGCCGCGCTCGACCATCAGATCGAGGGTCTGATCGCTCATGAGAGAACCGTGCTCGATGCAGTCGATCCCCGCTTCGATCGCTGCCCGGATGCCGTCGTCGCCGTGAGCGTGGGCGGCAACCCTGAGTCCCCGGCGATGGGCCTCGTCGACGATCGCCCGAAGCTCCTCGTCCGAGTACTGCTGGGCGCCGGGAGGACCCGTGTGCGACATGATGCCGCCGGAGGCACACACCTTGATCAACTCCGCCCCGTGCTTAATCTGGTAGCGCACCGCTTTGCGCACCTCGTCGACGCCGTTCGCCACTCCCTCCTCGACCGTGAGCGGCATGACGTGTGGGGCGAGCGCCTGGAACATCGTCGGGTCGAGGTGCCCGCCGGTCGGCGTAATTGCGTGGCCGGCCGGGATCACGCGCGGGCCGTCGATCCAGCCGAAGTCGATCGCCTTCTTCAACGCGACGTCGAGGAGCAGTCCGCCTGTCTGCACGAACAGACCCAGGTTGCGCACCGTCGTGAAGCCGGCTCGCAACGTGCGACGCGCGTTGGCGACGGCGCGTAGCGTCCGAAGCGCGGGGTCGTCCTGGACCGCGTTCAGCAGCCCACCGTGATCTGGGCCCCCGAGGAGGAGGTTGACCTCCATGTCCATGAGACCGGGGAGAAGGGTGAGATCTCCGAGGTCGACGGACATCGCATCGTCCGGCACCGACGAAGGAGCCACATCGATGATGCGCTCCCCGTGCACCAGCAGCTCGCCCGGCTCCATGTACTCGCCTTTGTCCACGTCGAGCAGGCGGGCGCTGACCAGGCGGATCGGCGGAGAACTGGAGGGACGGGCCACGCTTCAACCCCTTTGCACGGGCGCTCAGCGCCACGCTTCGCACAAGGCCACGCTTCGCACAAGGCCAGCCATGCTTGGCGTAAGGCCACTCTGCAATGAGGATATCAATGTTCTCCGATTTCGAAAGAAGCCCTCCCCACCTCCAACATGCCCGGCACGGGCCGCCCGCGGGCTGATCAGGGCTCGATCAAAACCTTTCCGACGGCCTTGCCGTCTGCGACGTGGCGCAAGGCAACCGAGGTTTCTCCGAGAGGGTAAGCCGCCCCGATGTAGGGAAGCACTCGCCGCTCGGCGAGAAGCTTGATGAGCTCTTCCTCGTTCCTTCGCAGGTCCTCCGGAGCGTGTGCGGCGAAGTCACGGAACTGGAATCCGAGCACGTGCACCCCTTTGAGGAGCACGAGGTTGAGAGGAATCTTCGGGATCTCCCCGGAGGCGTACCCGACGGTTACGAATCGCCCGCCCCAGCACAGCGAGCGGAGGGACGGTTCGGAGAGCCGGCCGCCTACTGGGTCGACGACCACATCCGCTCCCTCCGGGAGCAGCTCTCGCAAGGCCTCGCGTAGGTCGCGCTCGCGGTGGTTCACGCCGAGCGCGGCACCAAGCGACTTCGCGACTTCGAGCTTCTCCGAGGACGACGCGACGGCGACGACGCGCGCGCCGAGCAGGTCGCCGAGCTGCACTGCGGCAAGCCCCACTCCTCCACCCGCTCCCAGCACGACGAGATCCTCTCCCGGTTGGAGCCAAGCGACCGATTTGAGCACGTGATAGGCGGTGCGATGTGCGACCCCGAAAGCTGCCGCGGTGCGGTCGTCCACCGAAGCAGGTGAGCGCGTCATAGCCCCGGCACTGGCGACGACCTCCTCGGCGAAGGCCCCGACCAAGGTCGAACCGAAGACGCGCTCACCTGGTGCTACTCCAGTGACGCCTTCGGCCACCTCGGTGACCTCCCCGGCGAACTCGCTGCCGGGAACGAACGGCAGCGGCACCTTCAGCTGGTACTGGTCGGCGACGATCAGGACGTCGGGGAAGTTCACCGCCGCCGCTTTCACTCTCACGCGCACCTGACCTGTCTCGAGTGCCGACGAAGCGATCTCCTCTACTCGAACGACCTCGGGAGGTCCGTAGCTTCGGCAGAGCGCTGCGCGCACCTCAGATCACTTGTAATCCG
Source organism: Acidimicrobiales bacterium (assembly GCA_036786835.1). Taxonomy (GTDB): domain Bacteria; phylum Actinomycetota; class Acidimicrobiia; order Acidimicrobiales; family UBA8190; genus Bog-564. The sequence goes on along the minus strand of DAIQQK010000011.1, from coordinate 22,892 downwards.
TGGTCTCGGCGAGCTCTGCGGCCTCGGTCATGAGCTTGAGCACGATAGGACCGAACATCTGGAGCTTCTCGTCGTCCCCAGCGCGTTGGTAGCCCTGCTCGAGCACGACACCCAGCTTCCATTTGGCAAGGATCAAGTAGTAGTCGAGGTCGTCCACTTGGCGGCCCGACACCTCGGCGTAGCGCTCCACGAGATCTTTGCTCGAAGGCATGGCATAGAGGTCGGCGTAGCCCGATCCCGAAACTGCGGGGTCGTCGGTGTTCTCCGGCCAACCCTGGATCACCCAACCGAGGTCGAGCTTCGGATCGCCGACCGTACCCATCTCCCAGTCGACGATCGCGGCCAGCCGCGCCGGCGCTCCGTGCTGGAACATCACGTTGGCGAACTGGTAGTCGCCGTGCATCAATCCGGGTATGAAGTCGATCGGCCGGTGAGTCCTCAACCACGCTGCGGCGACGTCGAACCCCGGCAGCTCGCGCTGCTTGATCCGGTCCAGGAATGCCGTCCAGCGGTCGACTTGGCGGTCGTGAAATCCGTCGGGCCGCCCCAGGTCTTGCAGACCGTGCGCCTTCCAGTCGAAGTTTCCCAACAGGGCGATACCCTCGATCAGTTGGTAGGCCAGACCCTTTCGGGCATCGAGGTCCTCGTCGAAGGGAGCGGGCCAGCCGTCGGTGTTCATGGGAGACCACCCCTCGACGAATCCCATTATGTAGAAGGGCCGGCCGAGGACCGATTTGTCGGGGCACACGGCGATCGCACGAGTGTGCGGGACGTCGCTCCCGTCGAGAGCCTCGATGATGCGCCATTCGCGAAGGATGCCTTCGTCCCGGCTCTCGGGCGCACCCGGCGGAGGCATGCGCAGCGCGCCGTGCAGATCGCCTCGGCGAATCTCGAAGATCTCGTTCTGCGCCCCGCCCGAGACGTAACGATGCTCGATCGGCTCACCCTTGCCCGGGAGCCCGGTCCCGTCGAGCCACGTCGACAGGCGGTCGGGGTCGATCACAGGTTCCCCACTTCGAGATCGAGCAGATGGGCGAATCTCGCCTTGGCGGCGTCCAATTTGTCCGGTATCCACTCCGACGGCCACATGCCGTCACTCGGTTTGTAGTCCCGAAGGAGCTGTCGCGCCACAGTCGCCTTGTGCACCTCCGTCGGTCCGTCCGCCAGACCCATGACACCGGCCGCGTGGATCATCCCGAAGAACGGCATCTCGTTCGTGGTTCCGAGCGCTCCGTGCACTTGCATGGCGCGCCACGCGATGTCGTGGAGCACAGTGGGCATGACGACCTTCACGGCGGAAATGTCCTTACGGACACGCTTGTAATCGTTGTACTTGTCGATCTCCCATGCCGTGTACAGGACGAAGAGGCGAAACTGCATCAGCTGTGCGTAGGAGTCCGCGATATAACCCTGCACGAACTGCTTGTCCGCCAGCAGGGAGCCCGCAGTCTGCCGGCTCAGTGCACGTTCGCACATCATGTCCAGTGCCTTCTGGGAGAGCCCGATGGTGCGCATCGCGTGATGGATGCGGCCGCCGCCCAGCCGCGTCTGTGCGATGACGAACGCCTGACCCTCGCCACCCAGCAGCGCCGCTTCAGGCACATGCACGTCCTCGTAGTGGATCAGGGCATGAGAGCCGTCGTTCAGACGCTCGCCGTAGAGCCCGACGTTCCGCACGATGTTGACTCCCGGGGTGTCGGCAGGAACCAGGAACATCGACATCCCCTTGTACGGGCTGACGTCGGGGTTTGTCACAGCCATGACGATCAGAAATGAGGCGGTCTTGGCATTGGAGGAAAAGTACTTCCAGCCGTTGATCACCCACTCGTCGCCGTCCTTCACCGCGCGAGTCTTGAACTGCGTCGGGTCGGCACCGCCTTGTGGCTCGGTCATCGAGTAGCACGAGAAGAGCTCGCCTTCGAGCAGAGGTCTCAGGTACCTCTCTTTCTGCTCGGGAGTCCCGTAGTGGGCGATGATCTCCGCGTTACCGGTGTCGGGCGCCTGTGTCCCGAACACAGTCGATGCCCACGGTGAGCGGCCGAGGATCTCGTTCAGCAACGCCAACTTCAGCTGGCCGAATCCCTGCCCACCCAGGTCGGGGCCCAGATGTGTGGCCCAGAGCTCCTGTCTGCGCACCTCTTCTTTCAGCGGGTCGATGATCTTGCGCTTCGTGTCGTCCATCGGCACGAACTGTTGGTGCGGGAACAGACGGTCTAGAGGCTCGACCTCCTCCCGCACGAACTCGTTCGCCCAGTCGAGCTTCTTCTGGTACTCCTGATCGGTCTCGAAATCCCAAGCCACGGCGTCCCCTCCTTCAACCGGCAGAATAGTGAGCGGGCCGAGGAGAGAGAACCACCGATGAGCACAGGCGTGGAGTTCGGCATCTACGTGCCACAAGTGGCATTCAGCTGGGAGGAGATCTCGTCTCGCGCCAAGGCTGCGGATGAATCGGGGATCGATTCGATCTGGTTCTACGACCACCTGTACGGACCGGGTCAACCCGAGTTGTCCTCTTTCGAGGCTTGGACCTTGGCGACGTACGTGCTTGCCACCACGAAGCGACTACGTGCAGGTCACCTCGTGCTGTGCAACAACTTCCGCCACCCCGCCCTGCTTGCCAAGATGGTGTCGACTCTGGACGTGCTCTGCGGAGGCCGGCTCGAGGTCGGTCTGGGGAGCGGGTCGGTGGAGCTCGAGCATCGCCAAGCCGGGATCGATTGGAGCACGCTCGAAGAGCGGTCTCAGCGCCTAGAGGAATCACTCGTCGTGCTCACCTCCATGTTCGCCAACCCCATGACGACGTTCAGCGGCCGCCATTTCAACGTCCAGGGGCTTCCGAACGAGCCGCGTCCACTGCAGCAACCACGCCCGCCGATCCACGTCGGAGGAACCGGACGTCGCCGCACGCTTCCGCTCGTCGCCCGTTACGCGGATGTGTGGAACGTCCCCACTTATGGACTGGCCGACTGGGAGGGAGCCCAAAGGGCCCTGGACGAGGAGTGCGGGCGCATAGGGCGCGATCCTGCGACCCTGCGCCGTTCGCACGAGGCTGTCCTCGTCCTGGCGCCCGACGACTCGTCCTTGCGAGAAGAGCTGCAGCGCGCGGAACGACGCTACCGAGGACCCGGCTGGGGACTCGCCGAGGGCGGATACGTAGGCACACCCAACGCGGTCGTAGACCGGATAGCCGCCGCACGCGAAAAGGGGATCAGCCTCTTCATCTTCTTCACTCACGACCGGGCTGCGCCGCGCACTCTCGACCTCATCGCCGAGCACCTGATCCCGGCGTTCCGCTGAGCTACCTCAGCTTCCACTCCGAGCGGCTCTGGCTCGAGAACGTCTCCTGACCCCGGCGCAGAGCCTGGGACGAGGTACCGAGCTGTAGGAAGACGTTGCCCAGAGCCGTGGCCTGCTCCTGCGAGAGGCCGCGCGCAGCCCAGAGGGTGCGAAGGCTCGCCTGGACGCTGACCGGAGGCTGAGCAGCTATCACTGCCGCGAGCCTCCGGGCTTCCTCGAGGAGAGCGCCGGGCCCCACCACGTCGCTTACGAGTCCGGCCTCCCTGGCCGTCTTCGCAGACAAGCGCTCGTGGGCTCCGAGCAGAGTCATGCGCACGAGGTCCCCGAAAGCCATGCGCCCGCTCAGCAATATCGGCTCGAACGAAGCCGTCATGCCATAGGTCACGTGAGGATCGAAGAACGTGGCCGTATCGGAAGCGATGATGATGTCGCTCTCACCGAGTAGGTAGAAGGCGCCACCGCAAGCCATACCGTTCACGGCGGCTACCACTGGCTTCCACAGACCCTGGCTCTTGGGCCCGATCCTGCGACCAGGGTCGTCGTAGGTGAACGGGTCGAATTCGGTCTCGAGGGGGATCTCACTTCGGTCGAGCCCGGAGCAGAAAGCCTTCTCCCCACTCCCCGTCAGCACGACTGCTCGTATGTCGTCTTCGAGGCGGATGAACTGCCACACCGATGCGAGCTCGTCTTGCATACGCTCGTCGAAGGCATTGTGCACCTCCGGCCTGTCCAATGTGACGCTCGCGACCGCGTCCTCGACCTCGAGTATCAGCGTCTGCAAGTCACCAGGCTCGGACACGGCGCTCACCAGGAGAAAGTACCACGACGATCGATCATTCGATTCTGTCGACGAGGCCCCACGAAAGCGCCGTATCCGAGTCGATGGTCGATCCGGTGAGCGCGAGCCACGCTGCACGCTGTCTTCCTACGCGACGTGGGATCGACACCGTGCCACCGGCACCCGGGATGAGCCCCATGCCGACCTCAGGGAGGGAGAACGTCGTCGAGGGATCGGCGACGACCGAGGACGCGAAGCCAGGTATCTCGACTCCCGCTCCGACACAGGGCCCGTGTACGTAACAAGTCGCGCGTGAAGCAACATCGTGGAGCGCCATCCCTGGATGACGGGTCAGCCGCACGGCGTGCGCGAGGGCAGGATCTCGCACTTCACCGAACTCCTCGCGATCACCGCCCGCCGAGAAGCATGTCCCGCTCCCCCTGATCTCGACCTTCAAGTTTGGTTCGACCGATACGAGCATCAGGTGCTCGACAAGCGCATCACGGGTGGCCGAGTCGATGGCGTTGCGAACCTCGGGGCGGTCGAGAGTGAGCTTCAGAACGTCTCCGCCGCGCTCTGCTCGCACAGGAGGGTGTGCGGGTGCCCTGTACTTGCCCGGTCCTCTGCGAAGGAGCCACTCTTTGAACGATGCACTCCCCAACAACATCGCGTACGTCGACGACTCCTGTGCCACCGCGCTCCAAACGTCCGTCTTCTCGGTGTTTCGAAGGAGGACGACCAAACTGAGGGCCGCGAGCGGCTCTCGCCGGACAGCCTCGATCACGTCGTCGGCGCCGGCCCGGACCCAAGGGTCCGGAGGGTCGACGATCGAAGTGAGGCAGACGTCCACGGCTCGAACGAGCTCTGGGGGAAAGCTCGGGTCGCCGACGAGAACAGTCGGCGCGGGAAGCCGACGCAGTACGCGAGCGGCAGCGATCACGGACTGGTCGTCCGGCACCGATCGAGGTTCGATCAGAACCGGTAGAGCGGAATGCACCACGGACGCTTCCTCACCGAGCTCGTAGCCGGACGGCCCGAGGACGAGCGAGAGATCGCTGATGTGCACGGCCTCAAAGATAGAGTCGATTCGGTGAGCCCCACTGTTGCTATGCGCTCTGCTTCGTGGGCGTCGTGCGGAGCTATGCACTTGACCGGTGATCCCGAGGGCCCTCCCCTCTCGGTCCCCTGGCAAGAAGCCGGGCTATTCGAAGCTCTCGAAGCTCGGTTCGGAGTGGACTGCACCCTCCTCGGCGAACGCGCCGCCACGGCTTCGCTGGGTCGGAGGGGACAGCTCTCCTGTGGTGGGAGAACGCGTCTCATGTGCGCCCGCGACGGGTGGGTGACGTTGAGCCTCGCACGCCAAGACGACCTCGAGTTGATGCCCGCTCTGCTCGGGATCGAGGTCACGGGATCCTGCGACATGTGGGAAAGGATCCTGCCCGAGGTCGCGGTGCGTTTTGCTGACGAGCTGGACGAGCGCGCCGCTCTGCTCGGCCTCGGCTTCAGCGTCGTGGGTGCCGGCACCGGCCCGATGACAGCCTCGGGACACCCCCGAACGCGAGCGCACATGCCCCTGGCACCTCTCGTAGTCGACCTCTCGGCTCTTTGGGCCGGGCCCCTGTGCGCACATCTTCTCCAGCTCGCGGGTGCTCAGGTCATAAAGGTGGAGGACACCTCGCGCCCCGACGGTGCACGAAGGGGGAACCGAGAATTCTTCGACCTGCTGAATCAGGACAAGCTCAGTGTCGCCCTCGACTTCCGTGCTCCGCAGGGGCGGCGCCAACTGATCAAGCTGCTGGACGCAGCCGACGTCGTCGTCACCTCTTCTCGTGCTCGGGCCTTCGATCAACTCGACATCACCGTCGAAGAAGTCCTCGCGACATCACGCGACAAGGTGTGGACCGCGATCACGGCGTACGGGTGGTCCTCCAACCGTGTGGGCTACGGGGACGACGTGGCGGCCGGAGCCGGGCTCGTTGCTTGGGACCTAAACGACGGAGAACCGAGGTTCGCGGGCGACGCCTTGGCCGATCCTCTTTGCGGGGTCGAGGCAGCCTTGCTGACGCTCGACTGCGTCGACCGGGGCGGCCGCTGGTTCGTCGACGCTTCCTTGGCGGGAGCAGCCGCCAAGGTGAGGCCGCAAGAGTCGCCCGCGGCCACCGCCGAAATGCACGAGGGTCGCTGGTTCTTCGAAGGTCAGCCGATCGAAGAGCCGAAGGCACGTACGCCGCGCTCCGCTGCCCGCCCACTCGGCTCCGACACCGAGAAGGTCCTGCAGCGCCTCGCGCGCTGAGGCAGCGACGGGAGGAGTTCCCAAAGTGACCTACGACCTCGGTACTCCCAATCTGCGTTTCGAGCCGGACGGGTCCATCGCCTGGTGCGTCATCGATCGACCAGCCGCCCGCAACGCTCTCACCCCGGCCATGTACTACGGGATCAAGCGCGCGGTCCGGATAGTCAACACAGAGCCCGATCTCGCAGCACTGATCATCACCGGGGCCGGTGACGTGTTCGCCCCAGGCGGCGACCTCGGAGGACGGACCGACGAGGGGGAGTCGCCGCCTGGGAACATCGGACACGAAGCACTTCCTTTCCTCGCCATCCGTGACAGCAACGCCCCCGTGATCGCCGCTGTCAACGGCATCTGTCAGGCCGGAGGGCTTCTCATCGCCATGATGGCCGACATTGCGGTGTCCAGCGACCGCGCGACGTTTCGCGTCCCGGAGCTTCTGCGCGGGATTCCCGATGCGACCTACGCGGCGGCGCTGCCCGCTCATGTCGGCGTGGCCGTGGCGAGGGACCTCTTGTTGTCAGGTCGCTCTTTCGACGCCGAAGAGGCATTGCGCATCGGCCTCTTGTCACGCGTGGTCCCCCACGAGGAGCTCCGAAGCTCCGCGCTGGAGGCCGCGCACCAGGTGCTCCGGACCGCACCTGCCGCGCGCGCACAGGTGAAGCGCATGCTCAACGAGCGTTACGGCTTGATCGACTACCAGACGATGTTCTGGGCGTTAGAGAACTCACCCGAACCCCGCGAGGGGATGCGGGCATTCATGGAGAAACGCCCGCCTGCCTGGCTGCCTTCGGACGTCCCCGACCGACCGACTCGACCGGGGCGAGAATGATGTTCTCGATTTGCTAGAATCTCATCTCCAGGGGGCTTCCGAGGAGGTCAATTGGACCAAGTGGCTACACGGCCCGCGCCGCAGGCGGACGACCAGCTCGCCGGCCAGCCCGGTGGGCCTTCCGACCTGACCGTGGCCGACCACAACGAGGTCAGGCGCTCCCACGGGTTCCACGCGCTCCGTGTCAAAGAGGTCATCCAGGAGACGCAGGACACGAGGTCGTACGCGCTCGAGGTGCCCGAGGACCTATCCGAGACTTTCCGTTACGAAGCAGGGCAGTTCTGCACTTTCCGCGTGCGCATCGGAGAAGACGAACACCTGAGGTCGTACTCCATGTCATCCTCACCGGGGATCGACCCGGACTTGACGGTGACGGTCAAGCGTGTCCCGGGGGGCCTCGTTTCGAACTGGTTCCACGACCACGTAGTCGAGGGGACGGTCCTCGAGGTCACCAGGCCTGCCGGCGTCTTCTGCCCTTCCCGGCGGGATTCCTCGGTCGTGGCCTTCTGCGGCGGTAGCGGGATCACACCTTTCATGTCGATCACGAAGAGCGTGCTGCGCGACACGAGCCGGAGCATCAAGATGCTCTATGCCAACCGCGATCGCGATTCTGTGATCTTCGAAAAGGCATTGGGGGACTTGAACGCGGTCCATGAGGAACGCCTCCACGTCCGGCATCACTTCGATTCCGAAGGTGGCTACCTGACCCCACAGGACGTGACAACGTTCACGGAATCCGAACGCGACGCGGACTTCTACATCTGCGGGCCAGGACCGTTCATGGAACTCGTCGAGACCCGGTTGCTGGACCTGGGCGTGGAGCCCCAAAACATCCTCATCGAGCGCTTCGAGACGAGCGAGGTCACGCCCTCCCTTGAAGGCGGTGCCGAGGGGATAACCGAAGACACGGTGACCATGGCATCGGAGACTCCGGAATTCGTGACGTTGATCCTGAAGGGAAGCCCCACGACCATCCCCTATCGGGCCGGGGACACCGTCCTCGAGACGGCACGCCGGGCCGGCTTACAACCACCCTTCTCTTGTGAAACAGGTAACTGCGCGACCTGCATGGCGCTCCTACGAGATGGCTCGGCGACCCTGCGCGCCAACAACGCACTGACACCGGAGGAGCTGGACGAGGGCTGGATCCTCACCTGCCAAGCCCTTCCTCACGGCAGTACCGTCACCGTGGAATACGAAGCGCTCTGATCAGGTGTAGCGGCCGCCGTTCACGCCGATCACCTGCCCTGTGATGTAGCCGGCTTCCTCCGAGACTAGGAACGAGCAGGCAGCTGAGATGTCCTCGGGACGCCCTGCACGCCGCACCGGCATGCGTTGCGCCGTCTCGTCGACGGTTCCGCCGAGCAGGCCCCGCTCCTCGGAGGCCCTGAGCATGGGCGTGTCCACGAAACCCGGTGGGATCGTGTTCACGGTGATGCCCTTTGGTCCGAACTCGAGCGCAAGGGATTTCGTCATCCCGATGAGGCCCGCCTTGGACGACGCGTAGTGGACCATGTACTGCTGTCCGGACTGGGCACTCGAAGAAGAGACGTTCACGATCCGGCCCCAACCGGCCTCGATCATGTCCGGGAGCACCGCCTGGGAGAAATAGAAGGGTCCGCTCAGGTTCACGGCCAGTATCCGGTTCCAGGACTCGTCGTTGATCTTCAGGAATTCCTTGAACCCCGAGATGCCGGCGTTGTTGACGAGCACCAGCACGGGCCCGAACTTTGCGCGAGCACGTGTGACAGCGTCGTCGACCTGGGAGCGAACGGAGACGTCGACGCCCCCGAGCGCCACGGCTTCGTCGCCCTCGGCGTGGATCTCCTCTGTCACGGCTTCTGCCGAGTCCTTGTCGAGGTCGACGACTGCCACGGACAGGCCGTCGGCTGCCAGGCGCTTGGCGATGGCGCGGCCGATTCCCGACCCACCGCCCGTCACGATCGCGCAGCGGCTATCCACGGTCAGACTGCAACCCCGACCTTCATCACGCGGGCGAGGTTGCCACCCATGATGCCGGCAAGCTCTTCGCGAGACAGGGACGCGGGCAGGTGGTCCACGAAGCTGCGCGGTTCCGCCAGACCCTCGGGATGCGGCCAGTCCGATCCGAACACGAGGTGATCGGCTCCCATCGCATCGATCAGCTCTTCGAAGTCGTCCTCGTGGAACGGGCTGATCCAGCAATTGCGCCTGAACGCTTCGACGGGGTCCTCGATGAACGCCTGCGGCACCCTCTTGTAGATCAAGCTCAGATCCTTGAAGAGCGGCGCGACCCACTCACCGCCGTTCTCTACGAAGACGATCCGCAACTCTGGAAAGCGCGACAGGAGGCCGTGTGTCGTCATCGACGCCGCCGCATCGAGCGCCGGTCGGTGCGAGAGGATCATCATCTTGAACGGTTCGAGCGTGAAAGGCAGGTACTCGGTCGGACCAGTCCATTCACCCATCAAGCGCGCGTAGCCGCTGTCCGACGCGTGCATGGCTATCGGGATGTCCGCCTCTACGACCTTCTGCCAGAAGGGATCGAAGTAAGGCATGGCGAACGAGCGGGATCCGGACGGCACGGGAACCGGCGCAGGCCGGATCAACACGGTCTTGGCACCGCGCTCCACGCACCATTCGAGCTCTGCGATGGCCTTGTCGATGATCGGAAGGGTCACGACCGGCGTAGCGAAGATCCGATCCCTGTAGTTGAAGGTCCAGGTCTCGTATATCCATTCGTTCAAGGCGTGGATTGCCGCGTGGGTCAGCTCGGCGTCGTCTCGCATGCGCTCCTCGAGCAGGCTGGCGAGCGTGGGGAAGATGAGGGTCTGGTCGATGCCCATCTCGTCCATGACCTCTAGGCGTGGTTCGGGCGCGCGGAACGCAGGGATCGAGCGCATCGGCTCGCCGATCAGCTCCCGGTACGACTTCCCCTCCGGGTTCCCGCTGCGGAAGTACGCCTCCTGGGCCCCGGGGCGCGCCACGACGTCGAACGTGGGGTTCGGTATGTAGTCGCTGATGGTGCCGCGCACGACGATCTTCGTGCGGCCGTCGACCTCCACGTACTTGATCGCCCCCTCGTACTCCTTCGGCAGGTGACGCGTGAAGGCGTCCTTTGTCTCGTAGAAGTGGTTGTCCGCGTCGAAGGTATGGAAGTCGCCTCGGAGGACCATGCATCGAGGATACATATTTTTTGACGGCGACGTCAATATCAGCTTTGTTAACCTTCACCGCCAGTGGAGCTCGAAGCGTTCAGAAAGTCCGTCGACGACTGGCTGGACGATGCCGCCCACGAGCTGGACCCCGCCTTCGCGGGGCGAGGGACGCTCGAACAGAGGATGGCCCAGATCGCCAAGGTTCGTCGGCTCGCGTTCGACGCCGGCTGGGCACGTTGGGGGTGGCCCGAAGCGATCGGTGGTCTCGGGGGCTCGACCCTGCTTCGCGCCTATCTATCCGAGGCGGTCACCATTCGAGACCTCGTCGAACCCGGGCTCTATTCGATGCCCGAGGTGCTCGGCCCCTCGGTGATCGCCTTTGGCCGGCCCGAGCTCTCGTCGCAGATGCTGCCCCCGCTGTTGCGTGGCGACGAGGTTTGGTGCCAAGGGTTCTCCGAACCGGGAACAGGGAGCAACCTGGCCTCGCTCACTTGCAAGGCGCTGCGCTCCCACGACGGCTGGCGGGTCACGGGCCAGAAGGTGTGGACGAGCCTCTCCCAGTATGCCAACCGATGTGTGCTCTTGACGCGAAGCGGTCCGGTCGACTCGGCGCACCGCGGCATAACGGCCTTGTTCGTCGACATGGACAGCCCCGGGATCACCGTCCGACCGATCGAGACGATGGACGGTGAGCAGGAGTTCTCCGAAGTCTTCTTCGACGACGTGAGCGTCCCGTTCGAGCGGACTCTCGGCGAAGAGGGCAAAGGATGGGATTTCGCGATGGACGTCCTCCCCTATGAACGAAGCACCGCTCTGTGGCAGCGAGCAGCTCTGCTGGTGCGCAGATTGGGCGATCTCGTCGCCGCGTCGGAGCCAGGAGCGCTCGATCCAACCGAGCTGGGGGAGGTAACACAGCTCGTCTACGCGTTCCGAGCACGATCGCGCGCCACCCAACACCGAATGGCCATGGGCGGCGAGCTGGGACCCGAGACCTCTATAGACAAAGTGCTGCTGGCCGCCTCCGAACAGGCCCTCTTCGACCTGGTAGAAGAGACGCTGTCCGAGCAGGTCACTGTCGGGGACGATCCAGACAGCGACCGCTGGCGCGGTGAGTTCATCTACTCACGCGCGGCGACCATCTACGGGGGAACCGCGGAGATTCAGCGCAACATCATCGCCCGCCGCATGCTCGGCCTCGGAGCCGACCGATGATCGAGGGTGAGGAGCGCGAGCTGTTCGACAGAAGCCTCGAGCGCGCGACGGCCGACCACACAGGCGCGGCTCTGGACGCCGTGCTGCGCGAGCTCGGGTGGCGCGAAGCGCTCGCCCACGACCTCCGTGCAGCTGTGGCTCTTCTGTTCGCGCGCCAAGGAGCGGCCAACGCGACATCGGGGGCACTCGATCAAGTGCTCACCAACGCGCTGGGGGACACCGCGGTCGCAAACGCAGTGGTGCTGCCCCCGATAGGGAGATGCTGCCCGCCCGGCAGTCTCGTCGATAGCCGTCTGAGGGTTCGCGGCATCGGAACCGCGAGCATCCAGCCATCCGGGACGGCTCTCGTGGTTGCACGCTCCGGCCACTCTGACCTCGCCTTCGTCGTGGAGACCGGGTCCCTCCCCCGTCACGCGATCGACGGAGTGGACCCGACGCTGGGACTCACCCGGATCGAAGGAGAAGTCGCCGGTGCTACGGAGATCGGGGCAGTCGATTGGCGAGCCGCCGTAGCTATCGGACAGCTCGCCTTGGGCCACGAGCTGGTAGGCGCATCTCGGCGGATGCTCGAGCTCGCGTGTGAGCACTCTCTCGAGCGCGTCCAGTTCGACCGCCCCATCGCAAAGTTCCAGGCGATCCGGCACCGGCTCGCCGACACCCTCGTCGCCATCGAAGCGGCAGACGCCTTGCTCGAGGCGGCGTGGCTCGACGGCGTGGCGCAATCCGCTGCAATGGCAAAGGCCACAGCCGCGCGTAGCGCCCGGGCGGCGGCGCGACACTGCCAACAGGTGCTCGCGGGAACAGGGTTCACCACGGAACACCCACTTCACCGCTACATCAGGCGGATCCTCGTGCTCGAACAGTTCCTCGGATCCACCCGCACCCTCACCACCGAGCTCGGAAACGACATCCTCGAGCACGGTCAACTGCCGTCGCTGCTCCCCCTCTGACGCTCATGACGCGGGGAGCCCGAGGATCCGCTGGGCCACGAGGTTGCGCTGCACCTGCGAGGTCCCACCCATGACGCTCTGCGCCCGGCTGTATAGATAGGTGTTGAGCCAGGTCGGGTCGCCTCCGTCGTGGGCGCACCCGCCCGTCGTGAGCGCTGCGTGCCCCACGGTCTGCTCAGTCCAGGTCATGAGTAGCTTGTCGACCGAGCCTTCGGGACCGTGCTGTATCCCGTCGAGACGATCCGAGAGCCGGCGGCAAACGTGACGCTGGAGCATGTCGGCCTCGACGATCGCCCATGCAAGGTCCCTCTTCTGCTCTGCATCGTATTTGGAGGGGTTCTCCTTCACGATGCGCACCAGCTCCTTGACCGTCTTCTGGTAGCGCCCTGCGTATCCGAGCTCATGAGGCTCGCGCTCGTGGCTGACGATCGTCATGGCCAACGGCCAACCCTCGCCGGGTGCCCCGATCATGTTCTTCGCCGGCACCCTGGCACCGTCGAAGACGACCTCGCCGAACTCGCGGGTGATCCCGTTCATCATCTTGAGGGGCCGCTGCTCGATCTGCGGTTGGTCCATGCGCACGGCGAACACAGATAGGCCCTTGTGCTTGGGGACTTCTGGATCCGTCCGGGCCAGGAGAAAGCACCACTCCGCGAGGTCCGAGTAGCTGGTCCAGATCTTGTGCCCGTTGATGACGTATTCGTCTCCCTCGGCCATCGCGCGCGTGCGCAGCGATGCAAGGTCCGAGCCGGCGTCTGGTTCGCTGAAGCCCTGGCACCAGCGGTCCTGGCCGTTGATGATCCCGGGGAGGAAGCGCGTCTTCGTCTCCTCGGATCCGTGGTGGAGGATGCCTTGCACGAGATAGCCGACGCTAGGTCGGGGCGGGGCGCCGGCGTCCGCCAGCTCCTCGTCGACGATCACGTCGTAGACGCTCGGCATTCCGTAACCGCCGTACTCCTTCGGCCAGCTGAGGCCGAAGAAACCAGCCTGGTAAAGGGAGCGGTGCCAGGCGGGCTGCGCCTCCCAGTACTCGTCGGTGGTCGAGGAGGGCCCGAGACGCGGGTTGTTGTCATCCAGCCATGCGCGCAAGCGCAAACGGAAGTCTCGTTCGTCTGCTGAGTCAGCGAAGTCCATCGGCAGCTGCCTTCTTCGGGTCGATACCTGCATGCTCGAGGACGCGGGTAAGGCTCGGTCCTATACCTCCCAGGACCTTCGTGGACAGAAGAGCACGGCGCAGGTGCACGTGCGCGAGGCAGTCCCATGTGTTGCCGATGCCGCCGTGCACCTGGATCGCCGTCTCGCACACGATGCGAGCACCACGAGCGCAGTAGGCCTTCGCCGCCGCCGCGTGTCCCAGGGCATCAGCCGGGTCCAGAGCGTCGACACTCCAAGCAGCGTGCAACGCTGCGCTGCGCGATCCCTCCAAGTGGACGACGGCGTCGGCCAGCAAGTGCTGGACGGCCTGGAACGACCCAATGCTCTTGCCGTACTGCTGGCGCTGCTTCGCGTACTCGCCGGTGAGGTCGAGCGCACCCTGCATGTTGCCGACGAGGTCGGCGCACGCCATGGACAGGCCGAGCGCTGTCCATCGCGTGAGCTCTTGCTCGGTGATCGGCCGAGCCTGGTCGGGTACAGGCGCACCGGAAGCCGTTTCGATCCATGCGGCCGGCCTCGTGAGATCGACGCCGCCACCGCGCTCGGGAACGGCGACCGTTGCCAGCGCCCAGCCTCCACCCGACACAGACGTGGGTACGAGCACGAGGGCCGACGTCTCTCCGAACGCATCGATCGCGACGGCATCGTCGCCCAAACTCGCGGGCGCGGAGAGGTCCGGCAGGAGCGCGACCGTCTCGGTCGTGGTGGCTTGCGGCGCTCCTGCGAGGCGGCGAAGCTCCGCGGCCAACGTCGGACCGAAAAACCCGACGTCCGCCCTGCCACGCGCCAATTGCTCGGCGACGATCGCCACCGCCACGGCATCGGCCCAGGGCTCGCCCTCCTCGTCGGGTGTGCGCAACTCCAGCCACCCCGATTCGGCGACCGCCGCTTCGAGCTTTGCCGCCCGTTCGCGGTCCTCGAGCTGCCCCACTGCTTTCGGCCCCAGCCGCTCGGCGATCTGAGCAGCTGAGTCGCGCAACTGATGCTGTTCGGGAGAGAGTCGGACGTCCATTTGGTGGCTCGAACGCTAACTGACCCGTTCGTCTCGCGGCCCGACTGCGGATCTCAGATGTACATGCCGCCGTTCACGCCGATGAGCTGCCCTGTGATGTAGGCGCCGGCATCGGAGCAGAGGAACGAGCACGCTCCAGCGATGTCCTCGGGGGTTCCGGCGCGGCCGACCGGGACCATCGGCCCGATCACGTCCACGCCGGGAAAGTCACCTGCAGCCTCTGCTGCTCTTGCCATGGGAGTGTCGACCAGGCTCGGCGGGATGGTGTTCACCGTGATCCCTTTGCTTGCGAGCTCACGTGCGACCGCCTTGGTGAGGCCTATGACTCCGCCCTTGGACGCCGCGTAGTGGGCCATGTTGGGGGCTCCCGACTGCGCACTCGACGAGGAGATGGTGACGATGCGGCCCCAGCCGGCGGCGAGCATGTCGGGAACGGCGGCCTGGACGCAGTTGAAGGTACCGGTGAGGTTGACCGCGATGATCCTCTCCCACTTCTCTTGGCTGATGTCCATGAGCGAGTCGAAAGCCTCGACACCGGCGCTCGTCACCAAGATCGTGACCGGTCCGAGCTCGGCGCGGACCTTCGCAAAGGCGGCGTCGACCGACCGCCGCTCGGCGACGTCGGTCTCCACGGCGATTGTCTTTGCGCCCGCGGAGCGCAGCTCCTCGGCGGCCGCAGCGGCGGCGGTGCCGTTGCGGTCGAGTACTGCGACGTGATGGCCGTCGGCGGCCAAGTGCGAGGCGACACCGAGGCCGATGCCCGATGCGCCACCCGTCACCACCGCGACGCGGCTCACTCGGCTCCCCCAGCGGGCGTGAATTCCAGGTGCAGGTCGCTCATCCCGCGCAGCACCCAGGTCGGCTCGTAGCGGAACCGCCGCGCCCCCGGAGGGCCGTGGTGCTCCTCGGAAAGCCGGATGTCGCGCACGCGCGCGAGGATCCGCTCGAGGCTGATGCGTCCCTCGGCACGAGCGAGCGGGCCTCCGGGACAGGTATGCGCACCACGGCCGAAGGCCATGTGGGCCCGGGAGTTCCGACGGTCTGCGCGGAACTCTGCCGGGCAATCGAATCGCCGGGGGTCGCGGTTTGCGGCGCCGTTCAGGAGCATGACGGGCGTGCCCGCTGCGATGCCCACACCTCCGATCGACGTCGGACGTCTCGAGAGGCGGAAATCGGCCTTCACAGGGCTCTCGATGCGAAGTGCCTCCTCGATGAAGTTACGGACGAGATCCTTGTCGCCCCGCAGCTTGTCCTGCAGCTCGGGTTGCTCGGCGAGATACTTGAGAGCCACGGCGAGGAGCCGCGCCGTCGTCTCCTGGCCGGCGGCGAAGAGGAAGGTGGCCGTGCGCACGACCGCTGTGACCTCGGGCATGGTCCCGTCGGGATAGGTCGCCAGGGCGAGGTCGGTGAGCACGTCCTTGCGTGGCTCGCGCCGGCGCTCCTCGATGTAGTGCGCGAACCATTCGTCGAGCCATGACAGGGGGTTGAGATCGCCCTCTCCGAGCGTCTCGGACCCGAGCTTTCCGGGGGAGGGACTGAGGCCGAATCCTTCGCGGAAGCGCCGGTGGTCGGACTCCGGCACACCGAGCAGATCGGCGACGACGAGCATTGCGAAAGGCTTCGTGTACGCAGCGATGAACTCGCAGCTGCCGTCGTCCACGAACTCGTCGAGCAACTCGTCGGCCAAGCGGCGCATGAACACCTCGTTCTCCGCGAGGCGCTTGGAGGTGATCAGCCGCATCAGGAGCGCGCGCTCGCGTGTGTGAGCCGGAGGGTCCATGGTGACCATGTGCTCGTTCATCGGCAGCTGGTCCCGGTGGCCGTCGATGACCTCGCTCACGTCGTCACCCTCGAGCGGCACCGGGAATTGCGCGAACGGGCCGATGACGGAATTGCACGAGGAGAAGTTGGCGGAATCCAAGTAGATCTCGCTGGCCTCGTCGTAACCGGTCACCGCAACGACCCCGTGTTGGCCGATGGGCAGCACCGGGCACTGCGAGCGCAAGTGGTCGAAGTACGGGTACGGGTCCTCGCCGATCTCTGAGTCACTGAAGAAGTCGACGGACTTCCAATCGCGCAATTCCAGGCTCCTCCGGTCCGCCCGGCACTCGCACCGGGGTGTGCTGAGGGTGTGCAAAGGGGAATTTTGGCACCTGCTTAGCAGGCTCTCGTCAGATGTGGCAACTTGGTCTCGATGACGACGAGCCCCGTGTCGCGCCGAATCGGCGCCCCCGACTCGAAGACCCGGGCTCGTCTGGTCGACGCCGCCGAGCAACTGCTGCTCGAAGAGGGATACGCGGCGGTCACCTCACGGCGAGTGGGTGCCAAGGCCGGCTTGAAGCCACAACTCGTCCACTACTACTTCAGAACGATGGACGACCTCTTCACCGAGGTGTTCCGTCGCCGGGCAGAGGAGAACCTCGCACGCTTCGAGCGGGTCATCTCTGCGGAAGCATCACTGCGGACGCTCTGGGAGCTGAACGCCGACCCACGAGGCGCGGCCTTCACGGTCGAGTTCGTGGCGCTTGCGAACCATCGAAAGGCGATTCGCGCCGAGATCGCCCGATACGCCGAACGCTTCCGGGCTGCTCAACTCCAAGCCATGGCCCATGCCCTCGAGACAGATGGCGTCACAGCGGACAGGCTTCCGCCGGCGGTCGCTCTGTTGCTCATGACCGGTCTGTCCCAGGTGCTCTCGCTCGAACGGGGGCTGGGCGTCACCGCCGGTCACGACGACGCGGCGGAGTTCGTAACGCGCTTCATCGACGAACTCGAAGGGAGCGAACGCTCGGGGTGACCCGAGGTGCAGGACAAGATCCTCGCCTACTGTGCGCACCATGGCCGCTATCAACTCACCGACTGACCCCGGGATTCGGCGCGAGATCGTGGAGACCGTCCGGCGCTTCGTGGCGAAGGAGGTCGTCCCGGTGGCGGGCGACCTCGAACGCAGCGACACCTTCCCGATCGAGATCGTCGCCGGAATGCAGAACCTCGGCCTCTTCGGCGTCACCATCCCAGAGGCCTACGGTGGCCTCGGGCTCGACCTCCTCACGTACATCGGGGTCATCGAGGAGCTCTCCTACGGGTGGATGAGCCTCACCGGCATCGTGAACACCCACACCATGGCTGCGACGCTCATCATGCAGCACGGCTCCGAGGAGCAGAAGAAGCGGTGGCTGCCGTCGCTCGCGTCCGGCGACAAGCGCGGCGCTCTTTCTCTTTCCGAGCCCGACGCTGGCAGCGACACCCGCAACATCTCCTGCAGGGCGACCAGGGACGGCGACGAGTACGTCGTGAACGGCACGAAAGCCTGGGTGACGAACGGCGAGCGATCGTCGATCGTGGCGCTCGCCGCGCGAGCCGAAGAGGGCATCACTGCCTTCATCGTGGAGAAAGAGCCCGGTCCGGCGTTCGGCGGCATCACGGTGAGCAAGCACGTCCAAAAGCTCGGCTACAAGGGGGTCGAGACGGTGGAGATGTCCTACGTCGACCACCGCGTCCCGGCTGCCAACGTCGTGGGCGAACTCGGACGAGGCCTCCCCCAGATCCTCGGCGTGCTCGAGATCGGCCGCATCAACATCGCCGCGCGCGCAGTCGGCGTCGCGCGCGCCGCCTTCGACGCTGCCCTCTCCTACGCCCGCCAGCGCGAGACGATGGGAAAGCCCATCGCGGAGCACCAGGCGATCGCCATCAAGATCGCCGACATGGCGACTCGGCTCGAAGCTGCGCGCCTTCTTACCAAGAACGCCGCCGAGCGCAAGGCCGCCGGTCTGCGCTGTGACGTCGAGGCGGGGATGGCCAAGCTCTTCGCGAGTGAGACGGCCCTCGAGCTCTCGATGGACTCCATGCGGATCCACGGCGGGATGGGGTACACGAACGAGATGCCGGTCGAGCGCTACTACCGCGACGCCCCGCTCATGGTGATAGGTGAGGGAACGAACGAGATCCAGCGCCTCGTGATCGCCCGTGGGCTCCTGGCTCGCGCAGACGCGAACGAGTGAACAGGCGCTAGGGAGTCTCGCCGCGGGCCGGACGCGACCCCTCCGCCAGCTCGCCGAGGATCTCTTCGGTGTGCTCGCCCAGGTCCGGGACCGGCCCGATCGGGCTCGACCCGACACCGGAGAAGCTGACGGGACCGTTTATCGAGCGATGCTCCACACCCGGGGGACCGTCTTCGAGCAACACGAAGCCGTCGTTGGCGAGCAGCTGCGGGTCGAGCACCACCTCCGCCGCCGACTGAGCAGGCGCCCAGAACACGCCCTCTCTGTCGAACGCCTCGACCCACTCGGCAAAGGTGCGTCGGGCGATGATCCCGTCGAGGAGCGCGATCACCTCTTTGCGATGCTTGCGCACCGACCTGGCGTCCGCGAAGCGAGGGTCGTCCAGCAAGTCCTCTCGGGCGAGGGCCCGGCACACCGACGGCAGGTGGCGAGCCGTCTCGAGCCCCGTGAAGAAGAACCACTTGCCGTCCGCGGTCTTGTAGGAGTTCATGAGCGGAGCCTGGTTCTGGTCCCTCGGTTCCGAGCCTGCGACTTTGCCGAGCGCCAACTGGAGGCCGAGGTCCCAGCCGAGCACGTAGGTCCCCGTTCGCAGCAGCGAAACCTCGACCACGCGCCCCTTCCCCGTCCGGCGCTGCTCGAGAACCGCGGCCAGGATGCCCGCGAGGGCAGTGAGGGCAGTTATGTGGTCGCCGATGCCACCGCGGGGGTTGAGCGGGTTGCCCTCGGAGTCGGCCATCTGCATCGAAAGTCCCGATCGAGCCCAGAACGCGCCGATGTCGTAGGACGGCCGGTTCCGGTCGTCGCCGCGCAGCCCGTAGCCGCTGACGCTGCAGTAGACGAGGTGCGGGTGGCGCGCGACGGTCGAATGCGGCTCGAGCCCAAGACCGTCGAGGGCGTCGGGGCGCAGGTTGGAGATGAAGACGTCGGAGCTCGCGAGCAGGCTTTCCATGCGGGATTTGTCCTCGGATCCGCGCAGGTCGAGCACGATGCTGCGCTTTCCGCGGTTGTCGAGGGCGAACGCCGGGTTCGGCACTCCTTCGATGCCGATGGAGCTGAACACCGAGCGCATGGGGTCACCGGCCGGCGCCTCGACCTTGATCACCTCGGCTCCCCAGTCAGCGAGCAATGCCGCAGCAGCTGGGGCTGCCACCCACACACCCATCTCGACGACGCGCAAACCCGCCAGAGCCGAGAGCCCCTTCGGCTCGTTCACGTCCGCCTCGAGGTGACCTGGTCCCGCAACAGGTTCTTCATGACCTTGCCGGTGGCCCCGACAGGGAGCTCTTCGACGAACTCGACGACACGTGGAACTTTGTAGTTCGCCATCTGCTCGCGCGCCCAGGCGACGATGGCTCCCTCGGTCGTCGTACAACCTGGTCGCAGGACTACGAACGCCATCGCGACCTCGCCCATGCGTCGGTCCGGCACTCCGATCACGGCGCACTGCTCGACGTCGGGATGGCGCAGAAGCGCGTTCTCTATCTCCGCCGGATAGGCGTTGAAGCCGCCGACGATGAACACGTCCTTCAAGCGGCCGACGATGCGCAGGCGACGGGATTCGGTCAGCCGGCCGACGTCACCCGTCGAGAGCCAGCCGTCGGGCGAGAGGGCCTTCGCGGTCTCTTCGGGATCGTCGAGGTAGCCGAGCATCACGCTTCTGCCTCGCAGGAGGATCTCGCCGTCCTCCCCCGGCGCAACGTCGTGCCCCTGCTCGTCCACGATGCGAACCTCGAACGTCGGCCGGGCGCAGCCGACAGTCGTGGCGATCGTCTCGGCGTCGTCGTCTGGCGCAGTCGACGCTGCGGTGCCGCCCTCGGTCAACCCGTAGCCGGAGATCAGAACCTCGTAGGGCAGCTCGTCGACGATGCGCCGGATCAACTCGACGGGAATTTCGGCGGCGCCGATCGTGGCGACGCGCAGGCTGGAGAGGTCGTAGCGATCGCGCTCGGGATGATCCAGGACCGACTGGAACAGAGTCGGCGCTCCGGGGAAACACGTCACCTTCTCCTTGGCGATCCGCCCCAGAGCCCGGGTCACGTCGAAGGTCGGCTCGGGCAGCATGGTCGCGCCCACGGCAGCGCACGCGAGGATCCCGGCCTTCAACCCGAACATGTGGAAGTACGGGTTGATCATCAGGTACCTGTCGCCTTCGCGCAGCCCTGTCATCTCAGTCCAGTCGGTCGCCACGAAGACTGTGCGATTGTGGGTCTGCACGACGCCTTTGGGGGTCCCTGTCGTGCCGGACGTGAAGAGGATGTCGGCGGGGTCCTCGGGGCGGACGTTCGAGGCACGAGCATCAGCCTCGGTCCGTGCCTCGTTGCCGGCTCCCGCCAAGAAGGCGGCCAAGGCCTGGGCGCTCTCCGGCGCTTCTCCCCGCGCGACGACGATCGCCTCGAGGTCAGGCAAGTCGATTTGCGCCGAACGGAGCATCGCCACGTAGTCGGCGCCGAGAAAGCCCGTGACCGTCACGAGGAGCTTGGCGTGAGAGCGGGACAAGATGTCAGCCGCCTCTTTGCCCTTGAACCTGGTGTTGATCGGCACCAGCACGGCGCCCGAATGCCAAATACCGAGGGCGCAGACGATCCATTCCACGCTGTTGAAAGCCCAGATCGACACCCGATCTCCTGGGGAGACGCCGGCCGAGACCAACGCGGCTGCAAAAGCGCGTGCCCACTCGAGCAATTCGGCATACGTGAGCCGAGTGTCGCCATCAACCACCGCCACGCGATCGCCGAACCTGTCGGCTGACCGCGCCACCAGAGCGGGGATCGTCGCGGGGAGGCTCGACATGCCCGTGGTGGTTAGCCGCGTCGGCGGCGTTCGAGGAGCCGATCGAGGTTGGCCCGCAACTCATGCGATGTGAACGAGCGGTCCTCGGCAGCGAACGCGAAGTCACTCACAGCGGACACAGCACGTTCGAGGTGGATGTTGAGGACTCGCTTCGTGTCCTCAGTGGCCTGCCTCGGCAGTTGCGCTATGCGCTTGGCACACGCGAGAGCCTGGTCGAGCACCTCGTCGTCTGGCACGACGTGATTGGCAAGTCCGATCTCCGCCGCCCGTTGGGCAGGTATGCGATCCCCCGTGAGCGCATACTCCTTCGCAAGCTGAAGGCTCACGAGCAAAGGCCAGGTCACCGCGGCGCCGTCGGCTGCAACGAGACCCAGGACCAGGTGCGGGTCCGCGAGGTGGGCGCTCTCGGCCATGTAGACGATGTCGGAGAGCGCGACGATGCTGCATCCGAGTCCTACGGCAGGGCCGTTCACCGCTGCCACTATGGGAATACGGCATGCGACCATTCCTCGCACTATCCGCTTCCCGTCGTCGATCGTCTCGTAGCGCAGTGCCGGGTCCTTGGTGAGCTCGTCGAGGTACTCGAAGTCGCCGCCGGCGCTGAAAGCACGGCCATTGCCCGTCACGACGGCTACCCGTGCGTCCCGATCCGCGTCGAGCTGTGAGAAGAGGTCTGCGATCGCGTGGTGCAGGACGTGGTTGGTGGCATTCAGTTCGTCGGGACGGTTCAGCCGCACGATGCGCACCGGACCGTCGATCTCGACCTGGATCTCGTCGGGGAGGTCGTATTCGAACGCGCCGGTCATGATGAGAACGAGGACACGAGGGAGGCGACGCATTCGCGTGTTCGCTGCGACGAGGCCAGACGTTCGTCGCGGTTGTCGCCTATCGACACGACCCGCACAGACAGATCCGTCACACCGACGTCGGCGAAGGACCGGAAGCGCTTTTCGATCGACAACTCACTGCCGGCCGCGAGCAGGTCACCCACCTCACGCGCATTGCCTTGGTCGAGGAGCCTCTGGTAGTTCGGCGAAACCTCTGCCTCGGACAGGACTCGGTTCGTCCGCGCGATCGCGAGATCGACCTCGTCCTCGCCACAACAGCAGACGGGGATACCTGCGACGATCCGGGGTGCGGGCCGTCCTGCTGTCCTCGCCGCCTTCGTGATGGTCGGCACGACGTGGGAATCGATCGCCCGCTCATCGGCCATCCAGAGGATGGTGCCGTCGGCCCGCTCCCCCGCGAGACGCAACATGACCGGGCCGAGGGCGGCTAAGAGGACGGGTGTGGGGGTGATGTCGGTGATGTCGAAGGGATTGTGAACACGAAACAGCTCGTTCTCGAGATCCACCCGACCGGGCCCGCTGAAAGCCTGGTCGAGCACGTCCAGGTAGGCGCGCATCGTGAGCGCCGGCCTCTCGTAGGGGATCCCGAG
>DAIQQK010000094.1:0-12913 GCA_036786835.1 Acidimicrobiales bacterium | reverse complement strand
TGGTCCCCGGTGACCAAGTGCAAGCAATGGGACGACGCTCTCGTCGTTGCTCAGCGCCTCGTGACGTCTGTGAGGCCCGCCGGTCTCGGCACACGCGTCGAAGGATTCGACCACTGGACCGAGCGTGCACAGACTCTGCTGGCGCCTTTGTTGCACGCTGCTGCGATCGACGAGGTCGAGATGGCGAGCTTGCTGAGATGGGTGGACCGACGCGAGTCGTCTCACGCGATGGCCATCCTCGAGCGAAGCGGCTCTGAAGCCCCGGCTGATCAGCTTGCAGGGATCGCCGTTACAGAGACGCGGGAGTTGAGCAGCATCTGGTCGACCGCATCTGGGGTTCTGGGCGCATATCGAAGGCCGGCGGCGCTCGCCACGACTGTCGCACCCAACTTCGATGCACGCTCCTTCTGTGACTCCGGCGGAACTCTGTACATCTGTGCGACCGGGAGTCATCAGGCGCTCGCGGCGCCGCTCGTCGTCAGCCTGCTGAGCGAGATCCGCGATGCGGCGTACGCACGCGCCGCAGGGCGATCGATTCCACTTCACGCTGATCGGGTTCCCGCTTCGCAGAGATGTCCACCGCTCGTCCTCGCTCTCGACGAGGTCGCCAACATCGCCCCGCTCCCGGACTTGCCGTCCATGGTGAGCGAGGGTGGTGGTCAAGGGGTCGTGACGCTCGCTTGCCTGCAGGACTTGTCCCAGGCGCGCGCCCGCTGGGGACAGAAGGCGGATGGCTTTCTGTCGCTCTTCGGCACCACGGTCCTCCTCCCCGGAATCGGGGATGTCAGAACCCTCGAGACCTTCTCGATGCTCGCCGGCGAGCGAGAGATCCAGACGCGTTCGGTGAGCCTTCCCGACGCGTTCGACCGCGAGAGCTTTGCGCGTTCGGTCGTCACACGACTGGTGCACGGGCCCGGTTCGCGTCGGGTCGACCGCACACCAACCGTCACCGTCTCCGCGGTGCGGCGGCGTCGACTTCCTCCTGACGTCGCAGCGCGCGGTGAGCCCGGTACTGCACTGATCGTCGACGAACGAAACCGAGTGAGCCGGATCCGGCTGACGCGCTGTTTCGAGAGCCGGCCCTGGTGCTGGGTCGTGCCGGGACGAGGAGCGTCGAGAGATCGCTCTCCGCAAGTCCTCGACCCCGCGTTCGAGGCGGTGCCAAGTCCGCGACTCGGCACCTTGCCACCCGCTGGGAGAGCCGACAGGGGGATGGATCTCGGGCGCTGAACCGGGATAGGCGGGGTGAAGAAAAGAGCAGTTCAGGGGCTTCAAAATCGGGGTCTGGTGCGGTCCTGTCAAGGGTCGGGCCCGGTCCGGCAGGGCGCGGCGGCGCCCGGGTGAATCGAACATATGTTCGCTATCCTGCGGTGAATGGCCCTGTCGATCGGCGATGTGGATGCCCTGGCCGCACGGGTAAGACCCACCTCTGCCCAGAGCGACCGGCTGCTGCCGGTGCTGGGACCGCTCGCCCCCCTGCTCCCCGGCGGGGGTTTGCAGCGGGGCACGGTCGTGGCGGTCGACAGCGCCACTGACAACCTCGGCCCACGAGGTGGGCCCGCCGAGCCCGGTGCCGGAGGGGCCACCACCCTCGCATTCGCCCTCCTCGCCGCAGCTTCTGCCACGGGGTCGTGGTGTGCCGCGGTTGGGACGACCGATCCGGGGCTGGTGTCGGTGGCCGAGATCGGCGTCGACCTCGTGCGACTGGCCCTCGTGCCGCATCCCGGGCGGGCATGGGCTGAGGCGACGGCCTCCCTGATCGAAGGGATGGATGTCGTGCTCCTCTTCCTCCCGTGGCCTGCGCGCCCGGGGGTGGCTCGGCGTCTCGTGGCTCGGGCCCGCGAACGCCAGGCCGTGTTGATCGTGGTGGCTAGCCGACCTTGGTGGCCCGAAGGCCCCGAGGTGCGACTGACGGTGACGGCCGGTTCGTGGGAGGGGGTGGGCCTGGGCCACGGCCACCTGCGGGGACGCCGGGTGGAGGTGCTGTCGGCCGGCAGGCGAGGCGCCTCCCGGCCACAGGTGGCCGCTCTGTGGATGCCCGGTCCGACCGGTGCGGTGGTGCCCGCATGAAAAGGAGCGGCCCCGGAGCGCGAAGAGAGAACAGATAAAGAGGAGAAAGAAGGAGACAGCAGCCGTGGAGCGTGGAGCGTGGAGCATGCAACGCCAGCTGGTCCTGTGGTGCCCCGACCTGCTCGAGCAGCAGGAGCACGGCCGCGAAGCCAGGGCCTTCAACCGCGTGCTGGCGGTGGTGGAGGGATTCTCCCCGCGCGTCGAAGTGCTGAGACCCGGGGTTTGCGCTCTCGCGACCAGGGGTCCCTCCCGCTACTTCGGCGGGGATGAGGCGCTGGCCCAACTGATAGCCCAGGCCCTGGCCGGCGTCGGTGGCGTCGAGGACGAGGGGGGTTCGAGCGCTTCGGGGGTGCTCGGAGGCATAGGTGTCGCCGACGGTCTTTTCGCTGCCAGGTTGGCGGCTCGGAGCTCGCTCGGGGGGCCCGGTCAGGTGCCGGTCGTGGTGGCACCTGGTGGTACCCCCGCCTTCCTGTCCCGCTGGCCGGTAGAGGTCCTCGACCGGCCCGAGCTGGCAGACCTGCTGTGCCGACTGGGCATCCGCACCCTGGGGGACTTCGCCGAGCTCCCCGCCCGCCATGTTCTTGCGAGGTTCGGCGCTGACGGCGCCGGCTGTCAGAGGGCGGCGGCCGGAGCCACTGGAGCGCTGCCGGACATGCGGCTCCCCCGCCCGGCTGCGATCCGGATTTCCGACCCCCGGCAGGTGGGGTTCTTCGGAGGCGCTGCCGGCGCCGAGGCCAGGGCGTCCAAGGCGCTTGTCGCAGTACAGCGCCTTCTCCATCCCGAGGCCGTGGTGCGGGGCCGGCTCCAGGGCGGAAGAGGCCCCTCGGAGCGAGCACGCCTGGTCCCGTGGGGGGAGCAGGAGGCCGGCAGCGGCGAGATCGTCGAGCCCCAGGCGTTTGCGCGGAAACGCCCCGACACCAAGAGCCCAGGTGGGAGCCCCGACTCTCCGTGGCCGGGCCAAGTCCCGTCACCCTCCCCCGTCATCGTGCTCGGGAAGCCGCTGCCTGCCGAGCTGCTCGACACAGCTGGACGTCCGGTCGGCGTAACCGGGAGGGGGATTGCCAGTGCCCCCCCGTCACGGCTCTCCGTGGCCGGCCAACCCTGGACGGAGGTGGCTGGCTGGGCAGGTCCCTGGCCGACCGACGAGCGGTGGTGGTCGAAGCGCAGCCGCAGCCGTCAGGCCCGGATGCAGGTCGTCACCTCCGCCGGCAGCGCCTATCTCCTGGCTTGCAAGCGCCGCTGGTGGGTGGAAGGCATCTACGACTGACCGAGGCCGACGGCCGACCGACCAGACGACCTCGATGACGACTCCTGTCCACTCCTCTTACGCCGAGCTCCACTGCCACTCGAACTTCAGCTTCCTCGACGGTGCCTCTCATCCCGAGGAGCTGGTGGCAGAGGCGGCGCGTCTGGGGCTCGACGCCCTCGCCATCACCGACCACGACGGTCTCTACGGCGTGGTCCGCTTCGCGCAGGCGGCGCGTCTATTCGGGATCTCCCCTGTGTTCGGCGCAGAGCTCACCCTGAGCAAACCCCGCCCCGCGTCGCGCACCGGGACCCCGGATCCTCCCGGCACCCACCTGGTCGTCCTCGCCCGAGACCCGAACGGATACGCGAGCCTCAGCCGGGTCATAGCAGAAGCCCATCTGGCGGGCGGCGAGAAGGGGTGTCCTTCGCTCACCCTCGAGGAGCTGAGTCGGAGCAAATCCGGTAACGGGCACTGGCTGGTCATGACCGGATGCCGCAAGGGGCCCCTCGCCAAAGCTCTGGCATCCGCCGGACCCTCTGCCGCGGCACGCGAGCTCGACCGTCTCATATGCGCGTTCGGCCGCCAGAACCTGGCCGTCGAGCTGTGGGACCACGGCGACCCCGTGGACACAGCGCGAAACGACGCACTGGCGGAGCTCGCGTGCAGGGCAGGGGTGGACTTCGTGGCCACCAACAACGTGCACTACGCGAGCCCTGCTCGGCGTCCACTCGCCACAGCCCTGGCGGCTGTGCGGGCCAGGCGCCCGCTCGCAGAGCTGGAGGGTTGGCTTCCCGCGGCTGCCACTGCCTGCATGCGATCGGGTGCCGAGCAAGAACGCCGCTTCGCCCGCTGGCCGGGTGCTGTCGCGAGATCGGCCGAGCTGGGGTGTGCGTGCAGCTTCGATCTCCGGTTGGTCGCTCCCGGACTTCCCGACTGCCGCGTACCACCTGGGCACACCGAGCAGAGCTGGTTGACAGAGCTCGTGAAGCGCGGTGCCACCGATCGATACGGCCCTCGCGGCTCTGAACGCGTAACCGGAGCATGGAGCCAGATCGACCACGAGCTCGAGGTGATCGGAGCGCTCGGGTACGCCGGCTACTTCCTGGTCGTCTGGGACATCGTCGAGTTCTGTCGCGGCAGTGACATCTACTGCCAGGGCCGCGGTTCGGCCGCCAACTCCGCCGTCTGCTACGCGCTGGGGATCACGCGCGCCGATGCCGTCGGCCTCGGGCTGCTCTTCGAGCGCTTCTTGTCACCGGAACGTGACGGCCCACCGGACATCGACATAGACATCGAGTCGGGCAGGCGCGAAGAGGTCATGGCCTACGTATACGAGCGGTACGGACGTCACTGTGCCGCGCAGGTCGCCAACGTGATCACCTACCGACCGCGCTCTGCGGTGCGCGACATGGGAAAGGCGCTCGGGTACACCCCCGGGCAAGTCGACGGGTGGGCCAAGTCCACCGACGACGGGCCGCTCGACTCCGGCATCCTGCCCTCACCGCTCACCCGCCTCGCACGTGAGGTCCTCGGCTTCCCGCGGCACCTCGGTCTGCACTCGGGTGGGATGGTGCTCTGCGACAGGCCTGTGATCGAGGTCTGCCCCGTGGAGTGGGCGCGGCATCCGGGACGCAGCGTCCTTCAGTGGGACAAGGACGACTGCGCTGCCGCCGGACTGGTGAAGTTCGACTTGCTCGGTCTCGGGATGCTCGAAGCCCTGCACCGGACAGTGGACCTGGTGCGTGAAGGTCACGGTGTCGAGGTGGACCTGGCGATGCTCCCCCAGGAGGACGCCGTCTACGACATGTTGTGCCGCGCCGACACGGTCGGGGTGTTCCAGGTGGAAAGCCGCGCCCAGATGGCCACGCTTCCGAGGATCCGGCCGAGGTGCTTCTCCGACCTGGTGGTGGAGGTGGCGATCATCCGCCCCGGTCCCATCCAAGGCGGCTCGGTTCACCCGTACATACGTCGCCGCCAAGGGCTCGAGCCGCCGGATCCGCCTCATCCCTTGCTCGAAAAGGCTCTCGCCAAGACACTCGGAGTGCCGTTGTACCAGGAACAGCTCATGCAGATCGCGATCGACGGCGCCGGCTTCACCCCGGCCGAGGCCGACGAGCTGCGCCAGGCGATGAGCGCCAAGCGCTCGGGGGAGCGCATGGCGCGCCTCAAGGACCGTCTCTTCTCCGGAATGGCAGAGCGCGGGATCACCGGCACCGTCGCCGAGGACATCTTCGGGAAGCTCGCTGCTTTTGCGAACTTCGGCTTCCCCGAGAGCCACGCAGTCTCCTTCGCCTATCTCGTCTATTCGAGTGCATGGCTCAAGCTCCACTACCCGGCCGCCCTCTGCGCGGGATTGCTGAACTCACAACCGATGGGGTTCTGGTCTCCACAGTCCCTCGTCGCCGACGCCCGCCGCCACGGCGTCGTGGTGCACCGTCCTCACGTCGATCTCTCGGGAGCCGAGGTGGTCCTGGAGCGGGGATCGCGAAACCAACCTGATGTCCGGTTGGGGATCTCGTCTGTCCGCTCCGTCGGTATCGAGGTCGCGGAGCGGATCGCCGAACAACGCCCGTACTCCTCGATCGAGGATCTCGTTCGACGCGCCGGAGTCGGCAGGGTACAACTCGAAGCTCTCGCCACCGCCTGCGCGCTCGAAGGACTACCTGCACGCGAAGGAGCCGGGTCATCCGTCCTCCCTCCGCAACTCGCCGGATTCACGCGGCCGGCCGTCCCTGACAGCCGCCGCGAGGCACTCTGGGCGGCAGGCCCGGTCTCGGAGGCCACATCCGATCATCTTCCGGGCCTAGTCGTGGGAGAGGAAGCCCCTCAGCTGCCTCCCCTCAGTCCTCTCGAAGAGGTCTCCGCCGATCTCTGGGCCACGGGCCTCACGGTGGCGGCACAAGCAATAGAGCTCGAGCGACCCCGTCTCGACTCGCTGGGGGTCATACCTGCCGGTCGGCTGGCGGGGGCGGAGACCGACGGCCGTGTCCTGGTGGGTGGAGTGGTGACCCATCGCCAGCACCCCGAGAGCGCGAAGGGAACCGTGTTCTTGAACCTCGAGGACGAGACGGGCATGGTCAACGTGATCTGCTCACCGGGTGCTTGGCAGCGCTGGCGCCATGTAGCGCGTCACTCACCTGCCCTCCTCGTTCGTGGTCGGCTCGAACGCACGGAGGGTGCTGTGAGCGTGGTGGCGGAGAAGATCCTTTCCCTCGATCTAGGCGCCCCCGTGCCTGTTTCACGCGATTTCCGCTGATCGACGACGAGAGCACCGATGCGGCCTCAAGTGCCGCCGTCTGCATGCCGAGAAATTGTCATGGCTATCTGTAACGGCTGCCTGGTGCTCCACCGAGACGGTGAGATCGCCTACTGCTCCGAAGAGCTCGACGGCAACAACTGCACGGGCTACGGCGAGCCTCACCTCGCCGGAGTGATGGCATGCCGCGTCACGCCGCGCGGAAAGCGCTGCCGTCACTGTGACGACGCGATGCGACGCCGCCTCGCGATGGCGCCGCTATTCGTCCCTGTAGGTATGCGAGATCTGGTCAATTGAAACGGGGCCCGAAGGCCCCACTCGCTACGAATCTGCGCTCAGGCCGCGACGCCGGAGTTGAGCAGTTCCCTCTCGAGATTGCACAGCTCCTGATACCGGCTCAGTCGAAAGGTTGAAACAGACTCGATTCAATAGGGACCAAGGTCACGGCATCCTCGAGCACGTTGACCCAAGACGGCGAAACGAGCACCCGAAGGGTCCAAAGTCCCTGTTCTCGGCCACCCTGACCTGCCGAGAGATCAGGAAACCAAGAAGGTGTGATGTGGGAGGGCGGAAAGTGAACGATTCGATGACAAGCGAACTGAAGTGCGCATTCACCGAGTATCGAAGTGGCAGCTATCAGACGGCGCTGTCCACGTTGCGCACGCTGATCCTCAATGTCCGTGCAAAGAACGGAATGACGTCGATATCGGGATTTGGTCCGCAAGAGCTGTTCACTCGAGCCCTTACTTTCATCAACGAGATCGCACCCGGACCGACCCAGCGCGAGACGGCAGCCGCCCTCATGATGGTTTCGGCCCTGGTCGCCTCGTAGGCGACTTTTCGGTCATTGCCTTGGCTGGCGGGGGAGGGCTCGAACCTCCAACATCCGGCTCCAAAGGCCGGCGTTCTGCCGATTGAACTACCCGCCAAGGATCGGGTGATCTGATTGCCCGAACCCAGCTTGGCATCGGACTGGTCCGGACCACTATCCTGCCTTCAACGTTATGGGATCGCTGATCAAGAAGCGCCGCAAGCGCATGCGCAAGAAGAAGCACAAGAAGATGCTGAAGGCCACACGCTGGCAGCGTCGGGCTGCAGGCAAGTAGTCAGCGACTCCCCAGGGGGCCCTCTGCCCTGTTCATCGTTTCCGGCCGAAGGGTCCGCACCGGCACCAACGCAGCTCTTTCCCCGCCGAGCACGAGAAAGCTGCGGTTCTCGAGGCCGATAGACGCGAGATCGCCTTCCACGAACCACGCCGAGCCGCTGCCGGCCAGACGAGGCCGCAACAGCGTCGCCTCGTGGAAGCAGTTGCGCCACCGCCCGAGCTCCGGCGCCGCCTCCAAAGCCGACGCTTCGAGGTCGTTCACGTGATCGGTGAGGAGATCGTCCGGTCGGTCCCGCTCTTCACGCCGCTGACGCTCGTCCCAGATCCGGTACACCGTGGCCGTCGAGACGCTCAATGGTGGCAGTAAGAGGACATAGCGACGTTCTTCGTACTCCAGTGGCTCGACGAGCTCACCCACTCCCCTCACTCGGGCTCTTCCACCGCGCAGGCAGAACGGAACATCAGCACCGAGTTGCAGCGCCAGGTCGACTTCGGGCCTGCATGCCCATCGGAGGACCGCTGCCGCGTCGGCCGATCCCCCCCCGAGCCCAGCTCCGGCAGGAATTCGCTTGACCAGACGGATCGACGCGGAGCGGCCGACCAAGCGAAGAGCCCGGGCCACGAGGTTCTTCTCGCCAGACGGGATCTCTCTGATACCCGTTCCCCCGACGACTTCGTCCACCAGCGTGATCCCGGTCATCCCGGTCATCTCGGGGATCTCGGGGATCTCGGGGATCTCGGGCGTCCCGGCGATCTCGATCTCGTCCGCCAGGTCGATGCTCACCATCTCCGAATCGAGCAAGTGATAGCCGTCCTCGCGCACGCCGGTGACGCGTAGCGAAAGCGTGAGCTTGGCCGGAGCGAGAACGGTGCGAACGTCCTGGCCGGTCACATCGATCGTCCCGATGCCTCGCCGACCTCGTCGAACGCAGCAAGTCTTCCCCATTGCTCCACCGACAGCTCTTGCGCTCTCACAGTCGGGTCTACGCCTGCCGCGGCGAACGCTTCCGGGCTCACCACGCCGGCCAGAGCACCGCGAAGCATCTTTCTCCTGTGTGCGAAACCGGAACGGACGACGCTGAACAATCGCTGAGGTGAGACCTGAACCGGGTCGACGGCGACTGTCTCTCGACGCACGATCCGGACGAGGGACGAAGCGACGCGGGGCTTGGGTACGAAGACCGAAGCAGGCACCTCCCCGACTACTCGAGCGGTGGCGTGATAGGCGAGCTTCACGGAGACGGCGCCGTAGGAAGAGTCACCCGGCGAAGCCACCAGGCGCTCACCGACCTCGCGCTGGACCATCACGAGCATCGAGAGCACGTTAGGGGCCTCGTCGAGAACGCGCGCCACCACGGGCACCGCCACGTTGTAAGGAAGATTCGCGACGAGCTTCCAACCACTGGTGGAGTGGCCTTGCCGGTGCTTGCCGCTGTGAAGGAGGGTCTCCCAATCCAAGCGGGTCGCGTCGGCTTCCACCACTCGCACCGGGAGAACACCGACCTGAGAGCGAAGAAGCGGCACCAGTCGCTTGTCGATCTCCACCGCTGTTACGTGAGCCCCGGTCTCGGCGAGCTCGATCGTCAGGGCTCCGAGCCCCGCACCCACCTCCACTACTTGGTCCTCGGGCTCGATCCCTGCGAGGCGGACGATCCGCCGGAGGGTGTTGTGGTCGACCACGAAGTTCTGCCCGAGGGCGCGGCTCGGACGCAGGCCGTGGGAGGCCAGAAGCTCCTTCAGCTCTCCTTGGGTGAGCGCCACACGACGATTGTGCCGTGGGAGCGTCCGCCAGGGCAGATCACCAGGTGATCTGGACCTCGATCACCCCTGTGGAGGGGCTTGCGATCTGGGAGAAGGTCTCCTCGGAAAGGTCGATGATGCGGCCGGCCACCGCAGGCCCCCGGTCGTCGACGGTGCAGGTGGTGGACAGGTTGTCGGCCAGGTTGGTCACGGTCACCCGGGTCCCGAAGGCCAGGTTCGGGCTGGCGCAGGTGCCATCAGGAGCGGGGTACCAGGAGGCCTCGCCGGTCTCCTCGTTGGCCGCTGGAAGTGGAGGCGGAGGCGGTGCTGTGGTGGTCGTGGTGACGGGAGCCGCTCTGGTCTGTGCCGGCGGCACGTAGCTCGCGGCGACGACGGGCACGGGAGCCAGAGTCGTGGAGGTGGCGGCAGCGGCTTGCACGATGTCGTTTGCGAGCGCGACACGCGTCGTCCACGGAGTTACAGATACAGGCGAGCGTCCCTGCACACGCGAACGCGCCTGTGTAGTGCGAACCGCAGCACGCTGATGTGGCTGTGGCTTCGCTTGCGCGCGTGAACGCTCGGCGCCAGAGCGCACAGCTGCCCGATGAGTTCGGGCATGCGAGCTGAGCTCTCGCGACATCACACCACCTGGGCTTGACAGCAGGAGGAGCGGAACGAGCACGAGGGCAACACACAGCCCAGCGCGAACAGCGAACCGCCACCCCCCGGCGCTTTGCGTCCTCAGAACTCCACCCTTCCTCTGCGGACTTCTCAACTGATCGGCGTCGGGATCAAGACGAACCTAGGCGGGGTCGCGATCACTCATCAACTCGAGTTCTGCATGCAACGGAATTACCCACTTAGCGTGAACGAGTCGCTGCAGCGAAAATTGCGCGTCGCACTCCTGTGGAAAAAGGGGCGTATTTCCTGGTAAATCGACGCCTTTCTTGCGACGTTCGAACTGTTCCCGGGACCCGTCGGATGTGACGAATGCGCGCGCAAGCGACGACTTTGCTGGTCAAGAAGAAGTTGGCGCGCTGTTGTCGATCTCGCTGAGAGCGCTTGTGGAACCGGTTCAGGGCACGGCGAAGAGGGCACGCGTGCCGGCCACGGTCGAGGCAGCGACCTCTTCTGTGCTCACCGACTTGATCCTCGCGACGGCTTCGCCGACGACCGAAACCCACGCCGGACGGTTCTGCTCTCCTCGATGCGGAACAGGCGCCAGAAACGGTGCGTCGGTTTCCACCAAGAGTCTGTCGAACGGACACAGCATCAGCGCGTCGCGGACCTCCTGTGCGTTCTTGAACGTGACGATGCCACTGAACGACAGATATGCGCCGAGATCCAGACAACGACGCGCGTCGTCGGGCCCCCCTGTGAAGCAGTGCAACACCACGCGTTCGGGTGCGCGCTCAGACTTGAGGATGCTCAAAGTGTCGTCCCATGCGTCGCGTGAGTGGACGACCAGCGCAAGGTCGTGCTTGATCGCAAGCGCGATCTGTGCAGCGAACGCGTCTCGCTGGATGTCGCGAGGCGAGTTGTCGTAGTGATAATCGAGGCCGCACTCGCCGACGGCCACGACCGATCCGGGCCGCGAGGCGAGGGCTCCTTCGAGCACCGACTCCACCTCCTCGAGCCCTCGGGTCGCGTCGTGTGGGTGGAGCCCAACCGTGGCCCACGCCTCAAATGGCCTCTGAGCTGGGCCTATTGCCGAACGAAGCTGATCCACCACCTCGAGCGCCTGCGCCGAGCTCTCCGGCCCCGTGCCAACGCAGACCATGCCCCCGACGCCCACCTCGGATGCCTGGGCTGCCGCCTCGAGCACTCCCGTCCCCTCGGGCCGGTACTCGTCCTGCAAGTGGCAGTGGGAGTCGATCCAGTACATGTCGTCAGCGCCGGCGAGGGAACAGGGCGGCCCCCTTCTCGACCTCGAGGCCACCCGGATAACCACCCCAGTTGGCGTCGGCGGGCAAGACGCACTCATCAGGCGCGCCCGGCAACCCGAGTCGTCTCCAAATCTCGGCGCACGTGTCCGGCATGGCGGGCCACGTCAAGAGCGCGACTATGCGAAGGGCCTCGAGCGCGCTGCCGAGGACCGCGTCTACTTCGGGCCCCGGTGTCGCTTTCCACGGCTCGTTCGACTCGAGCTCGGAGTTGGTCGCGCGGATCAGAGACCACGTCGCGTCGAGTGCCTCGTGGGGGGCGAATCGCTCCCACGCCGCAGCCGCGGCAGTCACCGATTCGGCGGCCGCCGCCGCCAGCGGACTCTGCGGGTGAGGTGCGGGGCCGATCCCACCACATTTCGATCCGACGACGGTCGCCACTCTTGCCACGAGATTTCCGAGATTGTTGGCGAGGTCCGCGTTGTAGCGCGCGGTAAGGCCCTCGTACGAGAAGTCGCCGTCCGCACCGAGCGGGACCTCGCGCAGCAGGTGGTAGCGGGTCGCGTCCACACCGAAGTCCTCGGTGAGCACCGACGGAGCGATCTCGGTCAGCCGCATGGACTTCGACAGCTTCTCGCCTCCGACGAGCAACCACCCGTGCACGAAGACATGCGCCGGCGGGTCGATCCCAGCTGCCATGCACATCGCGGGCCACCAAACGCAGTGGAATCGCAAGATCTCTTTTCCGATGAGATGGTGGACGGCTGGCCACCACTCGGCACAACGTCTCTCGTCCACGCCGTAGCCGATCGCGGTCAAGTAGTTGATGAGGGCGTCGTACCAGACGTAGAAGACGTGCCCTGAGTCCCACGGCACCGGCACACCCCACGTCAACGAGGTCCGCGTGATCGAGATGTCGCGAAGGCCACCTTTGATGAAACCGAGCGCCTCGTTCCGCTTCCCAGGCGGGCGCACAGCATCAGGCGCGGACTCGTACCAGTCGAGAAGGCGCTCGGTGAAGGCGCTCAGCTTGAAGAAGTAATTGTCCTCCTCCATCTCGATCACCGGTCGGCCGTGAACCGGACAGTTCCCGTCGACGAGCTGGTCCTCGCTGTAGTAGTCCTCGCAGGAGATGCAGTAGAGGCCTCGGTAGGTGCCCAGGTATATGTGGCCGTTGTCGTAGATCCTCTGGAGGAACGCCTGGACCGCTGCGTGGTGCCTCGGCTCAGAGGTGCGGATGAAGTCGTCGTTCGAGATCCGCAAACCCTCCCAGGCGGCCACGAACCTGCCGGCAGTGCGCTCGGCCCACTCTGCGGGAGTCACCCTGTGCTCGGCCGCGGCCTCGGCGACCTTTGCCCCGTGCTCGTCGGTCCCGGTCAGGAAGAAGACTTCATCGCCACGAAGGCGGTGCCACCGGGCAAGCGCGTCCGCGTTGACGGTGCAATAGGCGTGCCCGACGTGAGGAGCGTCGTTCACGTAGTAGATCGGAGTCGTCATATAGAACCGGGACACGGCGGTAGCGTACCGAGCGTCTCGGGCTCTGCCGGCCGGCTCGGCGGCTCTGCGGCTCTGCGGCTCTGCGGCTCTGCGGCTCTGCGGCTCTGCGGCTC
>DAIQQK010000248.1:0-3557 GCA_036786835.1 Acidimicrobiales bacterium | reverse complement strand
CAAGGCCGATGTTGATAGGCGATCCCTTCGGCGTGCTTGCGCCAACGCTATTCGCACTGCCGAACGCGACTCCGGTGCAGAGCCCCATGCCCATCAACATGGTCACGAGTACCTTGACGATGGCGTTCCAATTGCGACGCACGCGCCCCCCTTCCCTTTGCGGGTTGTGTCCGCCGTCAAACTACTCGATGTCCCCCCATTAGATCAAGTACTTGATGTCGACCACTAGATCAAGTACTTGATCGTGGACTAGGCGGCCGGTATCATGGCGATGGACACGATTCTCCCCATGGCGGACGCGCCAATGGCTAGCGACCGCACGCAGGGTTTCCGGTTCATCAGCGACGCTGGCGAGGTATTCCAAGGGATGGAACGGCACGGTGGGTGCTGACGAGTAGAGGCCGTGCGCTTCGTTCGACGCCACCTGAATTTCGCGCCATCGCAGACGACGCCGATCTCGGATCCCATCGGAGCCTTTCTCGACTCCTCATGGCGGCATTCCACTATTCACGCAGAGCCTTCGACGAGGCGGTGCGTCCCCACGGTGTGAGCGCCTCGCAGTTGGTTGTCCTGAATCGGATCGCGGAGCATCCCGGGATTTCCGGCGTCGAACTCTGCCGTCAGTTGTTCACGACGCCACAGTCGGTGCAACAGATGCTCGCGTCACTCGAGCGCAAGGGTCTCGTTGAGCGCAAGCGGGACCCGACTTCCGGCCGGATTGTCCGTTCCGTCCTCACAGAGGACGGCCAACGGGTCGTGCGCGACTGCCGTGCCAACGTGTTTGAGGTCGAACGGCAACTCAGCTCAGTTCTCCAGCCCGAGGAACGACAGGCCCTCATTGACGGTCTCCAGCGCTACATACCTCATTCGCCGCCAATGGCCGACTAAGTGCGGCGCCCGCAGCTACCTTCCTGGCACACGAGTCCTGTCCACTCAATGGCGAGGTCCTGCATGCCGGATTTCCAGGCTGGCGGTCGTGCACACCCAGCGCCTGATGAAACAGTTGATCACCTCCGAGGACATCGCTGCCAGCCTCGACCAGATCTTGGAGGTTACCGACGCTCACGTGACCGACTTGAGCCGACTTCAGTTCCTTTCATGACATGCATCGGCCCTCTGATTGATCGGGGCTTGGTGGCACTGTACGGGCGACCCTATTCCTTGTATCCACGTGGGCGCGTGGGGCGTGTCGCGTCGGCTGGGTGGTCTTCAACTGGCACTGACGGAACACGACTGGTGACCATGACACGATCCATCCGGCACGGATCGACGCGGTTCAGTTCTGTACTGCCTCCGGTTCCAAGAGCCAATACCGCGAGTGCGCCAGTACGGAGGCCTTCATGAGGCTTGCAGCCGTTGGCATTGAGCGGGAGGGGAACTAGAGGTGGAGAACTTCCTGCCATTCATCGTCATCGGCATCACCACGGGCTCGGTCTACGGCTTGGCGGGAACCGGACTGGTGCTGACCTACAAGACCTCGGGCATCTTCAATTTCGCTTATGGATCTTTGGCGGCGCTGGCAGTCTTCGTCTTCTATTTCCTCCACACAGAGCACGGGATGCCGTGGCCCCTGGCCGCCGTGCTGGTCCTGTTCGTGATGTCGCCAATCGAAGGGCTCGCTCTCGAGCTCTTTGCCCGCGCCCTCGAACCGACGGGGGCAACGCTCAAGGTTGTCGCCACGGTCGGACTGCTGCTGATCGTGCTCGGCATCGGAACCCTCTGGTATGGCAACAACACGGTCAACTTCCCGTCGTTCTTGCCGACATCCACGTTCCGCATGCTCGGTGTGAATGTGGGTTATGACCAGCTGACGGTCATGATCGTCTCCGTCTTGGCTGCGGGGATCCTTTACTACTTCTTCCGCTTTGTCCGTCTGGGTGTTGCCATGCGAGGCGTAGTGGACAATCCCGACCTGGTCTCAATCACCGGCGAGAACCCGGTGCGGATCCGGCGCTGGGCATGGGTGATCGGCATGATTTTCGCCTCGTTGGCCGGTCTGCTCCTGGCGCCCAGCCTCAGCCTCAATGCCCTGATCATCACGATGCTCGTCGTCCAAGCCTTCGGCGCTGCGGCGATCGGCTACTTCTCCAGTCTCCCCCTGACCTTCATGGGTGGCCTGATCATCGGGATCGCCGGGTCGTTGGCCACCAAGTACGTCGTCTCGATCTCCTGGTTGAGCGGCCTGCCCGCCGGGCTCCCTTTCATCATTCTCTTCATCGCCCTGATCCTGACGCCGAAGGCGAGACTGGCCGAGAGGCGGGTGGTCACGAGTCTGCCGGTCCGGGCGTCTTGGTACGCGCCGAGGCGAGTCCGCATCGTCGTATTCGCCATGGTAACTGCTGCACTGTGCTTCGTCCCCCAACTGGTCGGCTACGACCTGTCAATCTGGTCGAGCGCCTTGATCGATATCATCCTGTTCCTGTCCCTGGGGCTCCTGGTCCGGATGTCCGGGCAGATCTCCCTGTGCCACCTGGCTTTCGCCGCCATCGGCGCGGCTGCTTTCGCTCACTTCACCGACAGCGATCACATCCCGTGGCTCCTGGCGATGCTGTTGGCCATGCTTGTGGCGGTCCCCGTCGGGGCCATCGTGTCCATCCCCGCTATCCGGTTGTCAGGGGTGTTTCTGGCCTTGGCCACGTTCGGCTTCGGGATCCTGCTCGAGCAGATGGTCTACACAACGACGTGGATGTTTGGGTCGAACACGTCGGGCATCCCGGCGCCTCGTCCCGACTTCAGCATCGGGGCCTGGCACCTGGGGACGGACACCGGCTTCTACTACCTATTGCTGATCTTTACGGTGTTGGCCGTCGGGTTGGTCATGGCCATCCAGAAGGGACGAATGGGTCGGCTCCTCGGTGCCCTGGCCGATTCGCCGACGGCCCTGGAAACCCACGGGGCCACGACGAACGGGATCCGGGTGCAGATCTTCTGCATCTCGGCGGCCTTGGCCAGCCTCGCTGGCGCGCTAACCGCCGTGCTCTTCCACTTCAGCGTGGGCAGCAACTACTCGTCCTTCAATTCACTGATCCTGGTGGCCCTCGTGGTCATCGCGGTGGCCGGGGACCCCTGGTACGGGGTGATCGCCGCTTTCGGCTACACGATCATCCCGGGCTATCTGACGGTGACGAACATCACTACGTATCTCGAAATCGGCTTTGGCTTGTTCGCCATTGCTTTCGCCGTTCAAGCGAACAAGATCC
Organism: Acidimicrobiales bacterium; assembly: GCA_036786835.1. Taxonomy (GTDB): domain Bacteria; phylum Actinomycetota; class Acidimicrobiia; order Acidimicrobiales; family UBA8190; genus Bog-564. Next base: position 357 of record DAIQQK010000248.1, on the reverse strand, counting down.
CCACCGTTCCCCGCAGGGTTCGCGAACTCCTCGACCGCCTGGGTGGCCGGCCGCCTGACCAAGAACGCCTCGCGTCCCCGCAGGTGGTCCGCAGTGCCGTGGCATCGGCAGAGCGCGCCGAGGGAGACGCTGCTCGGGAGCACCTCCTCTCGGATCGGCGGTCCTGGCTCGGCGCCGGAAGCCGGGTGCCGGCACCGACGGTGGGCGGCCTCGAAGTGCGGCAACTCTCGGTGCAATTTGGCGGTGTGGTCGCCGTCGACGAAGTCAGCCTGGTCGCTCCGATGGCCAGCATAACCGGTTTGGTTGGGCCCAACGGAGCCGGCAAGGCGACGATATTCAACGCTTGCTCGTGCCTGC
>DAIQQK010000093.1:0-12953 GCA_036786835.1 Acidimicrobiales bacterium | reverse complement strand
CGTTCCCGTGTAATCGCTGGCCCTGGTGAAGACGCTGATGTCGATATCTGCACCGCTGCGGCAGAGGTCCTGCAGGATCTTCACCTTCAAGATCAGGCTGTTGGAAACAGCGTCGTGCTTCACCAGGATGCCGGAGTACAGGGCGATCCTGAGCGTGGCGCCGTTCTCTGACACGCCGTGATGATTCCACAAGCTCCGGAGTGGGTCGGTTCGGAGTCGGCCGGTTCAGGAGTATCGTTTGGCTCACCCCATGGAGCCGATCGACCCTAAGGCACTTGCCAAGAGGTTCGCGCGCCGGGTCGCGCGGCCCTTCTCGAGAAGGGTGCGCCGGCGACTCGAGAGTCTCGTGCGAGCTCAAGTTGCCGAGGATGTCTCTCCGAAGCTCGACGCTGCGCAAGCTACACGCGAAGAGCTCGAGCAAGTTCAGCGTTACGTTCCCCTCCTGCTCAACACGATCTCCTCTCAAAATGCCTCGTCGCGCGACCACGAGCGGAGGATCCGCACACTTGAGTCGTATCTCTTCACCCTCGACAAGCTCGCGGAGCTCGAGCCTCGCATTGCGCGCCTCGAGGACCAGCTGGAGCTCCTCCGCCGCCGGCTGGACGACGCGCAGGTCTCCCCCGCTGACTCGTCGAGCTCCTCAGGCCCCGGCGACTCGTCGGCCTCCGCCGACACCTCGAGCTCCTCGGGAACCTCGGCCCACTCGGATGGGATCGAATCCGGCGAAACAACCGGATGACGAGACGTTCGTTCTCGATCGTCATCAACACGGTCGACCGAGCTCGGAGTCTCGCCCAGACGCTTGAGGCACTGGAGCTGCTGGACCATCCGAGCTTCGAGGTCGTCGTGGTGAATGGTCCTTCCACAGACGGTACGGACCGACTGCTCGAGCAATGGGCATCGCGGGTGAAGCTCGGTCGTTGCGAGAACCGCAACCTGTCCGAGTCACGCAATCTCGGGATCGCACTGGCCGCAGGCGAGCTCGTCGCGTTCATAGACGACGACGCCTACCCGGACCCTGCTTGGCTCGATCGTCTCGAAGAGGCTTACGACGATCCCGAGGTGGCTGCGGCGGGAGGGCCCGTCTACTCGCACGACGGGGTGGGGATCCAAGCCTGGTACACCCGCCAGGACCGGCTCGGGGAGCCTTGGACCTCAATGGAGCCCGACCCCATGTTCAACCCGTCACCGGCGCTCGCCTTCCCGAAGAGCCGCCAGTTCATCTGCACGCTGGGTACCAACTCGTCGTTTCGCAGAGATCGACTTCTCGAGATCGGCGGATTCGACGAAGAGTTCGAGTACTACATGGACGAGACCGACGTCTGCTGCCGGTTGGTCGACAGTGGCTACGTGATACGTGCTCTCGATGACGGGTTCGTGTACCACAAGTACCTCGCCAACGACATCCGCGGCAACAATCGCACCGTTCGCGACTTTTACCATGTTCTGAAGAGTGTCTTCTACCTCATCCTCAAACACGGCAGTGACACGTACTCCCCGCTTGAGATATCCGAGGCGATCGCACAGAGGGGCGAGTTCTGGCGCAGGTACGTGGAGGAGCACATCGCGGCGGGTGAGCTGGCGGCTGCGGATCTCGCCAGATTCGAGTCCGACGCCAACAAGGCCTCAGCTGTCGCCCTCTCGGCCTTCAACAGTGGGTCGACCAGGACTCGTACTCCCGAATGGTTCTTTTCCAGAGAGTCCCCGTTTCTTCCGTTCCCCATTCGCCGGCGTGCCCCGGACAGACTTCACATCTGCTTCTTCAGCCAGGAGTACCCGCCGCATCCCGTCAACGGGATCGGGCGCGTCGTCCACGAGCTCGCCGAAGGCCTAGCCCGAGAAGGCCACGTAGTCCGGGTGCTCACGAAGTCGCACGATCGAGACAGCGTCGACCTCGAAAACGGTGTGTGGGTTCACCGGATGACCTCGAAGCCACATTCCCTACCCGACAGGCCCGGTTCACCGCATGTCCCAGAGCACATATGGGATTACTCGGCGACGTTGCTCGACGAGCTCGTGCGGGTCCACGAGCACCGGCCGGTCGACGTCGTGCAAGTGCCCAATTGGGACTCAGAGGGAATAGCGGTCGTCCTCGACGGAAGGTTCCGGCACGTGCTCGGGCTCTACACCCCGCTCCGATCGGTCGCTGCTTCGGACCCCAGGGTCGCTTCCGCTCTCGCTCGGGGCGATCCCGTCCTCGAGGCGATGTTGGAGACAGAGAAGTTCGTGTACGAGCACTCGCCGAACCTGCTCGCGTGTGGCCCCGCCATTGTGGAGGAGGTCGAGCATCGATACGGGCTCTCATTGCCACGCAAACACCTGCGATTCGTGCCTCACGGACTGTCTGACGAGAGCCTGTGCATCGAGCCTTCATCTCATCCCGGAACGCTCGAGGTCCTCTTCGCGGGTCGCCTCGAGGCGAGAAAGGGAATTGACACTCTCCTCGGCTGCATTCCCTCACTTCTCGAGGAGTTCCCCGACGTCGTATTCAATCTCGCAGGGGACGATTCCCTCCCCGGACCCACGTGCGGCACCCCCCGCGAGGAATTCCAGAAAGCGCATCCGGAGCTCGCAGAACGCGTGCTGTTCAGGGGGAGAGTGAGCGACGAAGAGTTGCACATTCTCTATGCGGGCTGCGACGTGTTCGTTGCACCATCTCGATTCGAGTCGTTCGGCCTGGTGCTCGTCGAGGCGATGATGTTCTCCAAGCCGGTGGTCGCAACCGACATCGGGGGCCTCAAGGAGGTAGTCGAGGAACTCGGCAACGGCCTGCTCGTCCCACCGGGGGACGTAGGTGCCCTCAGGGAGGCGCTCGCGGCGCTGTTGCGATCCGACGAGCTGCGCGCACGATTCGGACTCAGATCGCGCGACCTGTATCTCTCGAGATTCGACTCCACCGCCATGGTCAGGGGAGTCAGCAGCTACTACGACGAGCTCGTCGGAGCCCGATAGGAGCGCCGCGTGCGTCACGACCGCCGGCTACCCAGCCCGTGGCGCTATGAGTCTCCGATGATGCCGACGATGGACCGGGCCAGATCCTCGAACTGGTGAGTTGCTGCGAACTCTTTGCCGGACCTCGACAGCGCCTCGGTCTTCGCAGGCGAGTCGAGGAGCGCGGCGATCCGCGCCGCGAGCAACGCCGGATCCGAGGTCCGCAGAAACGAGACCACCTCGTCGCCGTACTCCGCCGCCGAGGCCACGTTCGTCAGCACGGGAACCCCAGCGGCAAGAGCTTCGAGTACCGCAGCCGACGATTCGCCACTCGAGGACTCACGAATCTGGACAGCGAGGGCGGCGCGAGCGAACCACTGATCCCACTCGGAACCGTCGACCTCTCCGGTCACCTCTACTCGGCCTGATATCGCGCGCTCGGAAGCTCGCTCGCGGATCAGCTGGGCGAGGATCGGGGGACAAGGTCCGACGAAGGCCAACCTGCAGCCCGCGATCGCGGCAGCGTCCACGAGCAGATCGGGACGCTTGGCCATCGACACGACACCGAAGGCCACGACAACCGCCTGCCCGGAGGCCGCCCCCTCCCACAACTCCCGCACAGGAGGGCACGCAGGAGGCAGGACGTGGATGGGAGGGCGGTGCACCAACGGCGCGAGGTCCAACAAGAGCAGGTTCCGGGCCACGTTCGAGTTCACCAGGAAGCCGCGACACCGCTCGGCTAGCAACGGAGTCAACCCCACGCCGCCGATCGTGAGGTCGAGCACCGATCGACCAGCGCGCTCCGCTGCGTGCACTGGAGCTCGGTGGGGGTAGGCGCGTTCGAGGAGCCACGCGAGGGATTCGGCGAACCGGACGTCGTCGCTCTTCTCCAGAGCCGTGACGGCGACGGCCGGCAGCCGCACCTCGTGCAACCAGACCCAGCCCGGAAACCGAAGCGCCAGTTCGATCGTCCCGAGGTGCCCGCCGGAATTGCCGACGGCGTACACAACCCCGTCGTACGACACAGGCCTGACGTCTGTCCCGAAAGAGTCGGCAGGCAGGTGCCCGACGCCGGGGGGCAGGTCAGGCACCCCGACCATGGGTGTCACCGCGTCGACAGCTTCGAGCTTGGATACCGCCTCGAGGAGTCTTGCGTTGTACGCACCGATCCCTCCACCAAGCGGAGGGAGCGGCCCGACCAACGCGATGCGGCGACGGTCAGGAGCCCTTCCCCAGTCTCCTGCGGCGATCGAATCGCAAAGCGAGTCCAATGCAGCAATCGTCTTGACGGCCACGGCATCCCATGTAGATCGCGACGCGAGCTCACGTTGTGCACCCAGGATCTCGGCCCTTCGCCCGTCGTCGGCGAGCAATGCTCCGACTGCCTCGGCGATCGACTCGGCATCCAGCGGATCGAAGGTGGCGAGGTCCGAGACCGCCACCTCGGGAAGCGCCGTGGTGCAGGACGTCAGTGCCGGCGTGCCACATGCTGCCGACTCGAGAGCAGGGAGTCCGAACCCTTCTGAAGTGGAAGGGAGGACAGTCACGGCGGCTCTCCGGTAGCAGGCCCGCAGAAGGGCGTCGGCGACTGGCCCGGTCAACACGAGCCGCTCACCGAGCCCAGCGCTGGACGCTGCCTCGCGCAGCCTGATCTGCCACCAGTCGGTCAAGTCGCCCACGACAACCAAGGACAAGTCGAGCCCACGCTCGAGGAGACGACCCGTGGCGTCGATGAGCCGCTCGGTTCCCTTGCGGGGATCGCTTCCCCCGATCGTGAGGAGGAAAGGGCGACCTTCGATCCCCGGCAGGTAGAAGCGGAACAGTTCGTCGTCGGTGCCGTCGGGGGGAGTGAACATAGGGGACACACCCGCTCCGATGGTGACGACTCTGTCGGGCTGGCATGCGAGCAACTCGATCGCTTCGGTTCGGGTGAATTCCGAGATCGCGAGAACGAGGTCCGCCTCCGCCACCCATTTCGCTCTGGCTTCGTAACGCTCGCGATGCGAAGGAGTCGGTAGATAGGTTTCGGGGTCGCGAAGCGGGATCAGGTCGTAGAGAGTGACCAGTCTCGGCACCCCTGCGTCCGCCCAATGGGGGACGACGGTGAGGCCGCACGAGTCCGTGGGCCCCGAGTGCAGGAAGGGAGCGGTGACGTAACGCGCTATCGGACCGCCGCTGCGAAGGAGATCGCGCATCTGACGCATCGTGTCCCAGCAAGCGAGACCTGACGTGGAAAGCTCGTCGGGAATGCCGGCCGGCGGCGGGAGCTCGGGCGCAAGCAACGCCGCTGCAATCCTGCCGGCACGGGCAAGGGCAGCGACATGGCCCGCCGTGTAACGACCGATTCCGCGGTCCGCGAACCCGGCGACTTGCAATGCCTGAACGTCCGCCGCAAGGCGCGCGGGGAGTTCGGTCAATGACGGCCCGCCGAGCGCGACGACGGCGCGCCGAGCAGGCGCTCGATCTCCTCGACCCTTCTTTCTGTGCGAGCTTGGGACTCCGCGACGATCAGGGATCGCTCCGTCGAAGCGGCGACTCTGGCCATGGTCGTCTCGACGACTTCTTGAACCTCGTCCATTCGTCGGATCAACTCTTCGATGTGGCTTTCGACGACGGCCAAGCGCGAATCCGCGCCCTCGAGACTCTTCTCGACTCGTTCCAGCCTCGAGTGCACCGGGCCGAAGAACCGCTCTTCGATGCGCGCGAGCGCGCGCCTCAGCAGGTTCTTCACGACCGATAGGTTACAGACTGGACGCCGGAGGGCCTCTCGGACTCGACGGCATCGATCGCAGAATTGACCACTTCCGCGAACTTGCTGCGCGACCTTTCGAGTGACATGGAGGCCACGCGCTCGGCCGCTGCAGTCCGAAGAATCGATCTGAGACCGTCGTCGCCGACAACCCGGTCGATCGCGGCGGCCACTCGGATCGGTTCCTTGCTGTCGAGCACGAGGCCGGCGTCGCCGACGGTATCGGGGACCGCGGCGGCCCCGAAGGCCACCACAGGCAAACCGTGGAACATTGCCTCTACCAGCGGCACACAGAATCCTTCATGATCCGAGAGGCACACGAAGACATCGGCCGCTTGGTAGTACGCGATGAGCTCTGCGTGGGAGACGGAGCCCGGCAGGTCTACGGCGTCGGTGAGCCCGATGTCCTCTGCGAATCGGTCGAGTGCCCACGAGTAGGTCTCGCTTATCGGACCGCCCACCAGCCGGAGCCTCGCTGCCGGGTCGTAGAGACCCCGGTACGCGGCGAGCGCCTTGAGCAGATCGTGCTGAGCCTTGTGGGGGGCCACCTTCCCGACGAAGAGGATGTCCTTGCCTCCCTTCTCGCGCTCGCCTTCGAGCCGCCGAGACGTACCTCGGTCGGCTCTGCCCGCGAACTCGTCCATGTCGATGAGGAGGGGTGCGACTGCCGTCACCTTGTAACCGACTGCCTTCAGCTCTGCCTCGTTGTAGGCCGAGTCCGCCATCGCGAATGCGGTGAGCGGCGCCAGGTGTCGCATCTGAGCCCGGCCTATGCGGAGCTCCTCGCCGACCTCCGGATCCCAGGGAGCGATCAACTCGACGGGAGTGATGTTGTGGTAGTCGACGAGCTTGGGCTCAGGTCTGCGAGCGAAGACCATCGCCGCAGGGCTCCCGATCGACATCTGGTACAGCAACCACCGTCCGTCTGGATCGGCATCACCGAGCTTTTCGATGTGACGGCCTTCGTCGAGCACGTCGGCCGAGGCGTTGGCGTAGTAGATGTCAGACGCGAAGCCCATTTCGCGGAGCAAGTCCCTCACCTGCATCGTGTGGCGCCCAATGGCATCACGACTTGCCAGAGTGGGGATCACCTGGTCGATCCGCTTAGGAGGGCTCATCTCGTCCCCGCTCCACGCGCTGCGATCACGGCGTACTCGTCCGGTCCGCCCAACAGCGACTCCATGACCGATCCCAAAGCTTGATCGAGCGGAGTCGAACCACTGGAGGACGTGCGCCATTTCGCTGCTAGGTCCGGGCCTCCTCGGTGCAACCGTGGCTCTGCAAAGCCGTGGCGCTGCATCAGGTGGACCCAGGTCTCCGGGTGAAGGGGTCGTCCCGGCGCAAGGTCGGCCAAGACCGGGTCGCGAAGACGACTCCAAGCCTGCGGAGTCGAGGACACCACCATCAGCACCGTTCCCTCGGCCATGTTCGGCTCCAATGTGCCCAACAGCTCGTCGGCGCGTCGAGGACCGATCCACTGGATCGAACCTTCGAGCAACGCTCCCCCGACGGCGCCCTGGACCAGAGTGCGGGCGTGGTCCAAAAGCCCTTCGTTTCGGACGTCGAGTCCCTCGCCTGCTCGGGTCCCGCTCGAATCGCCGGAGTCCCTCACGCCGTAGGCGTCGACTCCGGCGTCGCGCAACGCTCGCAACGTCGCGAAGTCGGCGATGTCGCCACACATCACGGGAGCCGAAGCGTCGGAGAACGCCGAAACCGCGAGAGGCATCCACCAAAGGTCGTCGGAAGCTCGGTTGACGGCGAGGCCGTCGGCCAGCGGTGGTCGTTGTGTCGAAGTCTCGTTGCGCAGGTCCTCCAGATCCTCCGCAAGCAGGTGCAGAGCACGTGCGACTGCAACGGCGAAGCTCGTCAGCTGAGCCACGAAGAACCGGACGTACCACCCGACCGCAGCGCGGATCATTCGCTTGAAGAAAGATCCCCCGGGCCGCTCCGAGGCCACAGGAACCTGGGGCGCGACTGCAGCCCTCCGGTCGACGACCTCCAGCGCCTGTCGGATCAAGTAGTCAGAGCCCTCGCCCGGAGAAAGCTCGGAGAACGCTTCATCGAGCCTTTGCTCGAGATCCGCGGGGACCGAGCCCGAGGAGCGCCTGAGAGCGACCTCCGCATCGATCTCGTCCCGGACCTTCGCCAACACCGCTCGTCGGCCATCGACGTCGAGCGCCCCGGTGGTCCCGGCTTCCGGGTCCCCGCGCGCCATCGATGTCGCAGAACGGTCGTCGGGGCTCACGGAGCAAATTTGGCACCTGTCGGTCCGTGACATGTGTGTTTTCGTGCGGGCCCCTCCACACGACCTCCCCTCAGGCACATTCGAACCGTGTCGCACCCTCCGCCGGCACGGTCGGTCGCACCCCTGCCCGCCTCGACTTTCGTCTCCAGCCCTCTCCTTCACCTATCGCGCGAACAATTTTCTCCCTCTGAGTATCAATGACCGCTGTACGTAGTCCGATACTTACGAATAGTGAGAATCCCTTGGACTTCGTCCCACCTTGTCTCTCTGCCCGGGCCCGGCAAACCACCCTCGAGCGGTGCATGGCCGCGTCGTCGGGCTGCGGCCGTGCTTCCCGTGGCCTCGTTCGTGGTCGCCGGTCTCGTCGCCGGGATCTTCCCCGCCGCGGCGGGGGGAGGGCTCGCCGCCCGGAGGCATGTCGTCACAGTCCCGGCCTCGCGTCAGCCGGCCCCTGTTACAGCCACTCAGGGAACCGTCCCTCCGGCGAACCCCTCGGTGAACATCTCTCCCAACCCGAACTTCCTCCAGGACTGCTCGGGCTCGGGTTACGACGACTCGCAAGGTTGCTTGAACGCGACCCTCCAGGCGATAACGAACGCCAGGGCACAAGAGGGTCTCGGAGGCATGGCGCTTCCGACGAACTGGGCCTCGCTCAGCCCGCAAGAGCAGCTCTTCGTTGCGACCAACCTCGAACGCACGGCGCGCGGTCTCCCAGCCCTCTCGGCACTGGCGAGCGCACTCGACGGGGCAGCACAGGCTGGGGCGCAGTCGAACGTCGATCCCTCCCCTCCTCCCGGCTTTCCATTCAGCTCGTGGGGAAGCAACTGGGCGGCAGCCGTCGGCAATCCTCTCGAGGCGATCTACTTCTGGATGTACGACGACGGGATCGGCTCCTCCAACATCGACTGCACCTCGGGCAATACGAGCGGCTGCTGGGGGCACAGGGACAACATCCTCATGGCGCTCAGTTGCCAGCCGTGTCTCATGGGCACCGGATACGCGCCCGGCGCCTGGCAGGGGGACCCGGGATGGTCAGAGCTTCTCGTGGACACCTCCGGCGCACCCGGGCTCGACTTCACCTGGGTGGACGCTCTCGGCTTCTTGCCGAGCGGCGGGATAGCAGTGTCGGACCCCGACCTCTTCGAGTTCATCTCCGATCACGCGAGCGGGCGGGTCTGGAACGCATACGACCAGAGCGCGAACACCTCCGGGCCGGGGATGATCGGTAGCCCCTCGGGGTTGGTCGATCCCGCGAGCGGGCTCGTGAGCGTCTTCGAGCGCTCGGCTTCGAACCACTTGGTCGAGTACAAGAACGACGGGGTGGGGGGAAGGCCCTGGAACTACTACGACCTGACAGCCTCCTACGGGGTACTGGACATAGCGGGAAACCCGGACGCAGTGGTGGTGTCCTCGCAGAGGGCCATCTACGTCTTCGAGCGTGCCTCGGACGGGCACCTGCTCATGTACGTAGACGACGGGGCCGGGGGAAGGCTCTGGAACGTCGACGACCTGACAGCCGTCACAGGTGGGGTTCTCCCAATAGCAGGAGACCCCTCTGCGGTCTACGACAGCGCCCAGAAGACCATCCACGTCTACGCCCAGGGATCTAACGGCGACATGGTCGAGTACACAGACGACAACGCAGGCGGGCAGGGCTGGAACGCATACGACATCTCCGCCTACGCGGGAGGGGGATCTCCCATAGCGAGCACGCCGAGCTCTGTCTATGACGGCTCCCAGAACCTCATCCACACCTACGTGGAGGGGTCGAACGGGCACCTCGTCGAGTACGTCTCGGACCACCAGGACGGGAGGATCTGGAACGCGTACGACCTGTCTGCGTGGTCCGGGGGAGGCTCTTCGGTGACGAGCGGGCCTGGGGCCGTCTACGACGGCGCCCAGGGGCTCATCCACACTTACGTGGAGGGGTCGAACGGGCACCTCGTCGAGTACGTCTCGGACCACCAGAACGGGAACGTCTGGAACGCCTACGACCTGAGCCAGTGGTCGGGCGGGGGATCCGGCATAACGGCGGCTCCATCTGGGGTCTATGACCCCGCTCAGGGGCTCATCCACATCTACGCGGCGGGTCCGTCGGGGCATCTGATGGAGTACATCTCCGACCACCAGAACGGGAACGTCTGGAACGCGTACGACCAGACCGCGGGATCGGGTGGGCCTCCGATCGAGGGGACCCCGAGCGAGGTCACCCTCGGCGACGTGATCCACGTCTACGCCGGAGGCGTGTAGGACCCGATTTCTCGCCGCCTCTAGCGCGCGTTGCCTCTGGCTCTTCGCATGACCCGTGAGCGAATGGGTTCGACGGCGCGACGCAGCGGCCTGCCCAGCTTGTGGGCGTTGTCGCCCAGGAGCACATGCGCGGCCCTCGCGGCCGCATGCTCCGCGCGGTACGCAACCCGCTCGGCTCGCGCTGCTGCGTGACCGACCAAGCCCTTCGCTTCGGTCTCGGGAGGACCGAAGGGGTCGACCCCGCCGTCGACGACTTCCCCACTCGCGCGGCGCAGCAGCTTCTCGACCACGATCTGCGGGCGGTGGGTGGCGAGCATCGCTGCCACGAGGTCCCTCTCTTGCGCCGATACGACGACTATCTCGTCGGCTGCACGGCTGAGCGCTCGCAGCTCGGATGAGATCGCCCTCGGCTCTGTTCCCGAAAGGATCGTGGTCCTCGAGAACCTTCGCATCACGCCACGCAGGAGGGCCGACTCGACGGCTCTCCTGAGCACACCGGCTTGCGACGTGAGAGGCACACCCGGCTCTACGCACAGCACGAAAGAATCTGCACCTGTGGACCTCCGAAGTCGCCACAGGTTGCGAGCAGCCTGGAGCCCGCTGATCGGTAGATGGAGATGAGCGGCGCTCGCGCGAGGTGATACGGCGACCACCTCGTCGTCGCGAGCCATCGCAGACTCGACGGCCGCCAGCGACAAGGTAGCGGCCCTACCGGGTACAGGCGGATAGCTACCTGCGACGAGCACCCCTCTCACAAGAGCCCCCGGAGGCTCGCTTCCATCCTGTCGAGCACGGTGTCCCAGGAGTACTCGCTCAACACGTAGTCGCGCCCGCGCTCCGCCAGCGATCCCGACAAAGAAGGTGACGCTTCCAACGCTCGTAGATGCTCGGCGAGGTCCTCGCGACTGGAGAAGAGAAGTCCTCCCCCCGAACGCTTGCAGTGCCACGCCACCACCTCGCCCTCGGATGTCGCGAGCACCGGGGTGCCGGCCAACCAGGACTCCATGACCGATCGGGAGAAGCTCTCCATGCGGCTCGGCTGCACATACGCGAGGGCTGCCGCCAGGGCGTCGTCTCTCTCCGACGCAGAGAGGAACCCCAGGTCGATGACCCGTCCCGCCAATGCTGCAGGGACATCGACCTTCCCCACTCCGATTGTCACGAGATCGAGACCGATCCCGGCCTCAACTGCGAACTCGAAGGCCTCGAGAAGCCACTGCCAGCCCTTTCCGTGCTCGCGCCGGCCCGCGTAGAGGACGAAAGGCCGACTCACGCCGTGACGTGCGCGAAAGCTCTCGGGGTCGTAGGAGCTCGGCACGTGAACGCCTGCCCCTGTCACGACGTGGTGATCCGCCACCGGACCGAGGCGATGTGCCAGCTCGTGCTCCGGTTCGGAGAGGAACCAGACCGCGGCCGGATCGGAGAGAACCGGGCGAAAGACGTCCAGTCGCGCATAGGTCTCGTCGTGCAGGCACGGAACGACGACTGACCGCTCAGGGGCTGCACGGAGGCACACCGCAGTGGTCCAGAAGAGGTACGGCGAGAAGACCACCGCATCGAATTCTCTTCCGTGGCGAAGCAGGTGGTGAAAGAGCGCGGGCACTCGGAACTGGAAGCCGAGCCAGGTGATCTGTTCGTCGAGCGACGGAATGACGTCACGTTCGATGAGGTCTTGTGCGCGTCGGCCGACCTGCGACGGCTCGCGAACCGTGGGGAACCGGCGCACCAGGAGCCCGTCCTCCTCGCTCGGCCCCTCCGGCAAGGAGTTCTCCCACGTGAAGTGGTCGACGGCGCAGGTGGTAAGCACCTCGACGTCCCAGCCCCGCGCCGCGAGTCCCATCGCGATCTCGGCCGACACCGCCTCGGAGCCTCCGAGAACTCCCGGGCCGTATCGAGTGGGAACGAACGCGATCCGCCCGACAGGGCCCTCGTTAGCGACCGACTCGTCCACTGGTGCTCAGAGCGAGGGCCAGATGAAGTTGGCGTGCACTCCGAGGGCCACCGTGCCTCGAGACCGGCCGGGGTTCATCACGTCGAAGGAGGCTTTGTTCTCCCAACGGTCGTAGACGATCCCTCTGTTGCTCGTGATCCCGACCCCGACGGTGTACGAACCATCGAGCAAAGGCACGCCGTCGAAGGAGAAATCGACTCTTCCCGATCCCACCTGGGCATCGAAGGGCTTACCGAGCTCGACGGTATCCGAGGAGAAGATGAGGCCGCCGGCCGGATCCGTTATCTCGATGGTGAAGACCACACCGTCGGCGGGCTCGGTCGCCTCGAACGTGACGCGGACCATGAGAGGCTCACCCGGGAGCATGTAGGGACGGCTCCCGGTGCCGGGGTGCTCGAGGTCGATGCCTGTGATGAGAACAGGACGGTGCGTCGCGCGCGCTGCCTCCGCCTCCGTATCGGAGGTCTCACCTTCGACGGGTGTGGCAGCCTTTAGAAGATGGTCGTGATAGAGGTGAATGGCCTCTGCCGCCGTCCCGACCCCGAGCACCTTGCCGTCGCTCAGCACCATGCCTTGGTCGCACACTTGACGAACGAGATCGGGCGAGTGCGTGACGAAGACGATCGTCCGGCCGTCGTCTTGGAATTCCTTGATCCGTCCGAGGCACTTGCGCGAGAAGTCCTCGTCGCCGACCGCGAGGACCTCGTCGATCACGAGCACGTCCGGATCGACGTTGACCGCCACCGCGAAGCCGAGACGTACGTACATGCCAGACGAGTAGTACTTGACCTGGTTGTCGATGAACTGCTCGAGCTCGGCGAAGGCGA
>DAIQQK010000092.1:0-13126 GCA_036786835.1 Acidimicrobiales bacterium | reverse complement strand
TATAGAGCAGGACTACAGCCACGCTGTCTTCGGAAACTTCCCGCTGATGTTCACCCTCATCGCGATCGTGACCTTCCTGCTTCTTGCAAGGGCATTTCGCTCGCTGCTCCTCGCCGGCAAGGCGGTCATCTTGAACCTCGTGTCGCTCGCGGCCACGTTCGGGCTGATGGCGTGGTTCTGGCAGGACGGCCACGGGTCGAGTGCATTGTTCGGGATTCCCGCCACGGGTGCGATCACGTTCTGGATCCCGCTCATGGTGTTCGCGTTCCTTTTCGGGTTGTCGATGGACTACGAGGTCTTCATCCTCACCCGAGTGCGGGAGGAGTACGACCGCACGGGCAGCACCGACGCGGCCGTAACCGAAGGGCTCGGGCGGACCGGGCGCCTCGTAACCAGTGCGGCGCTCATCTTGTTTCTGGCGTTCGCTTCGCTCGCCTCCGCACCTGACACCGACATCAAGGTGCTCGCGACAGGTCTCGGCGCGGGGATCCTTCTCGACGCGACGATCGTGAGGGCTCTATTGGTGCCGGCGCTGGTGTCCCTGTTCGGCAAGGCGAACTGGTGGTTCCCCAGAGGAGTCTCCAGAGCGCTCGCTGTGCGTGTGCCGGCCCCCCACGGCCACGCGCACGCGGAGCCGGCGAACGCCGAGGTTTGACGCCTGGGCACCGGCCGGGTCTCCCCCCTCGACCAGGCCGGTGCCTGCTCCGCATGGGTCCGGTTACTGTCGTTGGCGTGTCGGAATACGTGATCCCGGAGCCCGAGCCCAAGGAGATCGACGAGACGCTGTCGATCGAGCTGCGACACCTCGCCGACAACGCGGTCCTCAAGGGAAAGCCGTCGGGCGAGGAGAAGTGCGAGAACTGCCGGTACTACCTCGAGTCCTACAAGGACATCTCCTACTGCTGGCACCAGAAGATACGCATCCTGGTGGGAGCGGAATGGTGGTGCCAATGGTGGGAGAAGGACCCAGACAGCGCGTCCTAATCGCTTTCGTGAACCCGGTCGTCGGGTGGCCGCGAGGAGGCAGTCCTGAGACCTCCTCCCTCACCAGGGCTTCTAGGTGCCTAGAACAACGTGTTGACAACGAGGTAGCCATCGTGTGGACTCTGCAAATTCTGCCTAGGACCACCACGTCTGCCTAGGACCACCACGAAGGAGACCCGGATAAGCATGAGCACTCGTCACCGCATCATCGTCCGAGCCGGAAAAGGGGTTGCCGCCGCTGCGGCCGCGGCCGCCGTGCTGGGGCTCGCGGGCTGTTCATCGGCGAACACCTCGACCAACTCGCCGATTCACCTGTTCTCGAAGTCGGTCTCCAATGGTGCATTCCAGGCCAACGGGCAACCCATAGCGGACCAGAACGCCCAGCCTGCGGTCGGTGACTACTTCACCTCCACGGGCCTCGACTACAGCGGAAACCACACGAGCCATGACGCGAACTACGAAGGTTCTGACCACCTCGTCTGCACCGTCACCGAGAGCACTTCGACCTCCGTCACCGGTATCTGCGACGCGGAGATCGCCATCAACGGGTCGCTGCTCTACGCCGACCACCAGACACTGGACCTCACCAACAACATCACTAACGTTCACATCACCGGAGGAAGCGGTGTGTTCAACGGTGTGACCGGCACGGTGGCGTCGACGTCGATCGCCAATTCGAACAACAGCGACTTCACGATCACCTATTCGCACTGATCGCTGACCGCCCACCGCTGACGGCTGACTGCGATTGAGGCTCGGCTCTCAGCCGGCTCCGAAAGTGGCGGTGTGGTCCGCCACCGAGTCGACAGAGAGGGGCATCGGTTCGGGCTCCTCGTGACGGGGCTCTTGGACCAGGCTGCTACGGCTTAGCGTCACCACGCCCCATAAGAGGGCGGCGAGCGCCGCGAGCTCGACCAAGATGTCGACGGGTGAAAGCGAGATGTGCTCGGAGAAGATGAACACTCCGAGCAGGCTCGCCACGAGCGGATCGACGATCGTGAACCCGGGCTGGGATGCAGCCAGCGGCCCCGCCTGCAACGCGTGGGAGGCGAGCAGCATCGACGCGGCTCCGACCACGACCAATACATAAGGGGACCAAGTCGAGAAGAGCGCAGCCATTCCGCCGCCGAGATGCGAGCTCATCTCCTTGATGACTGCCGCTACGAAGCCCCAGGAGATCCCGGTCGCCACACCGAGGATGGCGGCACGCCGAGCCGGCGACAGGCGTGCTCCCTGGCGCATGGGGGTGAATGCCGCCAAAGTGGCGAGGCCGGCGATGGCGAGCGCGGACAGACCCGCGAGCCACCAAAACGTCCCTTTTGCGTGAGCGTGCCCGCCCGACGGCGCGGCGGTGAAGAGGAACAGCCCGAGACCGACAGCCATGGCCGCCCCCGCCATCCAGTCGCTTCGCAGCACTCGATTCGAGCCGATGATCGCCATGTACGCGAAGACGAAGAGAAGCTCGGTCGCGAGGATCGGCTGCACGAGGGCCAGGGTGCCGAAGTGCAAGGCCGCGATCTGGAACACGAATCCGAGGATCATGCTCCCCACGCCCGCCAGCCATATGGGCTTGCGGACCAGGTAGAGCAGTAGCTTCACGTTGAACGTCTCTCCACCGGGAGCAGTCGCAGCACCGAGACGCTGGCACACCGACGACGTGGCCGTGCAGAAGCTCGCCGCCAGAGCCAGAACGACCGCCTTCAGTATCAACCCAATCTCCTCTGGTGCGTGTGGACGCTTCCGTACCCCGCCTGTGCCAGCTCGACGGCTGGACGGCCCAGAACCAGATGCTATTGCCTGCCGGCGCGGCCTCAGGCGGTCCGACCCGCGAACTGCGGTGCCGAAGCACCGTTGACCTGCGGGAACCAAATGCGCATTGGGCCTTCGCCGCTGGAGCCCACCTAGAGTGTGTCCGTGGCCGGGATGGTCCTAGAGGGAGTCGACCGGGCGGTCGGGCGCAGCGATCGACCTGCCAACGAGGCACAGAGCCTCGGCCGGGCGGCGGCGGTCTTCTTCCGCCAGCCCTCTCCTCTGATCATCGGGTCGGTGCTGCTCGCCGCGATCGGAGGCCGCGTCTACGTGGGGCGCTACAGCTGGTGGGACCTCTTGCCGCCAGCGGTGATCCTGGCGCTTCAGCCCTTCACAGAGTGGCTCATCCACGTCCTGGTCCTGCACTTCAGGCCCCGCACGCTCCTAGGACGGCGGATCGATCCGCTGGTGTCCCGAAAGCACCGTGCGCACCACGCGGACCCCAGGGAACTCTCCTTGGTGTTCATCCCCCTGCAGACCCTGGTGGGGCTGCTCGGGGGGACGGCTGCGCTGTTGCTTCTGGCGTTGCCCCTCGGGCGGGGGCTGTCCGGACTCGTCGGTGCCTACGCCATGACCCTCCTATACGAGTGGACCCACTACCTCATCCACTCGTCCTACAGGCCCCGCCACCGATTGTTCCGCTACGTCTGGCGTGCTCACAGGAACCACCACTTCCGCAACGAGCACTACTGGTTCGGGGTGACCGTGCACGTCGCGGACCATCTCTTGGGCACCTTCCCGGAGCGCTCCGCCGTGGAGCTGTCACAGACGGCTCGCACACTCGGCATCGACGCAGCCTGACCGGCGCAGAGGAGTCGAGGTGGAATCGCCGCTCGTCGTCGTTAGCTATGGGGTCGACGCTGACATGAAGAGCGCCAACTCGCGTGTGCTCGGCGACATCGCGCGGTTGGTCTTCGCCGGGGAGCTCGGCGAATCCGAGCGCGAAGCGGCCATTGTGGACGCCGACGTCCTCGTTTCGTGGGGTTTCGAGCGCGAGGTCCCAGCGCCGACGCTGGCCAAGCTCCGACTCCTCCAGCTCCTCTCCGCGGGCATCGATCACTTGGACTTCACCGGCGTTCCCCCGCATGTCGTCGTCGCGAGCAACGTCGGCGCGTACGCAGAGCCCATGGCCGAGCACGTGATGGCGATGGTCCTCGCGTGCGCCAAGCGGCTGCCGCAGCGTCAGGCTGAGCTTTCTCGAGGCGAGTTCGACCAGCGCTCCCTCTCGCTCTCCTTGACGGGGTCCGTGTGCACGATCGTCGGCTTCGGAGGTATCGGCAAGGCCACAGCCCGTCTGATGAAGGCATTCGGAGCAAAGGTCTGGGCTCTCAACACGTCCGGGCGCACGGAGGAGCCCGCCGATTTCGTCGGGACGCTCGAGGACCTGCCACGCGCCCTCGCTGAGTCCGATGTGGTCGTGCTCTGTCTTCCCCTCACACGGATCACGCGCGGGCTCATCTCCGAGCGCGAGCTCGCGCTCATGAAGCCGCGCGCGATCCTGGTGAATGTCGCGCGCGGGGCGGTGATCGACGAGAGGGCGCTCTACGAGCACTTGCGCGACAATTCTGAATTCTGGGCTGGGATCGACACCTGGTGGAGCGAGCCGCGTGGGTCAGGGCGGTTCCACACCGAGTTCCCGTTCTTGGAGCTGCCCAACGTGATCGGAACCCCGCACAACTCGCCCCTCGTTCCGGGAGTCATCGCCACGGCCGTGCGCAGAGCAGCCGAGAACGTGAAGCGCTTCCTCGAGGGTGGGGAGTTGTCCGGGGTGGCCAGGCGAGAGGACTACATGGAGGGCCCTCGGTCGGACCGCTCGGGCGCGGAGCGCGACACAGCCTCGTGACCGAGAGCCCGTGACCGAGGTGTCCCAGAGCTCGAACGGGCCGAGAGCGCAAGCTCCCGACCGTGAGATGGAGCTCGGTGTCGACATTGTCGGGGTCTCGAAGACCTTCCACGACCGCGGCGGCATCGCCATAGCCCTGAAGGACGTCGACCTCCACATCGCGCGCGGGCAATTCGTGACCGTCATAGGCCCCACCGGTTGCGGCAAGTCCACGCTGATCGGGATCGTCGGAGGCCTGATCCAGCCCGACCGCGGAACTGTGTCGATCTTCGGCGAACCGCCCGCGAGAGCTGTGCTCGCAAAGCACGTGGGATTCGTTCCTCAGTCGCCCGCCCTACTCCCGTGGCGAAGCGTCCTCGACAACGTTCGCCTTCCCCTGCAAGTGAACCGGAAGGCCGACGATGGTCGGGCCCCCAACTACCGCGACCCGGTGGAGATCCTCGAGTCGTTCGGTCTCGGGGGAGTGCTCGGGCGTCGTCCGGGGCAGCTCTCGGGGGGAATGCAGCAGAGGGTCGCGATAGCGAGAGCCCTCGTTTTCGACCCGTCGATACTCCTCATGGACGAGCCGTTCTCTGCGCTGGACGAGCTGACTCGCGAACAGCAGCGTCACAGGCTCCTCGAGGTGTGGCAGTCCAACCAGAAGACAGTCATCTTCGTCACTCATTCGGTGCCCGAAGCGGTCGCTCTCGCCGACTGCGTGGTCGTCATGGCGGGCGAACCGGGGAGGGTGCGCACGGTC
Source organism: Acidimicrobiales bacterium (assembly GCA_036786835.1). Taxonomy (GTDB): domain Bacteria; phylum Actinomycetota; class Acidimicrobiia; order Acidimicrobiales; family UBA8190; genus Bog-564. The sequence continues at coordinate 7,751 of DAIQQK010000092.1, read as the reverse complement.
GTGCCGGTCGAGCTTCCGAGGCCGCGCACTGAGTCGGTCGAGACCAGCGATGCTTTTCGCGAGATCGAACGGCAGGTCCGATCCGAGCTCCGTTCGGCTTGGTCTTCGCCATGACTGATCCGCATGTCTGAGAAGCGACAGGCGAGCTCGTCCGCGATCGAGCCGACGATCGTCGACGTACAAGAGGCTTTGACCGAGGGGCGACGGGCGGCGCGACCTGTGGCGTCGAGCACCGAACGTGCTTGGCTGCATCCGAAGATCTGGCTGCCGCCTCTTGTGGCTCTCGGGCTGCTCACGCTTGGTTGGCAGCTCTATGCAGTTCACAACCCGCTGGTGATCCCGACAGTGCCGCAGATCCTCAGTCAGATCGTCGATCACCCAGGTCTCTTCTGGCAGAACCTGCTGGTCACCTTGCAGGAAGCCGTGGTGGGCGCCCTGTTCGGCATGCTCGGAGCTTTCGTGCTCGCTCTGTGCATGTCCCAGCTGCCGGTGATCGAGCGGGCGGTCATGCCGATCGCCGTGGTCCTCAACGTCACGCCGATAATCGCGATCGCTCCGGGACTCGTCGTTGCGTTCGGATTCGGGCTGACTCCGAAATACATCGTGACCGGGGTCATAGTCTTCTTTCCGTTCCTGATCAACTCGCTGGTGGGGCTGCGGTCCTCCGATCCGAGGGCCCGAGACGTCCTGCGGACCCTGCACGCCTCCCAGCGCGAGATCCTCGTGCGTCTCGAGATCCCGAGCAGCCTTCCGTTCCTCTTTGCGGCGGCCCGGATATGCATGCCATTGTCAGTGGTCGGTGCGGTCGTGGCGGAATTCTCAGCTCCAGGAAAGGCACGCGGACTTGGTTCCCTCATCCAGACTGCTGCGTCCCTGTCCGACCTGAAGACCCTCTACGCCTCGGTGCTCGTGCTCGCGATCCTCGGTGTTGTCCTCACCCTGGTGGTCCTCGTCCTCCAACGAACGGTCCTCGCCTGGCGCTGGGCACCCTCCCCACGCAGAGCATGAGCAGTTCCAGGGGGAGCATTGCGAGATGGCGCGCGACATGCGGGGTTCTTGTCGGTGTCGTGGCCGCGGCAGGGGCACTCGTGGCTTGCGGCGGTACCTCGAGTACGGGCGGAAGCCAGGCGTCACCTCTCACGACGTCCGAGTGCGCCGCGAACCGGGCAGTGGGGACGATGACTTACGTCTCGCCGTTCGGCTTCGACGCGTCCGCCGGGATCATCGACGTCTTCGCCGCGCAGAAGCTCGGGTACTTCTCACAGATGTGCCTGAACGTCGATTTCGTGACCAACTCGCAGACGCCTTACGAGCTCGTATCCTCCGGAAGAGCCACCGTCTCGGAAAGTGGCAGCGCCGCTGACGACCTCGACCAGGTCTCGAACGGATCCCAAATCGTCGCGGTGGCCACCTACGGCGACACGTCTGACTATGCACTGCTCACGCAGCCGGGCATCACGAATCTGAGGCAGCTCGAAGGAAGGACCTTTGGGTACCACTTCACCGTCCCAGTGGCCATCTTGGAGATGTTTAGGTCCGCCGGAGTCGACGTTTCGAAGGTCCAGCAGATAGACACCCAGAACTACGACCCGAACCAGTTGATCCAGGGCCAGGAGAGCGCGCTCCAGGCCTACCAGTCGAACGAGCCCTTGATCCTCAAGGCCGAGAACGCGAAGTTCAACGAGTTCGTCCCGAGCCAGTTCGGCGTCAAAGGGACCTTCAACGTCGAGTTCTTCAACAAGCAGTTCCTAGCGCACCACCGGGAGGCGGCCTCCGACTTCGTGCGGGCGCAGCTCCATGCGTTCTACTTCTGCGTCTCCCATAAGGCTCGTTGCATAAGCATCGAGCAGCAATACGCCACGGCTGCGGGTGCGGAGTACGAGGTCGCGCACGAGCAGGCTGTGTGGGGGCTCGAGTCTGCTCTCGCTGTGGACAACACCCTGCCGGGAAAGGGCGTGGGGGTGGAGACGCAGTCGGAATGGCAGCCTGAGGCCTCAGCTATTCGCGACTTCGGGATCGTCCAGGCCGCACCCCCTCTCGGGGTCTGGGAGGACACATCGATGGTCGCGTCACTCTACGACGGCAAGACGCTTATCTGGCCTTGAGCCGGCTCGCCCGCTCGTTTCCGGGAGCCGGGCCGAGAGCGGTCTCAGCCGGTCGTCGGATGTGTGGGAGTCGAGCCGTCTGGAAGCAGCAAGTCGAACCCGTCCGGCGTGTTCAGCAGTCCCGGTGCGGTTCCCTGCTTGTCGGCCACTCCGTATTGCCATACGAGTGCCTGGGTGTAAGGGTCGACCGCCACCATGCGATCGCGGTAGTCGTCGTTGGTCATGAACACCCCGCTCGGGAGCAATTCGGTGAGTGACGGCTGGTTCAGCTCGCCGAGCCCGGACGGAGGCGAGTACCTGTAGAGGATCTGGCCTTCGCGGTTGAACTCGAGGATCGAGCCCGGCAGGGAGTAGTCCGACACCAGGTAGAGGTCGGGCCCGATCTGCTGGGGGTCTGACGGGTAGTGGATCGGAAGGTGCACCGTCCAGACGAGCTGGCCCGCCGGCGTGTACTCGCTCACCCATTGCCCGTTTATCTCCGAGACCAGGACGTTGCCGTCGGGGAGGGGAGTGTCGCCGTTGGGTGAGCCGAGGTAGTTCGGGGGCTTGTGCATGCAGACATTGTTGGTGCCGATCTGAGACGCGACGGACTTGTCGGGGTTGATGAACAGGACTCGGCACCCGTCTGCGTCGGCGACGGTGACCTGACCGTTCTTGAGCAGATAGGCATCGTCGGGCTCATGAAGGAACCCAGGTGCGGTTCCTATCTGCCGGGGATGTCCGTACTGCCACAGAAGCTGGCCGGACGGAAACGCGATGATGACGATCGTCTCGTTCTCCTCCTGGTTCGAGATGATCTCCGTGCCCTGCTTCGCGAAGAATGCGTCGTCGGGGAAGTAGAAGCCGCCAGGGGGCGCGGCCGCGTAGTCAGACGGGTAGGTCCAAACGATCTGGTTGGTGTCGTCGAGCAGCAGAAGCCGGTTGTTGCCGCGGTCGGCTATCAGCAGCTTCGCTCCGAAGAACGGGGAACCGGCCCCCACTGCACCTGCCGTGCCGAAAAGAGCGTTCGGCGTCAGCATCTCGACCGACGACACCGGAGCTCCGTTGCTCTCGCCTCCGATCAACCACGCGTGACTTCCGAGGACCTGCACTCCCGCGTACGCGACCGGCACGGGCAGGCTGCCCGCGCGGAGAACGGTGTTCTTGGACGGATCGAACGCGAACACGTCGCCGGTTGCGTTGTTGGAGACTGCAGCGGGCGCGGTGGAGGCGGTCGACTGGCTTGTGTTGCTCGTCGAGGTTCCAGCGGATGCCAGGACTCCTCCGGCTACATACAGCTTTCCCTCGATGACGGCGGCCGACGCGCCGGCGATCGCCTCGGGCATGTGGCCGACGATTCGGGCGGTCTTCGACGCAGGATCGACCATCTGAATGGCGTTGACGGCGTCGCCTGACTGGGGTCCGCTAACGCCCTCGCCGCCGAATAGGTAGATCTTCTGGCCCAGCGCCGCAACAGCCGGGTAGCGCACTGGAACGGGGAGCGCCGCCACGTCGGAGAAATGCACTCCGTCGCTCGTCGACACGACCTCGGGGTCAGGGCTGGTGCCGTCGTAGCCGCCGACTACGTAGACGTTGTTGCCTATCGTCACTGCCGAGGCATCCGAGCGGGGCTGTGGCAGCCGCCCGATCACCGAACTTGGCCCGGTGGGCGCCGGAGGGGCGGTGAAGGACTCGACGTCCGCAACCGTCGTCGGGTTTCCGCCGCCCATAAGGAAGTCGCGAGTGCCCAGCTGAGCACCTGCTGCGTCGTGAGTGGCGGCGGCGAGGCTTCCGAGCAGCGCGGTCGCACCCGAAGTCGTGTCGAGCGAGAAGATCGTGGCGAGAGAGTTTCCCGATGCGCCGTAGCCGCCAACGACCGTGACGGTGTTTCCGGCGCCCGGCAACACGACCTCGCGAGACAGCGGTTCGGGCAGGCCCCACGGCAGCAGCCCTGCTTCGATGGCCGGGATCTGCTTGGAAGCGAGCGCCGGCGGGCTCTTCGTCCCGGGTGCTTGACCAGGCTTCTTGGTGCCGCCTCCGCCGCCCGTCGCCACCACCGTTAGCGCCACTCCGAGTGCGATCGCTCCGAGGGCGCTAGCCACGAGGCGCCGGCGGCGTATCACCCTCTGGGAAGTGTGATTTGCGGACCAGGACCGGGCGAGGTCGCGGTCTTGCCGGGAGGGGAGCGAAGGGCGACGAACCGAACGGCGCGGCATCTCGGGTTAAGGCCTCTGAGGTGGACTCTGATGGCTGGACATGAATTTGGGGCGAGCGCGACAGGACTCAGCTCAAGACGTCGGTGCGGGTGAACCATAGCCAGGCCGCGGCCAGGAAGATCGTCGAGTAGACGAGCTGGACTAGCAGCGTGTGACCAATGGCTGCGCTCTGTGCGGGCGATGTGAAGAGCCCGGTCCAGGCCGTTGTACCTGCGTCTGTGGCGGGAAGCCACGGGCCGAGGGCGTGGAGTCCCGGGATGTTGTCGAGGGCCCTGGACACTAGGCACAGCCCCAGCCCGCCAGCCACGGCAGAGAAGGGCCTGGAGGTCAGGGTCGAGAGCAGGAAGGCAAACGAGAAGGTGCTCGCCAGAGTGGCGATCACGAAACCCGTCGCCATCGCCAGGCGTCCGGTCGCGGCGAGAGGACCGAACGTGGCGGCGGCCAGATGAAGGGCGCTCGTGTGCTGGAGGTCGATCACCGTGAGAGATCTCCAGCCGAAGGCGATCACGCCAGCGAGCAGTGATACGGCGACCACCGCCACGACCGTGCCGATGCAGAAGAGTGCGGCTGTGGCTGCTTTCGAGGCGAGGACCCGAGTCCTCGCGACCGGGCGCGCCAGCACGTAGCGCAGGCTTCCCCATGCGGCCTCGCCTGCTACCGACTCGCCGGCGAAGATCGCCGCGACTAGAGGCAGCAAGAACAGCAACATGGCATTCAGCACGATGAGCGGCGATGCGAAGCCTGAGCTGTTCGTGACAACCGAGTCCCAGTCGCCGACGCGCTCCGGCAGCGACGCCTCGGTGGTCCCGATGATCAAGACCAAGAGCACTCCGATGCCGGCCATCGTCGCCACGGTGACCCAGCCCCTCGGCCGGCGGACCTGTTTGATCAGCTCGACGGCGATCAAACGAGGACGTCCTTTCGTAAGAACCACCACCAGGCCAGCCCCAGGAATACGACTACGTAGACGACCTGGAGCAGCAGGAAGTGAACCATCCCTGCCGTCTGCGCCGGCGTCTGGAAGAGATGGTCCCAGAGATCGATGTCGTTGTTGGGCATGTACCGGTTCAGGACGGCCACCCCAGGCAGGTAGTCGCCGTTGAACACCCTCGAGAGCAGCGTGAGGCCGACTCCGCCGGCCACGGCGACGAAGGGCCGGGTGGTGAGCGTCGAGAGCAAGAACGCGAACGCGAAGATGCTCGTCATCCCCGCTGCCACGTACAAGGTCGCCAAGGTGATCCTCGCGAGGGACGCTGCAGGAGCAAAGGTCGCGACTGCGTGCACGACGGTCGAGGTCGACCCGTCTGCAGCTGCGAAGGCGTGCCACCCGAAGGCAGCGGTGCCCACCGCCAAGCCCACCAACGACATGAGGACCACGGCCAGCAACGAGAGCACCGATGCGACGACGAGCTTGGAGATCAGATAGCGGGTTCGTGAGATCGGGCGGGCGAGCGCATACCTCATGGTTCCCCACGCGGCGTCGGCCGCCACCGACTCACCTGCGAATACCGCGACCGCGAGCGGCAAGAAGAACTTCATCGTGCTCTGGAGAGCTATCACCGGCACCGAGAATCCCGATGTGCGGGGCACGACGAGGAGGGGTATGTCGCCGACGCGCTCGGTGTGACCCGGTCCCGTCGCCTCGAGGGCGACTGTGAGGACCGCTGCGAAGAGCCCCATCGCCACGAGCGTCACGAGAGTCCTCGGACGTCGCCACTGCTTCGCGAGCTCCGCCCTGATCACGGCGAGCCGTCGCCCTGAGAATGCGTGCCGGCGATTTCGCCCTCCTGGTGCGTGTTGCCGTCCTCCACGGCGGCGAGGTACGCGGCTTCCAGTGAGGCGTGCTCACCCACGAGGTCTGTCACCTGTCCCGACATGACGAGCTTCCCGTCTCGCATGATCGCGGCGTGGCTGCAGATCCGTTGCACCTCCGCCAGCTGATGGCTCGAGAAGAGCACCGTTGCGCCGTGCTGCGACGCGGCCTCTATTGCTTTTCGGATCTCCACGACGTGTGCGGGGTCGAGGCCCGTGGTCGGCTCGTCGAGCACCAGAAGGTCCGGCTTGCCCATCAATGCCTGGGCGAGCCCGAGCCGGTATCGCATTCCGTGCGAATAGCTCTTGTAGGGACGATCGATGGCTCGACCCAATCCTGCGATCTCCAGGGCCCGCTCGAGGTCGGCGTCGGTTTCGGGACGTCCGGTCATCCGCCACGCCAGCCGCAGGTTCACCATTCCCGAGAGGTGCGGCACGAAGCCCGGTCCGTCGACCAAAGCGCCCACGCGGCCGAGCACCTTGGCGCCGGCGTGAACCCGCTCTCCGAAGACCTCGACGCGGCCCGAATCCGGGCGTACGAGGCCGAGAAGGATCCTCAACGTGACCGACTTTCCGGCGCCGTTGGGACCCGCCAAGCCCATGACCTGGCCCTTTTCCACGCGCAGATCGAGCCCGTCGACGGCGAGGACGTCTCGTCCAAGGCGCTTAGCGAGTCCCTCTATGAGGACGGGCGGCTGACTCGGAGCGGGGTTCTGCGGCGGGTTCTGCGCCTGGTCGGGTTTGGGGTTCGTCACGATCGCAGGATCCTCAAGCTCCGTCGGAGTCGCCGCCGCCGTTGTTCTCGCGCTCGCCCCCCGGGGTGAGAGAAGAGATGTCGACGATCAGCCGCTGAGGAGGCATCGACACATGCACCGGGGTCCCGAAGGACTTCACCGTCATCGTCGTGGTACCGATCCCGCTGCCCGGGGGAGACGCCTCGAGCTCCACCACGCGCTCGGCACTGTCGACCCACACGCGCATGCTCTGGAACTGGATCTGGGTCCCCGGAGCATTGGCGCCGAGCGCTTGCAGCTCGTACGCGATCGCCGTCGAGAACGCAGCGGCGGTCGGGCCCGTAGCCCGTGCCGCAGCTGTGCTCAGGTCCACCTGCACCTGAAATCCTTGCGCCTCGCCTCCGTCCACCTGACGAGTCCCGAGCGGTGCTGCGGACGTCGCGCCCCAGGTGACTTGCGCGAGCAGGAAGACGGGATTCACACCCTCTGCCTGAAGCACGAACTGAGGGAAGTTGGTCGATATGGCGGGATATTCGGTAAGACCGGCCGAGATCCACACCTTCCCACGTGGAAGTGCCGCCGCCGCTGTCGACGGCTGCTTCACGAACACCGAGGCCGGCAGGAAGACGACTGTCTCGGTGCCACCTGGCTGTCTCAATTGTGCGCTCCCTGATCCGCTGGCGAAGTCGAAGCTTCCGCTTCCGGTCACCGGCTGGGGTGCCGAACCGAACACCTTTGCCGCAGCGAGGTCGAGGGAGATCGATGCCGATTGGGCGAACGAGCGTGCGGATGCGGCCGAGACTGTGCCGAGAGCCGATGCACTCGGTGGCGGGATGGTCGACGAGGGCAAGGACGCAGAGCTCTGCGAGGATCCATTGCCGGATGCGCTCGAGCAAGCGGACGTC
>DAIQQK010000247.1:0-3627 GCA_036786835.1 Acidimicrobiales bacterium | reverse complement strand
GCCGGCATCTTGCGCGGGCGAAAGCTGTTCGAGATGCCGGAGGATGACTGGGACGCGGTCATCGCAGCGCACCTCAAGGGGACCTTCACGCTCTTTCGAGCAGCCTCGGCGATCATGCGTCAGCAGCGCTGCGGAAGCCTCGTCGGGTTCACTTCCGGGATCCACGTGGGCAGTGTTTCGCATCCCAACTACAGCGCAGCGAAAGCTGGCATCGCTTCCCTCGTACGCAGCGCCGCGCTGGTTCTTCATGAATACGGGGTGACAGCGAATGCCGTAGCTCCGGTGGCCCGTACCAGGATGACGACGGACGTCCCAGGGGTCGACAATATGCCGGAGCCGGACGATATTGCACCGCTCGTCGTGTATTTGCTTTCCGATGCGGCGCGCGAGATCACGGGCCAGATGTACACCGCCGCCGGATCGAAGCTTGCCGTCTGGGCACAACCCCAAGAGGTGCGAGCCGTCTTCACTTCGGAACCATGGACCCCACAGCGGATTGCCGAGGTGCTGCCTTTGACGTTGGGGCAGGAGAGGTTGCCGATGCTCGGTGTCATGGAGGAGATCGCTCGGGCCGTGGCGGCCGGCGAAACGCCACCGTGGGTACCGTGAGGTGGCTCGGGGTCGCGCTTGGCGTGAATTTGTTTGTGCAACGTCGTGCAACCGATTGGCGACCGGGGATGAAAGACGGTCCACTCACTGCGCTGACTCGATTGGTCTCGGCACCGGGTCAGTATTTGAGGGAGCGGGATAGCATGAGTCGGTGACAGTCCGCATCGGGCTCGTTGGTGACACCCACATTCCGTCCGCGGGCGCAGATCTTCCCTCGGAGGCATATGACGTATTGGCGGGCAGCGATCGTATTCTCCACTGCGGCGATCTCCACACCATCGACGTCGTGAATCGCCTCGACCGTGTCGCACCCACACTCGTCAGTCGAGGGAACGGTGATGACCCGCGGCTTCGACCCCCGGGCGTCCCCGATGACCCTCGCATCTCGGACATCGTCGTAATCGAGGTCGAGGGTGTCTGCATCGGACTCACCCATGATCTTGAGCACGCTCAAAACCGCTCTGAAGACGACGTTGCCCCGTTGCTCAAGAGGCATTTCGGGCGGCGGGTGGATATCGCTGTGTCCGGGCATTCTCACATCCCACTCGTCTGGGGTCTCCCCGATGGCACTGCTCTCGTCAATCCCGGGAGCCCCACCTTGCCCTATGGGTATCGGGGTCTGCTGGGGACCATCGGAGTGCTCGATGTCGACGACGACCGGTTCGAGATAACGATTCTCGATCTCGCGACCAAGACGTCCCAGTTGAACATGGTCGGGCCGGCAACCCACCCCCTGACCGTTGGCCCGCGGCCGACTGGGGGATATTGAGCCGTTCGGCGAGTGGGGAGGAGCAGTGTAGGTGGCGACCCAGGATGAGGCTCTAGATACGCTCGTCACGCCTCAGATTGTCGCGTCCAAGGGGGTATGGGGCCCCGATACGGTCTCGTATCCGGTTTCACAGTCGGACATTCGCAAATGGTCTATCGCCGTCTATTGGCCGGAGACGCCGCCTCGGCTGTTCTGGGATGAGGCGTACGCCAGAACGACCCGGTGGGACGGCATCGTGGCGCCAGAGGACTTCAACCCTTTCGGCTGGCCAGTTGCGCCGCCGCGGCTTCCCGGCGCACAGCCCGGGCTTAGACCTCGGAAGGGGGAGAACGTTCTGAACGGGGGACAGGTCGACACGTTCTTCACGCGCATCCGGCCCGGTGACGTGATCACAGAGCGGGCGCGCGTGGCCGATTGGGATGAGAGAACGGGCCGGCTCGGACTCATGCTCTTCCTGCGCCATGAATCGGAGTGGCACAACCAGCTGGGAGAGCTGGTGAAGCGACGGATGGCGACCAGCATCTGGTACTGAAGAGACGACCGTGACGCAGAGGGTGTTCTTCGAAGACATAGAGGTGGGAGCGGAAGGTCCGACGTTCTCGCGCAAGACCGACCTCATGAACTGGAACCGCTACGCAGCGGTCAATGACGAGTTCATCTACGTCCACATGGATGACGATGCTGGAAGAGCGGCCGGACAGGCGGGCGCGTTTGGAATGGGAAATCTCAGGTGGTCGTATGTTTTCAACGCGATCAGAAGCTGGTTTGGAGACGAGGTGGAGGTCAGAGAAGTAGGACTCCAATTCCGTGCGATCAACAACAAGAACGACGTGTTGAGCACCCATCTGAGGGTCATCGAGAAGGTGCGCGAGAGCAGTGGGAACCTGCTCCGACTCGAGGTGAACGTGGTCAATCAGAATGGGGAGCGAACGGCTCCGGGACATGCTCTCGTGGCGCTTCCGTCGAGGGACGATGGCGCGGCCGGGTAGGCGAGCGCGTCGCGACGGAGTCGCCGAAGCCACTCCGCACAACCCCTCATAGCGCGGAGCTCGCGCTTCCCGTCGGGCGAGGGCGGATCATCATCAGCGGCGCTGCCGACGACCCGGGGCTCGATGGACCGTCCGTATCGCACTCACAACCGGCCGCCGGATCCTCGAGCTGACGGGAATGGTGCCGGTCGAGTAGCCGAACAGCGGCCCGCCGGCACAAGCGACTACTGAAGCTCCAGCGCTGCCCACTCGAAGGTGGTCCCTGACTCCGTAGCGAAGCTGACCAGGACGACTCCCGGTTCGCCCTTAACGGACCTGGCAGTGGCGCCGGGATAAACGGCCGGAGCTGGGGATTCCTGCAGAATCCGGTGGCCGTGGAGGTGCCCAAGCGCGATGTAGTCCCACTCCACCCCCGCCAGCTCGGAAGGAGCGATCGGGGAGCCGTGGTGCGTGGGGCGCTCGTCGGGCATGACCAGGCCGTGGGCAGCGACGATGCCCCACTTGGCCTCAGGCTTCGGCGGGATTCCTGCCATAGGTCGGAAGTTACGCTCGTGCTCGATCATGGCGCGGCCCCAGACGACGATGTCCGTTCCCTGCACGTCGACCATCGAGCCGTCGGGATCGTCTAGCAGCGAGACCTGGGCGCATCGGGCCGGGGCGCCGAAGCGGTGGTGGACGGACGCGTCGTGCAGCGTGTCGTGATTGCCGACGAGCAGGATGACCGGCCGCTCGGCCCGGTCGAGCTGCTTCGCAGTCCAGCCGAGAAGTTCCTCGGGAACCCGTGCGTGATCGAAGAGGTCGCCCGCGATGAGCACCGCGTCCACGTCTGCATCGATGGCGAGATCGATCGCCCGGGCGAAACTGCGCTCCTCGTAACCGTCCTCGCCAGCAGTCCCTGTGCCCAGGTGCACGTCGGCAGTGTGCAACACGGTGGCGGAACGCATCAGACGATCTTACTCAAAGGGGCGATCGGAATACGAGACGCGCTAGCCCTCATGGGCTCATCGTCAGACCGCCGTTTACGGTGATGACCTGCCCAGTGACGAACCCGGCTTGGTCCGAGAGCAGGAAGGCGCCCATTGCAGCAATGTCGTCCGAACGGCCGAAGCGAGACTTGAGGGCCATGCTGCGCATCACCCGATCCCTCGCGTTCTGCGGCATCGTTGCTTGAAGCTTCTCGTGCAGCATCAGGCCGGGTTGGACGACATTGGCCCGAATGTCCTCCCTCCCATATCTCCGGGCGACGTGCCGCATCAGTGC